>JAFAVP010000264.1 GCA_019242395.1 Alphaproteobacteria bacterium | reverse complement strand
CCGGCCTGGTCGCGTATCGTCAGTGATTTCCCGAACTACTTCACGGCCGCCCGCATCGTCGTCGCGGGTGATCGGGTCGAGCGGCTCTATGATGATGCGTGGTTTCAGCAGCAGATCCGGGCACAGGGCATCAACTCCCTCGGTCAGTTCACGCCGTTTCCGCCTCCGACTGCACTGCTTCTCATTCCACTGACCTCTCTCGCACCCCTGCAGGCTCAACGGGTCGTCACGCTGGTGAGCATCCTCGCGCTCGCGGCGGCCGTCCTGTTGCTCGCACGCGTGTTGGCCTGGAGCACCCTCGATGCGGCCGTCTTCGTTCTACTTGCGGGAATCGGGATCAGCAATGGAATGCGACTTGGCCAACCCTACATCCTCATGGCCACGCTCTGCATTGCTGGCTACTATGCTTGGCAGCGAGGCAGGCCGCTGCTGGCGGGCGCGCTGCTGGGCCTGTTCGTACCGATCAAGTACTACCCGATCCTCATCGTGCTGTGTCTTGGCGCGCTTCGGCAGTGGCGCGTGCTCCTCGGAGCGGTGCTTGCCATCGGCAGCATTCTGCTTCTTTCGGTGCTCACGATGGGCCTTACCGTACACCGGGTCTTTCTGCAGACCGTGCTGGGCGAGCACCTGAGCGGTCACCTGGGCCTGCCCCTCAGCGCCACTGTGCAGTCTTTCGATACTTTGTTGGGTCTGTTGTTCATACCGGATGCAGTGCGCAACCCCTGGCCGTGGTTTACCGCTCCAGGCCTGCAGCCCTTCGGCGTCCTGCTCATCAAGTCGGTCATTCTGCTCATCAGTGCCGTGAGCTTGTTCAGGCTCTGGCGGGCACCGCGCCCGCCTGACCGTGAGCCGCCGCTCGGCGCGACGATTGGTTTGCTGGGCATCGTCGCCTTGTTGCTGGCTCCGGGAACGGCCACTTATCACTTCGTGTTGTGGTGGCTGCCGGTGGGATTGATGGTGCGCCATCTGCTGGCCGTCGGGGCTCGTGGGCGCGCGTACCTGCTCCTCGCCGCCTACACACTGATCGGTTTCTGGCCCTACCAGCTTACCCAGCCCTTCGAGGGGCATGGAGGGCTCTCGGTGCTCGCTTTCCCACGCTTGTTCCTCGAGTTGATCATGTTCATCGTCGGCGTCTCGGTCCTCGCTCGCATTCCCCTCAGTCGAAGTGCGGACGCAATCGTTGCAGGCGGTACTTGAAATCGGCCGCGAGCCACCCCGGTGGATCCCGGAAGAAGCGGATCTTCTTGCCCTGCTTGAAGGAGCGCGAGCGGTAGTTGACCGGGACTTCCACGGGACGGTAGCCCTTCAGCAGCAGCTTGATGAGCAGCTCATGATCAAAGTCGAAGCGGTCGCATTCGAAACGCAGGCCGTGCAGACAGTCGCGACGCAGCACCTTGAACATGGTGAACGGGTCCTTCAAGCGTTGCCCGTACAGAATGTTGATGACCGCGGTAAAGAGCAGGTGCGCGGCGTTGCAGACTTCACCGAGCACGCGCTGGTCGGTGAACCTGCGCATGCGGACGCGGCCGCTGTGGCGTGAGCCGAGCACGAAGGCCGCCTGGTCCCTGAGCAGAGGCTCCAGCAGCGCATCATAGTCGTCCAGGTCGTATTCCAGATCGGCATCCTGGATCATGACGATGTCGCCGCGGGCCGCGGCGAACCCGGCCCGCACGGCGTGACCCTTGCCGCGCGGACGTGCCTGCCAGAGGATCCTCACTGGCGGGGTGTTCTCGAAGCCGGCAACCAGCTCCCGCGTGCCGTCGGTGGAGTTGCTCTCCACCAGGATGATCTCCCGCTCGAGTCCGAGATGATCGAGCCGTTTTGCGAGCAACCGGCGCATCAACTCAGGGAAGGTGCGCTTCTCGTTGAAAACCGGCACCACGATGGAGCAGAGGCGTTCGGCTCTCTGCGGCGCGCGGCGCGCCGACACACACAGTGTGGCTCGATGAGAATGCGCCCAGACCGACTCGAAGCCGGCTCGCAGGAGCGCGAGATGCGCTGACTCGCGATCGTGGCTGGGCGCACCATCTGAGTTCGGCGATGCCTCCGCCACTTCCCCCAGCAGCTTGCGGTAGCCGGAAGCGCCAGGAAGAGTCGCCACCAACAGCGTACCCGGCGCAAGACACGCCGCAAATCGACGCAGCGTCCGCTCGAACTCTTGGCTGCGCTCGAGCATGACGACGATGGCATCAAAGTGAGCGTGACTGAGCAAGGCCGGCCCGTCCGCCACGCTGCCACCGGTCACGCGCAGCTCCAGAGGGTGCTCGCGCAGCCGCAGCCGGGGCGGGCAGTCAGCCAAGAGCAGCACCGATCCTCGTGTTACGCCACGTTCGCGCAGGATCGCCACGACATTCTTTGGAAGCAAAGGAAGTAACGCCGCGGCGGCGCGGCTGGCCTCGGCCTGTCCGAGGACAGCGGGCGAATAGTTCGGTTGAGTCTCGAGAGTCACCGGATGCGTGTCCTGGCGAAGACGACGTGCGTCATGAACAGGAAGTTGAACACCATGTTGCAGCCCGTCGAAAGTATCACGGCCACATAGGGCCACCATGACAAGCTGGCCGCGGCCGCGAGCAGCGCCTGCAGCACCAGGAAGTTCCAGACCAACATGAAGGCGTAGCGGGCGCCCTGTGGCAGCACCGGACGATCCTGCGCCTCGTAGGTGATGAAGCGATGAGCCGTAAAATGCACCAGCGCCCCAGCGAAGTACATGGCACTCACAGCGATTGGATCGTACAGATGCAGCCGGGTACGCAGCCAGTAGAGCACGCACAGGTTGAGTGCCGTAAGCGTTGCGCCGATCAGTATGAAGCGCAGGAGCTGCCTGGCGTGTGGGCCCAGATAGGCAATCAGAATACCCGGCCGCTGCAGCGGGACTGCTCCGGGGCGGGCACGCTCTTCGAGGCCGAGCGGCGCCAGGGCAACGCGTGAGGCTACCGGCATGAGTTCAGAGCTCCCGTTGCGGTGGTGGACCTACCGGCATGGCGTGATTCCGGCGGCCAACGCGTCCGTGTGAAACATCTGCACCGTCTCGAGCGAGTAGGCTTCGAGGCTGCGTCCGACGAGACACAGTTTGGTGAGAATGTCCGCGCTTGCCGTGATGATATGGCAGCCGATCCGGTCAGCCTGGAAGATATTGAGCAACTCCCGCGGACTCGCCCAGATCAGCTCTGCCCGTGGCTTGCTATGCAGCATCTCCACAGCAGCCGCCATCAGCGGCACGGGGTCAACGCCCGTATCGGCGATGCGCCCCGCCATGACCGATACGTAGCTCGCTACTTCGGGATGCAGGGCGGCGGCCACCTCTCGCACCTGGGTCAGGGTCATGAGGGCCGTGACGTTGACCTTCGTGCCCCGAGCTGCGAGGCGGCGCACGAGGTGGTGACTCGGATCCCCACGCGTGTTGGTCACCGGGATCTTGACATACACGTTGTCGCCCCAGCTCGCGATCTCCAGCGCCTCCCGTTCCATCTCAGGGAACTCATCGCTGACGACTTCGAAGGAGAT
>JAFAVP010000092.1 GCA_019242395.1 Alphaproteobacteria bacterium | reverse complement strand
CCAAGGGCTGATCTAGCTTGAATGGTCTGATCGTTCAGGCTATTATAGCCAGATGAAAACGGCCAGCATAACCGAAGCGAAAAACAATCTTAGCGCATTGATCGACGGTCTTGCCAACGGCTCGCCGGTTTTGATCCTGGATCGCGGGCGGCCAGTCGCGCGGTTGGAGCCTGTTGCCAGGACCGACAGCGAGTCCGATGATGACCGTCTCGCCCGTCTTATACGCAAGGGCGTCATTCGCCCCCGGCGCGCGAAACTTCCGCCCGACTTTTTTAAGAAGGAATTGCCGCGCCTGCCGGAAGGTGTGTCGTTGGTTGAGGCTGTCCTTGAGGAGCGGCGAAACGGGCGTTGAGGTTCTGGGATACATCTGCGCTCGTGCCGTTGCTGATGGCAGAGCCAGCGACGCAGTCTCTAACCAAGTTGGTCAACGATGATTCCGACATCGTGGCGTGGTGGTCGTCAAAGGTCGAATGCGTGTCCGCTCTGACCCGGCGACGGCTAGAGGGCACCCTTGATTCAGACGCCGCGCAGACTGCCTTTCGGGAGCTCGAACGACTCTCGGCCGGTTGGGACGAGATCGAACCGGGAGAATCGTTGCGAGAAACCGCAATCCGCTTCCTGCGCGTACATCCGCTACGGGCTGCCGATGCGCTGCAGCTAGCCGCGGCCTTTGTGGCCGCGGACGGGCGGCCGTCCTCTCTTGAACTGGTGACGCTGGACGATCGCCTTGCGGAAGCGGCGCGCAAGGAAGGCTTCGTTGTGGTAGATGTGGCGATGGCGTGAGCGGGAGACTTCCATGAACAGCGAATTCGGAACGGATCGGCGGGAGGTGATGCTGGGCGGGGCAGCAATCGCGGCGCTGCTGGCGATGGGCGGCTCCGGGATGGCAGCGGCGGATGCGAACAGGGTCCGCGAAGCCGTCGCCGCGCAGCATGCCGCCTCGGTGAAGCGGCTGCAGGACTGGATCGCACTCCCTTCTATCGCGGCGGAGGGCCGCAACACGCAGGAAGGCGCACGATACATGGCGGAGCTCGCCAAGGCTGCGGGCTTTCAACACGTGGAGATCGTGCCGACCAGCGGCGTGCCCGGGGTGTTCGCCACGCTGGACGCCGGCGCCCCCACCACGCTGGGCCTCTACTTCATGTATGACGTGAAGCAGTTCGACCCCAAGGAATGGTCCTCCCCGCCGCTGGAAGGGCGGCTGGTTTCGAAGCCCGGCTTCGGTACGATTCTCGTCGGCCGTGGCGCTACCAATCAGAAGGGGCCGGAAGCCACCTTCCTCGCAGCATTGCACGCGATGCAGGCGGCAGGCCGCAGGCTTCCCGTCAACCTTGTGCTGGTGGCGGAAGGCGAAGAGGAAATCGGCTCGCCGCATTTCGCGGAGATCGTGCACCGGCCTGACATTCTGGCCGCGATGAAAAAGGCGGCGGGCGTGTTCATGCCGTCGCAAAGCCAAGGGCCGACTGGCAGCGTGGAAATCACGCTTGGGGCGAAAGGCATTATCGAATTGGAGCTGGTGTCGAGCGGAAAGCTGTGGGGTCGCGGGCCCACGCAGGACATTCACTCCAGCCTCAAGGCGGCGGTGGACAGCCCGGCATGGCATCTCGTCGAAGCGCTGCAAAGCCTCGTTTCACCGGATGGGAACAGGATCGCGGTCGATGGCTGGTACGACAATGTCCGCGCACTCACTCAACATCAAAGAGATCTCATCGCGGCGAATTCCCGCGCCAATCCGGAAAGCGAGATGATGAAGGAACTCCACGTGTCGCACTGGATCGGCGACCTGCCCTACGAGCAGGCGATGGAGCGTCTTGCTTCGCAACCAACGATCAACATCGAAGGCCTGGTCGCGGGCTATACCGGGCCGGGCGGCAAAACCATTCTACCCGGCCGGGCCGTAGCGAAGGTCGATTGCCGCCTGGTGCCGAACCAGACTCGCGCGGAAGCCACAGCGAAACTCAAGGCATATCTCCAGAACAAAGGTTACGAGGACATCGAGGTGAACGTCACCGGCGGCTACGATCCCACAGAAACCGACGAGAACAGCACGATCATTGCGGCAGAGGTGGCAACCTATCGCGCCCTCGGCCATCCTCCTACCATGATCCCACGCAGCCCGGGCTCGTGGCCTGGTGTGGTCTTCACAGGGCCGCCGCTCAACCTCCCGGCGGGTCATTTCGGCATGGGCTATGGTACCGGCGCGCACGCACCCGATGAGTTTATGCTGGTGGAGAGCACCAATCCTGCGTTGTTCGGCATGGACGATGCCGCGATGGCGTATGTGCATTTTCTCCATCGGGTCGCGGGACGTGCAGCTTAGGGCAGACGTGGATCGAGAGAGCCGCTGCCGCGTAAGATCGCATCTGCTTCCGCCGTGTAGCGGCCATTCTCCTCATGCAAGAGGAGGCCGGGGAGCAGCGCGAGTGGCGTTCGCTGGCCGCGGTGCAACTGGATAATGACGCGCTTAGCTGGTGCATCGCGTTTCGGCCAGAGTGGAAACACCGCGATCCCCTCCTGCGGCAGCGCCTCAAGCGCTATCCTAAGACGGTCTGCCCGCAGAATGACCGTAAATGTGCCCTCCGAGGCGGTGCGCTTGATGCCGGTTTGCAGCCACTGCGAGAGTTCACCGAAATCCTGGAGTGCCTGCGCACGTCGTGCATCCGGCGATGCCTCGCCCTTTGAATCGTGAAATGGAGGATTGCACAGCACATGATCGAATTGCGTGCGCAGTTCTGCGGGAAAATTAAGCACATCCGCTCGCACAAACCGCACCCGCCCGGTCATGCCGTTCGCGGCAGCGTTCTCGTTGGCCAGCGCAACAAGATCAGCATCGATTTCCACGCCGAGGATGGTGCAATTCGGCACACGCGCGGCGAGACACAGGCCCGCGACCCCTGCCCCGCTGCCCAATTCCAAGACACTCTCGCCGCTCTGCGCTGGAACCGCGGCAGCGAGCATCACGGCATCGAGGCCTGAGCGGAAGCCACGCGCGAACTGCCGCACCCGCAGCCGGCCGTTCAGAAACGCATCCTCCGTGGTTTCGCTCACGCCCATTCGGGGCGCGCAGCCAGAGCCTCTTCCAGAATGGCGTGAGCGCGAGTCTCATCCTCATCGGACACCATGAGCCGCCGGGGGATGATGACCATGCTGCCATCCAGGATGCTCATATGCGTGTCCAGCACCACGCAGTCGATGCCAGCGTCCCTCAGCATCACCTCCGCAAAATTCAGTTCCACGACGTTGTTGCTTTTGAGAACTTCGCGCATGCCGGCCTTGCCATGGGTGTGCGGATTCCGCTCGCTTGACCCGTCGCCGCCCGTCACTAATGTCGCAAAGAGCCGCACAGCCGGCAAGAAGAGCCCGCATGCAAACAGCCGAAGCCCGCATTCTGGACCGCGACAATCCAATAGACTGGCTGCACAGCCTGGTCCCTGCAGATATGGCCGCAGTGGACCGCTTGGTGCACGAGCGGATTGGCAGCGCCGTGCCGCTCATCCCGGACTTGGCGCGCCATTTGGTGGATTCCGGCGGGAAGCGGCTGAGGCCGCTGCTCACCATCGCCGCCGCGCGGCTGAACGGCTACCGCGGGACCGCGCACGCCAAACTCGCGGCCGCGGTCGAATTCATTCACACCGCGACCTTGCTACACGACGACGTTGTGGATGTTAGCGCACTGAGGCGCGGAAAAATCGCCGCGAATGTGGTCTGGGGCAACAAGTCGAGTGTTCTGGTGGGGGACTACCTGTTCAGCCGCGCCTTCCAGCTGATGGTGGAGGCCGGCGATGTTGGAGTGCTGGACGTGCTCGCCAATGCGTCCGCAGTCATCGCCGAAGGGGAGGTGCTGCAGCTGCGCTCCGTCAACAATCTCGCCACCACGCGCGAGGAGTATCTGCGCATCATCGCCGCCAAAACCGCCGCTCTGTTTGCCGCGGCAGCCGAGGCAGGCGCCATGATTGGCAACGCACCTCGCGAGTTCACCAGCGCCATGCGCGCCTTCGGCCATCATCTCGGAATAGCATTTCAGCTGATCGACGACGCGCTCGATTATTCAGGCCGCCAGGTACAAATGGGCAAATCCGTCGGCGATGATTTCCGCGAAGCAAAAGTGACCCATCCTGTGATCGTTGCCCATGAGCGCGCCAGCGAAGCGGCGAAAGAATTCTGGCATCGCGCGATCGAGGACGGCGTGCAGCATGACGGCGATTTGAAGCGCGCCATCGCGATTATCGATGAAACCGGCGCTTTGGATGAGACCCGGGCGCTCGCACACCATCATGCCCGCATGGCGATCGCTGCCCTGGCCGCTGTGCCACCGCATGAAATTCGCCAAGCGCTGATCAGCGTTGCGGAATTCTGCGTCAGCCGTGGCTACTGAAACTCCCACTTCCGGCCGAAGTTGAGCTTGGTGGGCGCGATCCACCATCCGGGATGCTCTCGCGAGGTCGTTTCAGCCGCCATGCCTGCGCTCGCGGCATCCGGATAGAGCGCAAAACAAGTGGCGCCGCTCCCCGACATGCGTGCGAGCAACGGATTGGTACGGTTCAGGGCCGCCAGCTCCTCGTCGATGGCTGGGCACAGCGTGCGCGCTGGCGCCTCCAGATCGTTGCGCGCCCGATGGAGATACTCTGACAGCTGCCCAATTGTGGCGAAACGCTGCGGCTTGGTCATGCGGCCGGTCCCGCTCCGCTCTTTCAGCTTGGCGTAGACGCTTGCGGTCGGCACGGCGGTCCCGGCATTGACGAGCAGCGCGTCGAGCGTGCCAATTTCAGGCACGCTCGCGAAGCGCTCGCCACGGCCGGTCATCCACCAGCAGCCCGGCAGCACCGAAACCGGCACGTCCGAGCCAAGGTCATGGCCGATGTTCCACAGTTGCGGCAGCGTAAGCTTGCCCGGCCACAGGCGCGAGAGTCCTCTAAGAGTTGCGCCGACATCGCTGGATCCTCCTCCGACACCCGAGGCAATCGGAAGATTTTTGGTCAGCGTAATGCGCACCTTCGGTTCGATTTGCGCGAAGGCTGCAAACTGGCGCGCGGCACGTAGCACCAGGTTGTCCGGCTCCTCAGCCAGTCCTGCGGCAAACGGGCCCTCGACATGCAGCGACAGCGCATCGGCTTCCTCGAAGGTCAGTTCGTCACCGGCACTTGCGAAGACCACCAGGCTTTCCAGTTCGTGGTAGCCGTCGGGGCGCTTGTCGCCCACGTGCAGGAACAAATTGACCTTGGCCGGCGCCAGCTCGCGGATCATGATCAGCCGTTCTTCGCCGTGGCGGTCAGCCCGGACTGCAGTTTCTTTTCGATCGCAGCCTTCTGTTTCTCGTCCGGCCCGAATGCCAGCGCATGGTTCCATTGGAACTGCGCATCCAGCTTGCGGCCGGTCATCCAGTAGGCGTCGCCAAGATGCTCGTTGACGGTGGGATCGCCGGGCACAAGGAGGACCGCTTGCTCAAGCGTCTTCGCCGCGTCCTGATAGCGCCCCAGCCGGAAGTACGCCCATCCTACGCTATCCGTGATGTAACCGTCATAGGGGCTGAGCGAACGCGCCTTCTCCAGCATCATCACGGCGTCGGGCAGATTGCGGCCTTGGTCGACCCAACTATACCCAAGATAGTTGAGCACTTGCGGTTGCGCCGGGCTCAGTTTGAGCGCGTATTGCAGGTCGCGCTCGGCTTCCGCCCAATGATGTGACCGCTCTTCGGCCACGCCCCGCGCATAGAACAGAGGCCAATCCTTCTCCGTAACCGGATTCACCAGCTTCACGGCATGGTCATAGGCTTGTGCCGCCTGTTCATATTTTTCGCCGGTCCGGTAGGCATCCCCCAGCGCTGTCCAGGCCGTCAGATCGTTCGGGCGTTCGGCCGTGAGGCTGATGAGGTCTGCGATGGCCTGGTCATTGTGATCGAGGCGGCTTTCATCGACCGCGATCTGGACCGCGGCCGCAAAGCGGTAGGGTGAATCCGCGCTGATGGTGCGATAGGCGGCAATGGCGTCCTCATACTTTTTGATCGCCTCAAGCCTGTCGGCGAGCACGATTTTCGCAAGATCGAGGCCGGGCTCGAGGGAGAGGGCGAACCGCAAATATAGGATCGCGACATCCGCGCTGGCATCGTCGCTCAGTGAGGCCGCAATCCCAAACAAAGCCTCCGCGGCGCCGTCCTGCGGACGGGGCACCAGCCGTTCGGCAGGCCGGCCCGCCGCAAGGCGCGCGCGGGCAGCATCGATCACGGGCTGCAAGGCGGCATCGCTTGCGTATTTGCCGTAGAACGCCTGGGCATCGGAACCGCGGCCGTTGCGTTCGAGAAATCGGCCATAGGCTTCCACCATGCGCGGGCTATTCGGCGCGATTTTGAGCGCCTCCCGATACGCGGCATCGGCTTCCTGATCGTGTCCCGCGAGGTCCAGAATGAGCGCACGGTGATAGGTATGCAGCGCCGCCGTCCCGCCTTCGCTCGTGACATCCTTCAGCGCAGCCAAGGCAGCATCGGTATTGCCTTCCCCTTGCGCAGACCAGGCATCGAGCAGCGACAAGGTGAGCGCCGTGAAGGCCCCTTTGGCGGATTTGTCGATCTGCTCGCGAGCTTCCCGGAAATCGTGCCGCTTGATCGCCGCCACCGCTAGTGCCAGTCGCGCGATACGATCGTCCGGCGTTGTGACAACCACGCGTTGGGCAAGCTTCGCGGCCTCGTCCAAATTGCCGGCACCCGCCGTGTAGAGCAGCGCGCGATTGAGGAGATCGGGATTGTTTGGATCGTACGCCAGGCTTTCGCGGAAGAGCTTGGCGGCATCCCCCACGTCGTGCTCGCTCGCCGCAAGCCGGCCCGCGAGATAGCTGCCGTAAGCGTCAGCCTCCGAGGGTGTTGCGGAGACAGAGGCGGCATTGCGTCCCGCGCAGGCACCAAGACTGAGTGCGATGCCCAGCACAGCGAGCGGCTTCAAGCACAGGCGCAAATCGAACCTCACATGTTCACGTAATTTGGGCCGCCGCCGCCTTCAGGGGTGGTCCACACGATGTTCTGCTCCGGATCCTTGATATCGCAGGTTTTGCAATGGACGCAGTTCTGCGCGTTGATCTGGAAGCGGGGCCCTGAAGGCTCCTCGACCACCTCATACACCAGCGCCGGACAATAACGCTGCGCCGGTTCGGCGTATTTTGGCAGATTGACGCGGATGGGGATGGAGGGATCCTTCAGCTTGAGGTGAACCGGCTGATCTTCCTCATGATTGGTGTTGGACAGGAACACGGATGAAGGCTTGTCGAAGGTGATCACACCGTCGGGCTTTGGATAGACGATAGGTTTGCAATCGGAGGCGGGCTTTAATGTGGCAAAGTCTGCCTTGCCGTGTTTCAGCGTGCCGAAGAGGCTAAGGTCGAAGAGCTGATTGCACCACATGTCGAAACCGCCCGCCGCCACGCCGAGAACGGTGCCGAGCTTCGACCACAGCGGCTTGACGTTGCGCACCCGCTTCAGGTCGCGATGCACGGCGGAGGTCTGGTAGGCCGCTTCGTAGTCTGTGAGTTCGTCGTTGGCGCGGCCTTCCCTCAGCGCCTGGAAGGCCGCCTCTGCTGCCATCATGCCGGTGAGGATGGCGTTGTGGCTGCCCTTGATGCGAGGCACGTTCACGAACCCTGCCGCGCACCCGATCAGCGCCCCGCCCGGGAAGCTGAGCTTCGGCACCGACTGCAGCCCGCCTTCCGGGATGGCGCGGGCGCCGTAGCCGATGCGCTTGCCGCCTTCCAGAAAGGGCCGGATGCGGGGGTGCATCTTCACCCGCTGGAATTCGTCGAAGGGCGAAAGATACGGATTCTGATAATTCAGATGAACCACAAAACCCAAGGCACAGAGATTATTATCGAAATGGTACATGAAGAGCCCGCCGCCGGTGCGATTGTCGAGCGGCCAGCCCATGGTGTGCATGACCATGCCGCGGCGGTGCTTCTCGGGCGCCAGCTCCCAGAGCTCCTTGATGCCGATGCCATACTTCTGCGGCTCCCGGTTCTGGCGGAGCCCCAGCCGCGCGATGAGAACTTTGGAGAGCGAGCCGCGGGCGCCTTCCGCGAACAGGGTGTACTTGCCCAGCAGGTTCATGCCGGGCGTGTAGGAGTCCTTATGCTGCCCGTCGCGCGCGACGCCCAGATCGCCCGTCACCACGCCGCGCACTTCGCCGTTCTCGCCATAGACAATGTCGGCGGCCGGGAACCCGGGATAGATTTCGACGCCGAGCGCTTCTGCCTGTTGTCCCAGCCACTTACAGAGATTGCTTAAACTGACGATGTAATTGCCGTGATTGCTCATCAGCGGCGGCATGATGAAGTTCGGGATGCGGAAGCTGCCGGCCGGCCCCAGGAAGTAGAAGTGGTCTTCGGTGACGGGCGCGTCGATCGGCGCATCCTTTTTGCGCCAGTCCGGAATCAGCCGGTCGATGCCGATGGGATCGATCACCGCGCCGGAAAGAATGTGGGCGCCGACCTCCGAGCCCTTCTCCAGCACGCAGACGCTGACCTCGCGCCCGGCTTCCGCCGCCAGCTGCTTCAACCGGATGGCCGCCGCCAGTCCCGCCGGTCCCGCGCCGACAATGACCACGTCGTACTCCATACTCTCGCGTTTGGCGGCTTCGGACACGTCTTGATCCCTATTGATGCTGGTTATGGGAGGGCGGCTTTGTGGGGTCAACGCTTCGACCTATGCTAACCGCAAAGAGCTTTGGGGAAGCTGCAATGAGACTAACGGACGTTCCGGCCTCAGCCTGGCTCGTAGGAGGTACTTGGTTTTGGTTGTGGGGATTCGGATACTTCGCATACAGACGGTACAAAACTAAACAGCAGCTAACCCCGTCGGACTGGTGCATCGCTGGACTTAAAGGATTGATCTGTCCCGCACTGATGGTTCTCTTTATTTTACCGGACATATTGAAAGGCCACTGACTCTACCAATCCCCAGCCAACAGGATGTGATGGGTCTACAGGATCAATTGGCCACCCTCGCCTGGCTGGTGGAAGCCGGGGCGGATGAGGCTGTCGGCGAGGCACCGGTCAACCGCTTTCAGGCGAAGGGGGCAGCCGCGAAGAATTACCCCTCCCCGAAATCTGCTTCGCAGATTTCGAGTTCGGCCGCTATTCGCGGCCTCAACCCTCAAGGGGAGAGTGGAAAATCCCTGTCGACATTTGCGCAGTCCGCAGCACCCAAGAAACCCGGCGTCACCCCCACCTCCGTCCTCAATCCGCACGCGCATGACAACGACCATATTGGCCGGGCGCTGGAGACCGCCAACGCCTGCAACTCGCTCGCCGAACTGAAAGCCGCGCTGGAAGCCTTCGAAGGCTGCGCGCTCAAGCAGTTCGCCAGCACGACTGTGTTCGCGGACGGCAATCCGAGCGCCCGCATCATGTTCATCGGCGAGGCGCCGGGCTACGAGGAAGACCAGACGGGCCTTCCCTTCGTCGGCCGCGCCGGCAAGCTGCTCGACAAGATGCTGGCCGCCATCGAGCTCGACCGCGCTAGCGCCTACATCATCAACGTGTTGCCGTGGCGGCCGCCGGACAACCGCAACCTGGACCTGACGGAAGTCGCCAAATGCATCCCCTTCCTGCGGCGGCACATCGAGTTGCAGGCGCCGGACATGATCGTGCTCCTGGGCGGCAGCCCGCTGAAGCACGTGCTCGGGCGGCAGGAAGGGATCCTGAGCATGCGCGGCAAGTGGCTCCAATACCATGTCGGGGGCCGGATGGTGCCGGTAATGCCCACTTTGCACCCGGCCTATTTGCTCCGGCAGCCGGCGCACAAAAAGCATTCTTGGCGCGATCTTCAGGCAATAATCGATAAACTTGTGGAGAATCACAGACTTGCGGGTTAGGCCGACGCAGGTTAGCCTGTCCCGTCCGCGTGATTTGGAAGGAGGCTGGGGTGGCCCGTTTGCGTACGTATCTGCTTGCGGCTGTCGCCGCTCTATTCACAACCGCCGCCCTTGCCCAAAGTTCCTCGTCCCCCGTTACCGTTCTTTCCGCGGCGGACGCGCAGCAGTACCGTCAGATATTTTTCGACGAAAAGAATGGGAACTTCAGCGACGCCCAGGCCCGCATCGCCCAGCTGAGTGACCGCTCGCTCGTCGGCTATGCCGAGGCCCAGCACTACCTCTCCCCCTATTCCTCCGCGAGCGTCGACCAGCTGGTAGACTGGATGAACCAGTACCGGGATCTGCCCATTGCGGACCGCATCTACCGGCTCGCGGTGGAGAAGGCGACCGTGACGGTGAAGCGCCACCATCGGGTAGTGGCGGTGAAGCTGACCACAACCGTGCCTACGCCTGCCCCTCCGCCGCGGCGGCGCGGTGGCGGGTACGAAGACCCGGACCTGCCCGATCAGAGCCTTTCCAGCGAAGCAGCGCGTGCGGTGGTTGCCCAGATCACGGCGGCGCGCCGCGCCGGGCAACCGCAGCAAGGCGATGCCGCGGTCCAGGCGTTGGCAGCGGCGAACAGCGTGCCGAGCTCAGATATTGCGCGGCTCGATGTGCTCGTTGCTGCCTCCTACATGGCGGCGGGGCAGGATTACGAAGCATTCGACGTCGCGCTGAGGCCCGCCAGCGCAGACCGCCAGGCCGCCCCCATGCTCGATTGGTGGGCGGGGCTCGCAGCGTATCGGATGGGAAGGTTCGACGTCGCCGCCAGCCGGTTTGAGACGGTGCTGCAGAATGGCGCGATCCCGAGCTGGATACGCGGCGGTGCCGCGTTCTGGGCGGCGCGTGCCTACATGCAATCCGGCAATCCCGTGCGCGTGGTGACGCTGCTCAACTACGCCTCCGCGCAACAGCCGACATTTTACGGCCTGCTCGCGGAAAAGTTGCTGGGCGAAGAGAACCGAAGCGTTTTCCGCGACCCGGTCGCCGATGCCGCAAGCACGGCAGCACTCATGCAGGATCCGGCGGCGCATCGCGCCGTCGCACTCTGGCAAGTGGGTGAAGGCGAATACGTGCATGACGAGATGACCCGTGCGCTCGCCAACCTCGCTCTCAGCAACGGCCAGACGTATGCGGCGGTCGCGCGGCAGATGAGCTTCGCCGATCTGGAGTTGCGCGCAAGCGAGATGCTGGCTGCGCGGGGAACGTACCTGACGGGGCTCTTCCCAGTGCCGTCGTACAAGCCTGCCGATGGCTATCGCCTCGACCAGTCTTTGCTGCTGGCGTTCACGCGCACGGAGAGCAAGTTCCAACCGGCGGCGGTCTCGCCCATGGGGGCGCGCGGCCTCATGCAGCTGATGCCCGCCACAGCGGCGCAACTGGCGCACGGGCAGCCGAGCCAGTCGCAGCTCTGCGATCCGTCGTTCAACATGAATCTCGGTCAGAAGTATCTGGAGCAATTGCTGGCGATGGCGGGCGGCGGGGTGCTGCAGCTGGCCGCCGCCTACAACGCCGGCCCCGGCAATGTGATGCGCTGGATGAACGGCAAAGACGACCCGCTGATGTTCATCGAAACCATGCCCGCGCAGGAGACGCGCGCCTATGTCAAGCGCGTGATAACGTATTACTGGATGTACAACCGCATCGCCGGGAAATCCTCGAAGACATTGGAAGACACGGCGCGTGGCTACTGGCCGCGTTACGATGCGATGTATACGGAACAAATGGCGCCTGCAGCGGCATTGCAGCCGGCCTCGGCGCCGGTGATCCCGGCGGAACAGCCGGTTTCCGCGCCTGTTGCGACGCTGCAGGCTGCATCAGGGCCGCTGCCGCAGGATATGCCGGAACAAGCCGCGGCGCCGGACGCAATGGCGCCGATCCATCTGGTTCCGCCGCCGGATGTGGCAGCGTCCCGGGCGCAGCCGCGAGCAACTGCGCGGGAACGCCCGTACGGGATACAGGCGCTCGCGGTGCGCGATGTCTCAGCCCCGCATTGACGAGACGAGGGAGTTCATCCCCGTCCGCATTGCGCTGATGACGGTTTCTGACACGCGGGACGAGAGCAACGACACTTCCGGCGATACGTTGGAGGCGCGCATCAAGGAGGCGGGCCATATTCTGGCCGCCCGGCTGATCGTACGGGACGACCGCGCGCAGATCGCCGCGCAATTGCGCCGCTGGATTAGCGACCCTGACATCGATGTGGTGATTTCCACTGGCGGGACGGGTCTCACAGGCCGCGACGTCACGGTGGAAGCGTTCAAGTCGGTTTTTGAAAAGGAGATCGACGGCTTCTCGGTTCTGTTTCACCAGATTTCCTTCGAGAAGGTCGGCACCTCCACCATACAATCGCGCGCCTGTGCCGGCGTGGCGAAGGGCACGTACCTGTTCGCGTTGCCGGGCTCGAAGGGCGCCGTGAAAGACGGCTGGGACGGCATATTGAAGTGGCAGCTCGACGTGCGTCACCGCCCCTGCAATTTCGTCGAACTCATGCCGCGGCTGATGGAGCGGTGACGCACCAATCATTCATCCCCTGGCTGGATGTGGCGGACGAGATCCATCGAATCGTGAAGAATGCGAACCACTTCGATTGCCTTCGGCCCGGCAATCCTGAGTAGCAATAGGTGCCTTCCGTGCCGCCCCTTTCTTGCAACGTGCAAAGTCAAAAGTCCTGTGGGTAGCTCCTTGCGCCTTCTGGCGCCTGCCGGATCGGGCCCGCTTGAAAGTGCATCTATGGCGGCGGTGAGGGTTTGCTCATAGAGTTCAGCTTGGGAAGTGCCGAACCGCTCTGCCGTCCACCGCAGAATATCGTGAAAGTCACCCGTTGCCGCCTGGGACAGCCGTACAATCCATGGCGAAGCCGGTTTTATCACTCAGCTGCCGCTTTCTCCGCTACACCACGGACCGCGTCCTCGGCCAAGCTTCGAAGGTATTCCCGGAGCGAATGTGAATCGCGGAACTCCACATACCGGCCCGCTTCAAGATCATCGATGCCCACCTGTACGGCCGCACGTAATGCTTTAAGCTTGGCCTTTTCTTCCCTGTCCCGTTCCTGCACCAGGCGCAAGCCTTCTCGCAGCACTTCACTGGCATTCTGGTACTGGCCGGAGGATACAAGGCGATCGATCATCTTGGCCTGGCGCCCGGTCACCACCACGTTTTTCGTCGGCATCCTGATCTCCTTCGTTGGCATATTATGCCACCCGTGCATGTCTGCCAATCCGCTCAAGCGTGACAAACAGCGTCAACGGGCGCTAGGGTTGGTATTCCTTCCGGGAGGCGCAGCAATGGGCGTGGCGGTGATTGTGGGGACGGCGAAGGGCGCGGCCGTTCTCAAGAGCGAAGACCGGCAACATTGGCACATGAGTTTCGAGCTGCGCGGCTGGCCGGTGACGGCCTCCGCCCGCGACGGCACCCGCACCTATGTAGCGGTGAACAGCCCCAATTTCGGCGTGGCGTTGTTCGCCAGCGATGAGTTCTCAAATTGGAAACAGCTGGGAGCAGCGCCACGCTACCGCCCCGAAGATCGTGGCAATCCGGAGCATCACCGCCTCGTCGCCAAGATGGATTTCGAAGGCAAGCTGAAGGGCGGCGGCCGTTTCGTGGATCAGATCTGGACTCTGCATCCCGCGCACGGTGCCCTGTACGCGGGCGTCTCCGAAGCGGGCCTGTTCGTCTCCAGCGACCACGGCGAATCCTGGGAGCCGGTCGATGGCTTCAACGAGCAGCCTGGCCGCGAGACCTGGGCGCCCGGCTTTGGCGGCCTTGGCCTTCACACCATTCTGACAGACGCCAAGAACCCTGAGCGCATGTGGGTTGGAATTTCTGCTGCCGGCTTCTTCCGCACCGATGACGGCGGGAAGACCTGGACGCGCAAGGACAACAATGTGCACGGCTTCGGCGCCAATTGCGTGCACCATGTCGCCAACGATCCGAGCAACGCCTCGGTGCTCTACCGTCAGGAACATTTCGGCGTGTATCGCAGCGAAGACAGCGGCGACACCTGGGAGGTATGGGAAGATGGCCTGCCCATTGCGGAGATGAGCGACGGGCACCGCTGCTCCTTCGGCTTTCCGCTGGTACATGACCGGAAATCCAGCGCCACATTCGTGGTGCCGCTCGATGGTGACAATTTCCGCTTCCCGCGCGGTGGGCAGCTCGCGGTGTACCGCTGCACAGACGGCAAGAGCTGGCAACCGCTCACGGCTGGATTGCCCTCGAATTGCTTCGCGGGCGTACTGCGCGGCTCCATGGCTGGCGATCAGATGGACCCGGGCGGGCTCTATTTCGGCACCACCGCGGGCAGCATTTACGCGAGCGCTGACCTTGGCGAGAGCTGGCGCGAGATCGCTTCCGGCCTGCCACGCATCATGAGCGTCGAGGCATACGTCACGTGAGCGTGCGGGTGCAGCTGCCTCCCATGTTGCGCCACGCCATGGGAGGCGAGCGCTGGCTTGAAGCGGAGGGCATCTCTGTCGCCGCCGTGCTGAGGGATCTCGGGCAGAAGCATCCGCGGCTCAAGCTCCACTTTTTCGACGAACAAGGCGCCATCCGGCACAATATCGTGTGCGTGCATGGCGGTTCCGTTGTGCGGGCGCGGGAAATGGCGGCGCACCACCTTCATGCAAGCGACGAGATTGTGCTGACCAACGCCTTGGCCGGGGGGTAACCGCCAGGCTCAGATCGCGAGAACCTCGTCGGCGTGGTCGGCATCGGGATCGCCAGGGTCGTTGGCGTCGGCATCCGCGTCGTCCTGACCTTTCGCGTTGGAGGAAAGGGCATGGGATTTCGCCGCCGGGGTTTCATCGCCGTCGGGATTCACGGCGAACAGATCATCCACTCCGCCCCATTGCTTCACGCTGGCGTTGCCGCTCTGCGGCGCTACGGGAATGCCAAAGGCATTCAGCTGCGGCTCGGCAGCTTTAGGCGCCGCTGAAAGTCCGGAAACCGAAGCGATCACGGCCAGAGTAGCAGCCGCCAGCACAAACGCAACGCGCGACATTTTATTACTCCTTCGACACGACTCCCGCCATGTTGACCATAGCGTACGCCCCGAAATGTTGCAGCATTATTTCCGCGTGAGAATAAGCAACATCACGTACGTCCACACCGAATCACCCACCTACGGGCGAATTTTGCGGTGGTGCGCGTGCAAGGCGTTGTGAAATGATGTGCAGAGTTGGGACAACAGGAGCCGCGTCTCAACGGGGCGAAGATTTAACGCGCGCCCTTTCGCGCGGCAGGAGTCGCCGCTAAGCTGCCTCCTGCGTTCGAAAGGGGTCCCTCATGTTGCGCCGTCCGTTGTTCCTTGCGCTTTCGCTTACCGCCTGTTTCACGCCACAGCTGGCATCGGCGCGGCTGCATTGGCCACTGCCCCGCGACAGCCATGCGGTGAACGGAACGCCGCAAAAAACCATTCGGCATACCCATACCCCCGCTCAGGAAGTCACTATCCCACCGCTGCCGGACCGCGGCCTGCATCCCCAGGCAGTGCAAGGACTGAAGCGCCACTACTCCGGCACGCCAACAGATGTGCTGCGGTATCACAACGACAACTACCCCACAGGCTGGAACCCGAACGAAACCGACCTCACCCCGGCGACGGTGAAATCCTCCAGCTTCGGACAGCTGACAACGCTTAATGTCGACGGCAACGTCATCGCCCAGCCGTTGATGATCTCCAACTTCCAGATGCCGGACAATTCGGTTCACAACGTGCTGCTGGTGGTGACAGGGCATGACAGCGTCTACGCCTTCGATGCGCAGACTTACGCGCAGTTGTGGAAGGTCAGCATGGGCACGCCGCAGTCCACCGGGGACGTCGGCTGCGGGGATATCAAACCGGAATATGGCATTTCGAGCACTCCGGTGGTGGTCCGCAACGGAAATTCCGCGACGGTTTACCTGGTTGCCGCCACCGAGCCGGCGCATCTCTCATTCCACACGCAGCTTCACGCCCTTGATCTGGGCACGGGAGCGGACGTCACCGCGCCGGTGGAGATCGCGCCGCAAGCCAAACTGAAGACCGGCGGCGTCATTCATTTCGATCCGCAGAATCAGTGGAGCCGGTCGAGCCTCGCCTACAACAACGGGGCGCTTTACGTCAGCATCGGCTCCCATTGCGACAACAATGCCGGCAGCATCTCAGGCTGGGAGCTGCGCTACGACCCAAGCACCCTCAGGCTGACCGGCAAGTTCAACACCATTGAAGCGTCCGCGGGATATGAGCTCTCGAGCATCTGGATGGCAGGCTACTCTCCGGCCATCGACTCCAACGGCAATGTTTTCGCGATCACCGGCAACGGGAATTACAATCTCGGCAAAGGCCACAAGGGTTATGGCGAGAGCGTGATTTCGCTGCCGCCGGACTTGAACAAGAAGGCCGTCAGCACTTTCACCCCGTCGAACTGGCAATCATTGAACAATGGCGACACGGATTTCGGCTCTGGCGGCGCGATGCTGATCCCGCCGGTGAGCGGGCAGCAGGCGCCGCCGCTGCTCGTGGCAATGGGCAAGGCCGGAACGATGTACCTGCTGGATTCTACCCATCTCGGTGGCCTTGAAGGCCAAGGCGGGAAGGTGTTCCAGAAAATCCAGCTGAGCGGGTGCTGGTGCGGCGCGGCATACTACATGGGCCCCAGCGGCGGCATCGTCTATTATCAGGGAGACGGTGGCACGCTGCGCGCGTTCAGCGTCAACACAGGCGCCAATCCTTCGCTGACCCAAATCGCGGCGGGCACCACCGGCGCCGGCTACGGTGGCTCCTTTCCCGTCGTGTCTTCGAACGGCAGCACCGCCAACACCGGCGTGGTGTGGCTGATCCGGCGCGGCACCACCGAGCAGTTGGAAGCCTACGATGCGGTGAACCTGGGTGCGCCCCTGTTTGCCTCGAACGCAGGCAGCTGGAATACCAGCGGGCCGTTCCTCACGCCGCTGGTTGCGAACGGCCGGGTCTACGTTCCTGCGTATAAGACGGTAACTGTCTTCGGGCTCACGAACTGACACGCGCGGGAGGCTCGCATCTTCCGATGCGGGCCTGCCTTGCGATGATCAGAGGTGCGGGCACTGGCCCCAGGAGGCGCATTCGACGAAGAAGGCGCCTGCTGCGATCAGCAGCGCTAATATCGCGAACATCGCGACATACGCCAACATCCTGCCCATGGCTTCGCCCAGCCCTGCGTTGCTGCTTCAAATGCTACACCATGCGGGTCTGCCGGTCACGATTGTCACTGTCTTCTGACTGGACTGAAATGGTGGACGGCCACCCTCAACGGTCGATCATTGCGGGGCGCCGCTCCGCATGATTGTGCTGGCAGCCGGCAAATGGCGGTCTGTTCTTCCTCGCGCATCATATCGGAAGAATGTGCCATTCGCGACGCGGATACGGCGATCCGGCAAGTGCCGCGCGGCACCACCGGCTGGGCATTTGCCCATTTCGAGGTAAGGGCAATAGATATATGCTGCCCCGCTATTCGTGCTCATGGCAACAAAGCCCTTGCCGTTTACACCCCAGGCCTGCTGTGAACTCGACCCATCGTTTGGGTTCAGGTCAATGAAGCTGCTGCTTCGGAGGTGGAGCACAAACGCGTGCGCGTTCCCGGCTGCATCGTTCCACTGGCCAGAGACGTCGCCTCCATCGTTGATTGCCTCCAGAGCAGTGAGCACGGCACTGTCGCTGGGATAGTCCACCACCTGGACCATACTGGCATTTTGTACGAAGCCATGCTGCGCTCCCGCCGCATCGATGAAATACCCGGCGACATCGTTATTGTGATCGATGCCACGCGGGCTGTTTTGCAAATAGCCACTGATGCGAAGCCTGAAATTCTTTTTGAACTTGTCCTCTACGCCAAGGTAACCATTGCGCGTGCCCGTTGCGTCGTAGTAGTCGCCCACCCCCGCACCGAGCCCGTTCAGCCCGGATAAGACACCGTCGAGCTGCGTGCCGCCGTGTCTTAGTACCGAAAATGCACCGTTCGGTTTTCGGAGGAACTCCTGCCCCACGGAAAAGCCTGGTGTAGGAGCAACCCCGACGATACTGCCGTGGTAGCCGAAGCCTCTCGGTTCAGTTCCTGTGGAACTACCCCCAAGGTCGAAGGTCGTATAGTTGCTTCCGTCCAGCGGCTCGAGAAATCCGTGCTCGACTCCCGCCGTGTCCCGGTAACTTCCGATCACTTTATTCAACTGACTAACATCGAACGCGATCATCGACACACTGCCCGGAATCGGTGGGACCTGAATGTACGTTCCAGCATGCGAGGAGAACGCGATACTTAAGAGCCCGATAGCGCCAAGCCCTGCCGATCGACATCTGTACATAGAAAATCCTCCTCTCGCGAGGAAAAGCATAACCGCTCCACATGCGCGGCTTTCAGTCCATTCGATGAATTCGCGATAATCTTCTGCAGCACGGTTTCCGGTTAAAGCGCGTTGGGGACACGAATTGCGACACGCGGATTAACCCGCGAGACAGGTTCGTTAGCCTTAACGTATGGAACGAGACCGCAAGCCCGGCCGGGTGCAATCTGCAACTGCCGCGAGATGGGGCGAGGCTAGAGCGGCCGCAAGCATTCCCGGGCGCAGGATACACGGTTCGTGTTGCCATGCGCCGCGCTCCAGGAATCGTGCACCTCGATCGCCTCCGCGCCAGCCGGACATGTGTCCTTGTGCAGGCAATAGATATACGGCGCGTTGAGATACTGAACCGCAATCAATCCGCCGTTGCTGATCCCGTGCACCTCATCGACATGCAAGGCTGGGGCATGAGTCCGCCAAGCTGCGGCGCTCTACCTAACGATTTGAGCCACGAGTATTCGGCTATACCCTGCGCACCGCGCCAGGATACTGCGCCACCTGGTCGTCTGAGGTGAGCAGCAAGATTCCCTCCACCTGCGCCTGCGCCAGCAGAATGCGGTCGAACGGATCCTTGTGCAGCGGCGGCAAGATATCCAGCGCCACCGCGTGCGCGCCTGTTATCGGCAGCTCTTCGTAGCCATTATCCAGCAGCCCCCGCCGCAGCAACCGCGCATCGGCGCGAAAGTCGCTGCGCTTGAGGCTCTGCTTGATCGCCACCTCCCATATGCTCGCCACGCTAAAGATCAGCAGGTTTTCGGGCTCGTTCAGCAAACCGCGCGCAGCTTCAGAGAGTTTGTCAGGCACGCCGGCTGCCCAGAGCAGCAAATGCGTATCAAGGAGGAGCTTCACGTTGCGCTGCTAAACAGGCGCTCAATTTCCGCTTCGCCCATCCGATCGAAATCTTCCGGAACTTCGATTTCGCCGCAAAGAAATCCCAGTCTGCGGACTTGCGCCGTCGTAGGCGAATTCACGCTTGTGACCTTGACCAGCGGCTTCCCCGCTTTGGCGATCAC
>JAFAVP010000273.1 GCA_019242395.1 Alphaproteobacteria bacterium | reverse complement strand
CCGGCGTAGAGACAGTCGGCGGTCTTCAGGCGCTCACCGGTAAGCCCGAGATAGGTGCCGAGCTCGCCAGGAAGCCGCGGCAGAAAATAGCTCCCGCCAACATCTGGGAACAGCCCAATGCCGGTCTCGGGCATGGCGAAGGTGACGGTCTCGTTCGCCACACGATGGCTGCCGTGCACCGAAACGCCGACGCCGCCGCCCATCACGATGCCTTGCAGCAGCGCCACATAGGGCTTGGGAAAATGCCTGATGGCTCGGTTTAGCCGGTACTCGTCCCGGTAAAAATCCAATACATCGCTGCTCTTGCGCTGCCCGGCGTCATAAAGGACCCGAATATCGCCACCCGCGCAGAAGGCCCGCTCGCCTGCGGCGCGGATCACGACCGTTTTGATCGCCTCGTCTGCCGCCCATTCCTCGAGCTGCCTTTTCATCGCGATGCACATGCCGCGGGTTAGCGCGTTCAGCGCCTTCGGCCGATTGAGCGTGATGAGTCCAACAGCGCCGCGCTGCTGGAACAGAACCTCATCGGTCATTGCCGAAACATCTCGCGGCCGATGATCACCCGCATGATCTCGTTGCTCCCCTCGAGAATCTGGTGCACCCGCAGATCGCGCACGTGCCTTTCGGCCGGAAAATCCTTTAGGTACCCATAGCCGCCGTGCAATTGCAGCGCATTGTTGGCAATGTTGAAACCGGCATCGGTGGCGAAGCGCTTGGCCATCGCACAAAGCATGGTGGCTCGAGGGTCGCGGCGATCGAGCGCGGCCGCCGCGCTGCGGATCATCAGTCGGGCGGCTTCCAGCTCGGTTGCCATGTCGGCGAGCTTGAACTGTGAGGCCTGAAAGTCGGCGATGCGTTTGCCGAACTGCTTGCGATCCGAGGCGTAGGCCTTTGCCTCCTCTAGCGCGGCGCGCGCGGTGCCGACGGAACACGCGCCGATGTTGATGCGCCCCCCGTCCAGTCCCATCATAGCGATGCGGAAGCCTTCGCCTTCCGCGCCGATGCGGTTTGCGACCGGCACGCGGCAATTGTCGAAATTCACGAGCGCGGTAGGCTGGCTGTTCCAGCCCATCTTCTTTTCCTTCTTGCCGAAGGAGAGCCCCGGCGTGCCTTTCTCGACCACCACGCAGGAAATGCCCTTGGGCCCCTCTTCGCCTGTGCGCACCATGCAGACATAGAGGTCTGAGATCCCGGCGCCGGAAATGAAGGCCTTTGAACCGTTCAGCACATAGTGATCGCCGTCTTTCACTGCGCGTGTTTTCAACGCGGCGGCGTCCGAGCCGGAGCCGGGCTCGGTCAGACAGTAACTTGCGATTTTTTCCATCCTCACGAGCTGCGGCAGAAAGCGCTTGCGCTGCTCTTCGCCGCCGAACCGATCAATCATCCATGACGCCATATTATGGATGGAGATGAACGCGGCGGTAGATGTGCAGCCGGCGGAAAGCTCTTCGAAGATGACGGCGGCATCCAGCCGCGACATTTCCGAGCCGCCCACATCGCCCTTGATGTAGATGCTGGCAAAACCGAGTGCGGCCGCTTCCTGCATCACGTCCACCGGAAAATGCCCCGTCTCGTCCCATTCGGCGGCGTGCGGCGCGAGCTTGTGGGCGGCAAAGCGGCGCGCCGCCTCCTCCACCGCGCGCTGGTCCTCTGTCAGTTCGAAATTCATCGCATGGCTCAGTTTAGACAGGGACCACTGTTAGTCGGTGGACATGGCGTTGCAAAGGGGCGGCTTGCATAGCGTCTTATATCCGCTAGACCTTTCCCCGTGAGCCCGGTCTCTCATTGCGACTTTCCAGCCAGACGTATGCGGCGGTTGCGGCGGCACGAATGGACTCGCCGTCTGGTGGGGGAAACCGTTTTGTCACCCGCTGATCTAATTTGGCCGATCTTCGTAACGGAGGGTGAAAACCGGCGGGAGCCGGTAACTCCGATGCCAGGAGTGGACCGCCTCTCCATCGACAACGCGGTTCGCGCGGCAGAGGCAGCTGCTCAGCTAGGCATTCCGGTTCTGGCGCTGTTTCCCTCTATCGATTCCGATCTCAAGACGCCGGATGGCCGCGAGGCGACGAACGCAGAGAATCTGATCTGCCGCGCTGTCGGCGCCATCAAACGCGCGGTGCCGGAGATCGGGGTGCTCTGTGACGTGGCGCTCGATCCTTACACCTCTCATGGGCATGATGGATTGCTGATCCAGGGTCACGTGGCGAATGACGAAACCCTCGCTGTACTGGTCCAGCAGGCCTTGGTACAGGCGGCGGCCGGCTGCGATATCGTCGCCCCGTCAGACATGATGGACGGGAGAATCGGCGCCATACGGCAGGCACTGGAGAAGAACGGGTTCCAGAATACGCTCATCATGGCATATGCGGCGAAATATGCCTCGGCATTCTATGGACCATTCCGCGACGCGGTGGGTTCCGCGCAAGTGCTGGCCGGCGACAAGCGTACATATCAGATGGATCCCGCCAACACCGACGAAGCTCTTCGCGAAGTGGCCCTAGACATCGCGGAGGGCGCGGACATGGTGATGGTGAAGCCCGGCATGCCGTACCTTGACGTGCTGCGGCGGGTAAAGGACGCCTTCCAGGTGCCAACGTTTGGCTACCAAGTTTCCGGCGAGTACGCGATGATCGCCGCGGCCGCGGAACGGGGCTGGCTGGATCGGGAACGGGCTGTGCTGGAGTCCCTGATCGCGTTTAAGCGCGCAGGAGCCAGCGGAATTCTCACCTATTTTGCCTTAGAAGTCGCGGGCGTACTGAAAGCATATTAACGGTGCTCACGTCCGCGTGACACAAAGCGACTCTCAACACGACGTGAACTGCTTTCGCTCATCACCGCTTGCCTTTTCCTCGATGGCAGGCACAGACTCGGTACCGCAAATTGAGAGGGATACGAGATGCGTGTTCTAGGTGCAGTCGCGGTATCAGCTTTGGGCCTGCTCGCTGTAAGTTCGGCGCAGGCGCAAGAAGCGTCCGCTCCCCGCGCGAACGTGGAAGCAATTGCCCTCAAGGATCCAAATCGGGTGGTGTGTGCTTCGTTGTATCACGAGGGAACACTTATTCGCCGCCCGCTCTGTAAGTCGGCGGAGGAGTGGTACGCTGATCGCCAGCGGACTCGGCAGGATATAACGGACTTGCAGCTAAGGAAGCTGGAAATCGGGCGTTAGCGCCTTCTGCATCCGCCGCGCCTATTCTGACACGGCTGCCACCTGTTGAGGCTGCCCGCTTAGCGAGGGCTTCTTCATCAGCAAGATGACCAGCAGCGCCGGCGCGCTGATGAAGAACATGAAGAGGAAATCGTTCGCGTAGGCAATCAATTGCGCGTTGTACTCGATCACCCCATTCAGCTGCTGGAGCCCGAACGGCAGCTGGGGGTTCCACATCATGCTCGGCGCGTTGACCGTCAGTGCGCGATTGAACGGCGTAACGTGTTCGGCCAGTTGCGCGTGCGCGGTCTGAATGCTGGACGCCAGCACCGTCGTGGTAATCGAAACGCCGACCGCCATGCCAACATTGCGGATCAGATTGATTAAAGCTGAGCCATCCGTCCGGAGAATCGGAGGCAGTGTCGCAAACGCCACCAGGTTCATTGGCACGAATATGAACCCCATCCCAATACCTTGGACGAATGTGGTGAATATGAGCCAGCTCGCCGCCACCTCGGGAGTCCAATTCGACATCTCCCAGATAGACCAGAGCAGAAGCAACACGCCGGCAGTCATCAGGTATCGTGGGTCGAAGCGGTAGGCGAGACGGCCCGCGAACATCATGGCGAACATGGTGCCCACCCCCCGCGGGGCCAGAAGGAGCCCGGTGTCCGTAACCGAATAGCCACCGAGATTCTGCAAGTAGGGTGGCAGTAGAGCTGAACTGGCAAGCATCACCAGCCCCAAGGCGAACATCAGGAAAAGCGAGGAGACGAAGTTGCGGTCCGCGAAAACAGCTCGCGGTATGAACGGCCGCTCGGCAGTGAACATGTGAACGATGAAGAGATAGAACCCAAGCACGCCAACGACCAGTTCAGCGATGATTTCTGTCGAGCCGAACCAGTCCTGCGAGGTCCCTCGGTCCAGCATCAGCTGGAGCCCGCCCAAACCGATGCCCAGGACCGCAAAGCCCGTCCAGTCAAATCGCATGCTTTGATCTTGGTGCGTATCGCGCAGGAAAAGCCAGATTCCGCTCACGGCGGCAATGCCGAACGGCACGTTGATGTAGAACACCCAGCGCCAATTGTAGACGTCGGTCAAATAGCCACCGAGCGTCGGACCCAGGATTGGACCGACCATTACGCCCATACCCCAAATGGCCATCACGGATCCGCGCTTCTGCGGCGGGTAAAGGTCCAGCATGATCGATTGTGAGAGCGGCGAGAGCGCAGCGCCGAACACACCCTGCAGGATGCGGAATAAAATCATTTGCTCCAGATTTTGCGCAGCGCCGCACATCATGGAGGTGACCGTGAAGCCCCCGATGCAAACCACCGCCAGGTTCTTGCGGCCGAACCGCGATGCAAGCCAGCCCACCGGAGCGGTCATGATCGCAGAGGCGACGATGTAGGACGTCAACACCCAGGTAATCTGGTCCCGGGAAGCCTGCAGGCTGCCCTGCATGTAAGGAAGCGCCACATTCGCGATCGTCGAGTCGAGGGCTTGCATCAGGGTGCCGGCCATCGAGCACAACATCACAATTGTGAGTTCGAACTTGCTTTCATATGCCTCGTACGAGGCGCCGAGCGCGCGACCCGCCATCGGCTAGCCGTTCAGCATCCGCTGCCAGCGGCGCTTGCCCGTGTCGATGCTGACCTCCACGCTCATGCCGGCGCGCAGAGCCGGATTACCCGGGCAATTGTCGATCTTCACGCGAACCGGAATGCGCTGCACCACTTTGACCCAGTTGCCGCTCGCATTCTCAGCGGGAAGGACTGAGAAAGCGCTGCCCGTACCTTGGCTGATTGCGTCCACATGACCGCTGCATTTGGTGCCCGGATAGGCGTCAATCGAGAACGTCACGGGCGAGTAGCTGCGGACGTGGGTGAGATCCGTTTCCTTCATCTGGGCTTCGACCCAGACGTCCTTGCTGCTAACCAGCCCAACAGCACTGGTAGTGGTGAAGGCCGACATCGCCGAGATCACCAGGGTGCCGGGTTGCAAGGCATCGTCTTCGGTCACCACGCCGTCGAATGGTGCCCTGACCACCGTATGCTCGAGCTGACGTTGTGCCTCCCGAACTTGAGCCTCCGCCTGCAAGTATTGCGGATTTTCGCCGACGGGCGCCTTGTCGCTCCCCCCAAGTTTGGCCAGCTGAGTTTCCGCCGTTCGCTGCTGAGCCTGCAGTTGTTGCTGCGCAGTCGCTAAAGTCATTCGCGCCTGGTCATACGTGGCAGCTGCAATGGCGTTGGCCCTCAAGAGGCCTGCATACCTCTGATAGTTGCGCTGCGCGAGCTCGACCTGTGCGCGCTGCGCATTCACGTCGCTCAACATGCGGCGATAGTCTTCCTGCATTGACTGCACGTTCAGGCCGATCTGCGCGAGATTCGCTTTTGCATTCGCCAGCGCAATGCGGAAAGGCTTGGGATCCAGCCGAAAGAGCACCTGGCCCTTCCTGACAGGCTGCCCTTCGCGGACGTCCACGTCCTGCACGAGACCGGAAACGTCCGTTGACACCATCAGCTTGGCGGCCTGCACGTAAGCGTCATCGGTCGAAACGTAGCGGCCACCCAGCAGCCAGAAGGCAAGCGCCGCGATCGCCACCAGCGCGATACCCCCGAACATGAGTACACGCCGCAGCGCCGCGCGGTCCTCGCGGAGCCGCGCGATGAAGCCGGGACGCGCAGGGGCACGGCGCGGTGCGGCATATTCGGAATGCACGGCGGTGTTGGTGAGAGCCATTCTATTCTCCAGAAGCCTTGAGGCGCGGAAGCCCGGCGTCTTCCGTCAGTTTCGTTTTGATATGCAGCAGTGCGTCAAGCAGCGACGCGCGTTGGCTTTCTTCCAACTCACCCAAAAGCTCTTCGTGCAAGGCCTCCTTGTACGAAGCGATTTCTTCGAGGATCGGTTGCGCGGCGGACAGCAGATGCAGCCGGTTGACGCGGCGATCGGCCGGATCGAGACGGCGCTCAACAAACCCACGCGCCTCCAGCCGGTCAACAAGCCGACCGATAGTGATCGGCTCAACTTCGCAAATGGCGGCGAGTTCGTTCTGGGAGAGCCCTGGCTGGCGGGAGAGCCGGGCGAGGATAACCCATTGCGCCCGGGTCATGCCGCGCGCCCTGGCCCGCTGGTCGAAGCGGGTTCGGAGCATACGTGCCACATCGTGGAGCACAATCAGGAGGTCGCGATCAAAACTCTGTGGCATGTCACAATCCTAAGTGGAGATAATATAAGCCACGTTATGAATCTCTCAAGGGGACTTTGCTCCCCTGCCCCCCTTGGTTGAGGGTTCGGGAGCAGGCGCACGCCGCTCACGGCTGTCCACTCGCGATTTTGTCTGGCGCGAATGTCCGTTTCGTTGGAATATTCCGCGCCCTCTGCCCTAGAGCACGACCGCGTTGACCGACCAGACTCCGACCAGATTACCGCAATTCTTCCTAACGCCGGGTGGACCCTGCCCCTACTTGCCCGGGAGGGTGGAGCGGAAAGTGTTCGCCAGGCTCACGGGCAACCTGGCGCAGCAACTAAACGAGGCCCTGACCCACTCTGGATTTCGGCGCAGCCAGATGATCGCGTACCGGCCGGCCTGCGAGGGCTGCACGGCCTGCATTTCCGTGCGCATCCTGGTCAGCGAGTTCAGCCCTTCCCGAAGCCACCGCCGCATCCAGAAGCTGAACGTCGACCTTGTGCGGCAGCAGGTTCGCGCGGAAGCCACGCGCGAACAGTTCGCGCTCTTGCGCACTTATCTCGATTCGCGCCACGCGGGCGGCGGCATGTCCGATATGGGGCTGTTCGACTATGTGGCGATGGTGGAAGAGACGCCGGTCGACACGCATATTCTCGAATACCGCCGCGCTGCTCCCGGCGGCGTCCATCAGCAGCTTATGGCCTGTGCGCTAAGCGATGTGCTCAGGGACGGACTCTCAATGGTCTATAGCTTTTATCATCCGGGCGAAGACTGGCGCAGCCTCGGCACCTACATGATCCTGAATCACATTGCCGAAGCGAAGCGGCGCGAACTGCCGTATGTCTATCTAGGCTACTGGATCCCCGGGAGCAGCAAGATGGATTACAAAGCCCGCTTCCGCCCTATGGAAGCGCTGCGCCCGGAAGGTTGGACGCGCCTCTAACTATTCAGAGCCGCCGAAACGTTCGGTCCATTCCGCGATTTGCTCGTCGGTGATCTTGGCGAACAGCACGTCGGCCGCTTGGATAGACTGTCCCGCTTCGAGCTGGTCCAATTCTTCCGCCATATCCAGGGATGGCCAGGGAATGACAGCCGCATTGCCGGTGACGGGCTGGATGGTTTCGTGGATGGTGCGGGCCGCTGTGGGGATGATGGGCCAAGAGAGGTGCGCGAAGGTGTGCACGAGATTGAGCCCCAGCCGCACCGCCGCAGCGGCTCGCTCGCGATCAGTTTTGATCGTGGTCCATGGCGCGGTGCGCGTGAGGTATTCGTTGCCGCCGACCCAAATGGCGCGTAGCTCCGCGGCTGCCTTGCGAAATTCGAGTGCCTCGAAATGCTCCGTGTACGTTTGGACACGCTGCTGTAATTCCGCGATCAGAGCGCGCTCTTGCGGTCCGTACGTGCCCTCCCCTGGCACCCGGCCGTCAAAACGTGAGACGCAGAACTTCGTGATACGGTTGACGAAGTTGCCCAGAACGTCGGCGAGATCCTTGTTCACAACGGCCGCGAAGTGGTCCCAGGTGAAGTTGGAATCGGAGCCTTCCGGTGCGTTGGCGATAAGATAATAGCGCCAATAATCGGCCGGCAGAATCTCCAGCGCCGTGTCCATGAAGACGCCCCGGTGTTGCGAGGTGGAGAACTTCCCGCCGAAATAGTTGATGTAATTGAAGCCTTTCAGCTGGTCCACGAGCTTCCATGGCTCGTGGCTGCCCATGAGGGTGACCGGGAACCCAACGGTGTGGAACGGAATGTTGTCCTTCCCCATGAATTGGAAGTAGGTAACGTCGCTGGCGGCCGCGCCGAACCACCATCGCTTCCACTCATCGCCGCGGTTGTTTGCCTCCGCCCATTCCCAAGTGGCGCCAATGTATTCGATGGGCGCATCGAACCAGACGTAAAACACCTTGCCCTTAAGTTTGCCGTCGCCGATGTCGTCCGGCACCGGCACGCCCCATTCGACATCGCGGGTGATCCCGCGATCGTGCAGGCCCTCGTCGAGCCATTTGTTGGCGATGGAGGTGACCAGCACCGGCCAGTCCGTTTTTCCGGCGATCCACTCGCGCAGTTGCGGCACGAATTGCGACTGCTTCAGAAACAGGTGCGTCGAGGGGCGAACCTCCAGGTCGCTCGATCCGGAAATGGCAGAGCGCGGACCGATCAAGTCAGCCGGATCCAAGACCCTTGTGCAGTTCTCGCACTGGTCGCCGCGCGCGTTCGCATAACCACAATGTGGGCAGGTTCCGATCACATAGCGGTCCGACAGAAATCGCTTGTCCGCGTTCGAGTAAACCTGCTGGGTCGTGCGCAGCTCCAGATGCCCGTTCCTCCAAAGCGCCCTCGCGAAGTGCTGCGTCAGCTCGCGATTGGGGCGGTTCGAAGAGCGGCCGAAATGGTCCCACGATATCCCGAAGCGGCGGCACACATCGGCCTGCGCCGCATGCTGCTCGGCGCAGAAGGTCACCACATCCTGCCCCGCTTCCAGCGCAGCCAGCTCGGTGGTGGACCCGTGTTCATCGGTGGCGCCGACAAACAGCGTCTCCCGCCCACGCGCCCGCTGAAACCGGGCGAACACATCCGCGGTCAGCATCGAGCCGACCAGGTTACCAAGATGTTTTATGCCGTTGATATAAGGTAGCGCGCTCGTGATGAGGACGCGGTGATTCTTGATCATGCTTATCTCTATTCAGAACCGGCCAAGTATGGAACCTCGAGGCGCCCCGAAATCGTCCTCGCCTATCGTTTGCACGGTGCGGTCACAGAACAAGGTGGGGCAAGACAATGAGGACGGAAAGGACCGGTTCATATCGCCGGTTTCAATGACACCTACCATTCACGCCTATTTGCATACCCCATACGACACAACTTTGTTGGGCGACTGCCAAACCGCCGAATTGTACGCCGGAGCGGCAGTGGTGCCTGGGCCCAGGTATTGCGCAGAGGATGGTAGTACCACCCCATTCCTGCCGTTCCAGATGTAGACCCCATCCCGCTTCACTCCTGTCAGACGGAAGGCCCCGTGGCCATCCCAGGCCCATGGCACGGGCCGCGCCTGGTCGGCGACAAGCACTTGAATGCCAGTAGGGCCGCTCAGGTTGGTGACAGCGGGAAAGGTCTTGCCGCCATCTTTACTGACAGCAAGGTACACCCGCCAGTCGACTATGCCATTAATCAGAACCTTCTTGAGATAGGAAATGTAGATGTAGGTCCCGTCATCGGCGACCATGAATTGCCTTGCTGGATTGTCGATCACCAGCGGGCTACTCCATGTGTTTCCATTGTCCAAGCTCTGGAGATACACTCCTTGCTGGGGGGTGTTCTCTCGCCACACCAGCGACACCCGCCCACTGATGCTATCTATGGCGAGTATGGGTTCGTTGCTGCCCGTTTGCCGATCAGCACTGATTTCAGTGACCCTGAAGGTATTCCCGTTGTCGTGGCTCACCCCGAGCATGGTGTCAGGCCGCCCGTCTGAGATGCTCCAGGAAACGTAAACATTCGAACCGGCGGATATCGCGACTTCTTCCGATGCCCCAGGACCTACGGCAACCGGTGCAGAAAACGAGGCGCCTGCGTTGGCGCTGTTCACAATGTCCATGTTACCGTCAGGCGCGTGGTAGACAAGATGAACGTTGTCACCATCCGCCGCGACTTGCGGCAGGTGGGGCAAGTAGGCCCCGATAGAAATAGGAGCTGACCAATCGTCGCCATAATGGTGGCTGGCCGCAAACATCAGACTCGTTCCACCATTTTGTAACACTCCCCACAATGCATATGCATTGCTTCCGCTCGCAGCGAGCCTAAGAAATTGCTGGGTTCCCGGACCATTGAACAGGACAACCGGAGCTCGAAGGGTGACGCCCCAATCGCTCGAAGCTGCAACAGCCAAGTTTCGTGTCTGCATGAAGCCGGCATACACGTTGCGGCCGTTCGAACTCACCGGGTTCGCACCCTCCTCTGCTACGAGGGCTCCCGGGGCACCGATAACTTTGACCGCGCACGACGTGTATGCACGGGCGGCCGAAACGGTTATAAGCAGAGCCATCGATATCCGCATCAACATCGCTTAAGTCCTGCCCACCAGATTCTGGGTCACGTTGTCAGTAGCAATACAGGCATTGGCGTAACCCTTCAACGGAGTTTGCCCGCCTCCATTCGCGAGGTATTGTGCCCGCGGATTGATGGCCTGAAGCGCCGGGACCCCCAGAGAGTGTCAAATGCTGATCAGCCTTTCCCGAAAATTCATTTTCGTCGCAAATCTAAAGTCGGCCTCCAGCTCGATTGAACGAGCTCTGGGCTCCTATGCAGAATTCAAGGTGACGCAAACTCAGTACGGAAAGCACGATGAGCTCACAGCGATTTCCAAAAAATTCCATTGGATTAAGAAATACGTTCCGTTGGAGGAATTCTACATTTTTGGCGTAATCCGTGACCCGATCGATTTCATTCTTAGCCTGTACAACTTCCACACTAGGGAGGGATTTGATGGCAAACGGCATTCCTCCAAGGGCCTGAGCTTCGACCAGTTTTGGGAGGTATGGTGCGGAAAGAGTTGGCAGACCAGACCGCAGCACCGGCGTTTCGTGGACCGGACTGGCAAATTCCAAATGAATCATATTGTTCGTTTTGCAGAACTCAATCAGCAATTCCCTGCCCTCTGCTCCCGGATCGGGGTGACTGCGCAGCTCGGGCACGCCAACATAAGTCCGGACGTGCTCTCTCGTGGCGATCTGACCGAGGAGCAAATTTCTCGTATTAAGGTCCGCTACACGGACGATTACAAATTCATCGACAACTTGCCACGAGACATCTAAGCGTTACACGAAGACGTGGAACATTCTTCCCCAAGCTTTTCCCAGATGTCGCCGGACAATCGTAGCGCCTCACCCGAGCCTGACCACGAAGCGTTTGTGGAGAGACAGGTTCGATTCCAGTTTGGAAGTTGTCACGCGCAATCGGGATTGGACTTGAAGCAATTGGTACTTGAACTGGCAAAACTGCGCCGGGAGCTCATTCTCTACAATCCGTCGGATCGGAGTTTCGAACCATCGGCCCGCGCTTTAGGGCTGGTCTATTCCGATGGCATGTGGGCCGGTCCGCCCGGATTGCGGGAACTCAAACTGCGTGAACGAGTGCGCCTTGAGCGGTATGCCGAGGTTCTCAACGACCTGGACCGGCTCGGACTGCACAGCCCAATATTGATCGACATGAACGACGCCATAGCATCTCAGAATGATGAGTTTCCCTGTCTGCAGTACAATCGCAAGCCAGGCAGCGAGAACGCAATTCTCTGGCCGCTGCGGCGCGTGCATAGCGCTGAAAGCATGGAATTCTGCCATGCCATAGATCCCGCAGAGCCGGATTTGCAAAGTAAAAGGCCTGTCGTGTTCTGGCGCGGGTTGCCGCGCGGGTTCAGTTCGTTAGATGGCAAGCGGACCAACATCCGGTCCGTCATTACCGCCTATTGGTCCGGTGAAATCGATCGGGAAGTCCTATTGGCGCATCTCCGATGCACACCGCGTTACGCCTTCGTTTCCCAGTTTTTTGGCCGGCCCGGATTCGATGTCGGATTCACGCTTGAGCGGGGTGTCGAATTCTACAAAGAGGTGCCGGACATCGCCCGATACCTTACGCGCTATGCGAAGCACCACAAGCAGGTAGAATTCAAATATTTGATTTCGATCGAGGGAACGGACGTGGGCACCAGCCTCGGGTGGCAACTGAGCACCAATTGCGTGTTGCTCAAGCAGGATTACCCTTGGGAGGTATTTTTCGAAGGAAGTATTAGACCCTGGGAGCATTATGTCCCAGTGGCCCGTGACTTCGCCGATCTGGAAGAGAAGGTTCAGTGGTGCGAGTCCAACACCGAGGCGTGCCTAAAAATGATCGACGGAAGGCATCAGGTCGTGCGGTTTCTCACAAACGATGATGCGCAGACGAAAACTTTTCGCCAGGTCATCCAACAATACAATGCATTCTATGCAGCATGGGCGGGGCACTCGCGTTCAGAAGCGCCGCCGACCCTCGCGATTGCAGCACAGAATGAGGTGTTCCGGCAAAGTGGCGGGCGGTTCCGGCAGCTAATAACAGCTGCCATAAACCTCTTCCCACGGCGCGATACCTCCACGGCCCAGCACGTTGCTCACGAAACGGCTCTGCCGTTTGAGGCAGAGCAACCCCACGTACCGGTCGACAGTCCCGCGATTGAACCCGAAACGGAGTTTCACGAGCTGCAGAATTTTTCGCGGCGGGTGCCGCGCCTGCAATTCAGGACGGTCTTCGATGTCGGGGCCAACATCGGCCAGTCGGCTCAGATGTTTCGGAGGTTGTGGCCAGATGCGCAGATCTATGCATTTGAGCCCGTAAGCACGACGCTTACTCGCCTGAGGAGCAAGTTCAAGGACGAGCCCGCGGTGCACTGTTTTGGTCTGGCGCTAGGAGACGAACAGCGTCGCGTCACGATAGAATCAGAGCCGATGAGGAAGATGAATCGTATTCGTCCAAACGGCGCGCGGCCGGGGCGCCGTACAGAAGAAGTTGACCTGCAGACTGGCGACGCCTTCTGCAGGTCTTTGGGGATTGATACGATCGATTTCCTAAAGATTGATGCGGAAGGATTCGATCTGAAAATCTGCAAAGGCTTCGAACAGATGCTTCTGGCCCAGAGGATTGCAGCTCTACAAATCGAAGTAGGATTGCAGTACGAAGACCCGGTCCATCTGCCACTCCACGATTTCTTGTCTTACCTACATCCGCTGGGATACAGATTGTTCAAAATTCACAATCAGTACATTCGTACGGACCGCCCGATGGCGCGCCGCGGGAACGCCGTTTTCCTTTCGCTTGCGCAGGTCAAAGAGAACGGCACAGAAAGGATTGAAGACGCTTCCCGTCGGTGAAACTAGAAGATTGTGATTGGTACGCTAGCTTGTAGAGTTTGGCAGTCGGCCGGCTTAGCTCAGTTGGTAGAGCACCTGATTTGTAATCAGGGGGTCGGGGGTTCGAGTCCCTCAGCCGGCACCAGCAGTCCGAAAAAGTGTGCTGCTGTCCTAGCGACGACCATCCAGCGAGAGATCTGCTTCCATCGGAAGGTTGTTCGCCTCCGGATCTACATGCTGCGGCTGGAAGGCAAACCCGGCGCCTTCGGCCGCGGCCAGATCGTCCGCTGAGAGCTGTGTCTTCAACACCTCAATGCGTGATCTCGATTCACTGTCACCTTGAGCGGCTGCGATCGCATACCATTTGTACGCATCGAGCAGGCTTTGTGGCACGCCCAGACCGCGCTCGTAGAGCACGCCTAGATTGAACTGGGAATTCACAAGTCCGAGTTCGGCAGCGCGCGTGAACCAGCGGGCGGCTTCCGAATAGTCTTTCTGGGTCCCGAGCCCCTGTGCATAGGATACACCTAAGGCGTGCATGGCCTTTCGGTTCCCCTGCCCGGCGGCAGCTTCGTACCACCGCACTGCTTCAGTTGCATCCGCCGCAACACCGTCGCCGTGATCGTAAAGCGTACCCAGCCAATATTGCCCCACGGGGTCATGCTGTTCGGCAGCACGCCGGATTAACTGGGCAGCCAAGCGCAGGTCCGGCGCCACACCTCCTTCTCCGTGCAAGTATTTCAGCCCTAATATGAGTTCCGCCTTGGCGCTCCCTGCTGGCGCGAACGCCTGGAGCCGGCTGCGCTCACTGGGTCCGACGGAGGCTTTTTCGGACCGTGCGGCTTGTCTGGAAGACAAGTGATGATGCTGCGACATGGTGACATCAGCCTGCGCTGCCATGGCGATTTCGCGACCGCGCGCGGTCCCGACATAGAATGCCGTGTAAGCGCCAACAGCGAACACAATCAGGATTATACTAGCGGCCATGGCAACATATCGGCGCTGAAAACGTATGCGTTTCGCGAGAACGTTCCCCCACCTAGAACTGCTTGTTTGACATCCCGGCTCGGGCTGAATCTTCGCGAGTGCGGCAGCCGCATCTGCTGCTCTCTGCGCGGCCGCGGCGTAGAATTGGTCGGCAGTCTGAGCCTGGGGCTTGGCATCACCCTCTCTAAAATCAGCCTCGTCGACTGTGGAGCGGTTCTGCCGTTTCCCGAAAGCGCGGTCTGGTGCCTCGCGCAACTTCGATTCCAATATTTCGATCCGAGTGGCTGTGTCGTTGATTGCAGCGCGCACTTCAGCGGTGGCTGCGCGTTGGCGGCGCTCGGTTTCTTCGACGCGAGCCATTACGGATTTCACCGCTTCATTCTGTTCCCGTTGGAAAGCCTCCATCCGCGCGAGCAGATTTGTCATCGCATGATTGGACAACGACGCTAATTTCGTTGGGTCGGTGTCTATTCTCGTGAGGCGGCCTTCGAGCTCTTCCGCCATGCCTTGGTCTGTTCCCAGACGGTGCTTAAGTGAGGTGCCCGCGTGCATGTCCGAGCAAGCGGCTTCTTGGCCGCTGTCCATCGGACCCTGTGAGCATGGCCCGGAGAGGCTGCGAAACGGCTCGCCAAGAGATCCGGCTTCGGGCGTGGAGTCTGCCGGCCGGAATTCCCCGGGGTGCGGTTCAGTTTGACCTACAGCGGCGTGCTCCAGGGAAGAAAAGGAGGTAAGGTACCTCGGAGGATCGAAGCTCCCCGCTTCTGGCGATCCGCGCATCAGCGCGGCAAGGGAGCTCAAATCTTCCGCCACGACTGCCAGCAGCAATTCGTCCTTGTTGCGGAAGTGCCCAAACACCGTCGAGGGGCCGAAGCCGGCCTCCGCTGCCACCGCAGACAAGGAGAGCTGATTGACTCCCTCGCGTGTGGCTAGGGTCCGTCCGGCCTCTAGAATGGCGGCTCGGGCGCTGCTACGCCGCAGAAGATGGTGTCGCAAAGGCTGAATGTCGGCATGTTCTATCATTCGGCGGACCTGGAGGGACCCCGCCGGAATTAGGCACCGTAATGGGTTAAGGCCAGCTTTCGACGGCTCGGGACAGTGACGGAACTGATGAATTGCCCGTTCATTCCTGGTTCAGCCCTCTTGGCCTGAAATCCCAGTCTGGGAGCGATCTTCGGCGAGGAATATGATGCGGTACTTGAGAATTGCCATGATGGGCCTGCTCTTCGGCGGTGCCATCGGCATGAGCGGAAGCGTATTCGCTCAGCCCGACATTCGTGTCAGAGAACATGCGAGACCAGACGGACATCCGGGTTTGCGAGCGCGCGTTGACGCCTTTCATCGGGCCCCACCAGGTGTAAGGCTTCGTGCTGCCCCCGGCCGGGTAACGGTTCGCACTAATGCCTTTCGCAGCCACCTCGGATGGCGCGTAAGCCGTTTCACGCCCCGGGAACGTGCGCTCTGGACGCATGGGCATTGGTGGCATGGGCGCCACCACGGCCGTTTCGGTTGGTGGTGGTGGGTTGATGGCTCCTGGTTCTTCTATGAGACACCACTTTACCCGTACCCCGACTACGTGTCGGAGACCTACTACGAGGAACCGGCACAGGATAGCGGCGATTATTGGTACTATTGCCGTGACCCTGAAGGCTACTATCCCTATGTGCGTCAGTGCGATGGTTCTTGGGAGCCCGTCCCCGCGCAGCCCAGCTACAGCAATGGGCCCAATGGCGACGACATGGACTCGGACGACTACGGCCCCCCTGATGCGGCGGCGCCGGGTGACGAGTACGGGCCAGACGACTATGGTCCACCCGATGAAGCACCTGACGATGGAGGCCCGTGGGACGGCGGACCACCTCCCCGGTAAAAGCTGAAAAGCACGTTAGCTGTGCCGCTGGGCAACCAGCGGCACAGTGCTTTCAAGCTGGATGGGGAAGAACCAGATTTCGCTTTGGTTGACGGGTGCGTTCCCACCGGGTCAGCCCGACTATGGCGACAATCGTGCCCGCATAGGCCAACAACTGGGCGCCGTCAGGTGCAGCTGTGTATCCAACCAAGGTATGCAACATCTTGCCCAAAACGCCACTCATGCCCTCGCCGCCATCTGGCAAGAGCCATGATGTATCCCAAAGAGATCGCGCGAGGGCATTCACGTAACCCGCATTCTGAAGGAACAATATTGCCTGCGACGCCATCCCGGCAGCGAGCAGCGTAATGAGCCACGCAGTGGCGCGGAACAGCTTTCCGGGAGGAATCGCCAGCAGCCCGAAATACATCAGCAGAGAGATTGCGATCCCTGCCATCAATCCCAGCAGACTACCGGACAAAATGGCAGCCGGAGAGGCCCCCTGTCCGATACCATACAGGAACAGGACGACCTCTGAACCTTCACGCAGCACAGCCACTCCGACTACCGCCGCCAAAGCCATCAGCGGCTGGTCACCCGCAGAGACGGCGGATCCCACTTCCTTCATGCTTCGGGCCATTTCCCGGCCATGGCCCGCCATCCACACATTGTGCCACGTGAGCATAGCCACTGCGAAAAACAGTATACTGGCGTTGAAGAGTTCCTGCCCGGCACCGGAAAACAGATTCGCGATCTCGCCGGTAAATGCAGCAACCCCACACGCTCCAACCACCCCTGCCATTACGCCGCCCAAAACCCACCGGCCGCGTGACTCGACACCGCGTGTGGCGGCGAGCACGATTCCGACGATGAGGCCGGCTTCGATGACTTCTCGGAAAACGATGATCAGGGCAGCAACCATTACTCGGCCACCACGACGCCCCGCGCTGTGTCGGCATGGTATTCCCCGATGAAGGGATACCGCCCCGGTGCCAGCGGGCGTATGCGCACGTTTCCTGTCTCATGACCGGGAACCACTTTCTCGACCTTGAGCGACACAGAGTCGAACTCTTCGGCCGAATCGTCCTGGTTCGTCAGAGTGATAAGGGCCGACCGGTCGGCACGTACATGAATCTCGGCTGGACTAAACCGATGATCCTTCAGGCTGACCGGAATTCCGGGGCTTTCGTTTCCGCAGGCTGATAGTACCACCAAGGGCACCGTTAAGATCAAGAACAGGAATTTCATACAAGCCTTCTAATATATGTACCGCCTCTATATCGCGACTCATTCTCAATTTCAAGTGTCCCAACTAGAAGTGTATCCAGATTGAGGCGTCGACCCCTCGCTCCACAAGGGAGTTCTGCCCAATCGGGGAAAAATAGGCGCCGGTCTCGAAGTAGACGTCATTCCAGAGCCGCTGCACGGTGGCCAACTCCACTTTGTGTGAACGGTAGTAGCCGTAAGGAGTTCGGCTGTTCCCGGCAGCGATAATGTTGAAGCTCTGTGCCGTGAAGGTGAGTTTTTCCGACCAGTGCACTCCCAATGTCAGATCCACGGGCGTTTCATCCGGCCGCGCACCTGCAATCCAACGTTGACCCACTTCTGCATCGAGATAAGCATCGCGCCCAAAGAGCTTGAAATTGCGGCCATAGAGCAGGCGGAACTCAACTTCGCTGCCCGAGTCATTGTGTGCCGAAACGGACATGTCGAAAGCGCCGGCCGTTTTATAGGACGCCTGTGCAGACACGATCCCGAACCGGTCTGTGAGCAAGTAGCGCAGACCACCTTTCAAAGCGAAATCATCGGCGTTGATGGTGGGTCTGCCCGCCCCCCCTTCAGTCGCGATCGCATATTCTGGGGCGAAAATCAGGGTCAGATCGTCGGTCAGGCCATGTTCACCGTAACTCTGTAGCAGTATCTTGCGGTAGAGCGTGGGGACGGCACCGCCCTTGTCATCGAAGCTTTCTACCGCGGTGCTGTAGATCACACCGGAGATGATCTGCGTGTCCCCGGCAGGTAGCGTCCAGGCTCCGGCATCCGCCCTGGTGCATAGACACCTAATCGAGAGCGCCACGAGGACAACAGGAGCGAGACGCTTATGCATGGACGAGTTTGGCCAGGGCCAGCGAGAGAGCCCAGGAGAGCACAAGATTGCCCAAGACCAGAGCCATGGCCCATCGTAGCCGCTTCGCGGAGACCGGCCAGTTTGCAAAGACCAGGAGGAGCAGTGAGCTCTCTGCAGCCGCCCACTCGAATACCTGGGAGTACCCAATAGCTGCAAGCAGCGTCGACGTGACCGCTGCGACAAGGGATACCGCTCCCACGAGACGCACAGATACGATCTGCGGCTGCAGTGCGATCGCGGCAACCGATGGGATAGCCATGCAAGGTGTCGCAAGGCAAAAAATAAGCCGTGCGTTTCCGTCATAGACCGCGTTGCCCACCGACCAGGCATGCAGCTGATGGGTCATGGAAAGATAAGACAGCGTGATTGCCGCCAAGCCCGGGATGAACAACAGCGACAGGTACCATCCTGCAGTGCTGGTACGGTCGTTACCAAGAGAACTTCGGACGGCGATAGGCAATATTAGGCTTGTTGCGGTGCCCCAGATGGGATGAACAAATTGAGCGCCAGCCAAAGAACCACCCAGGAGCACAATATGGCGCCGATTACGCCGCTCTGAAAAGGAAACAGCCGCCGCTGCGAGAACGTACGCGCTTGCAGCAAACAAGAGTGCGCGAAAGCCAGTTGCTACGCCCACAAAGGCAGGCTGCACGACAGCCATGAAGGTGAGACCGGCAGCTGCCACAATCGAAAACCGAGCCCTTCTCAAGCACACCAGAAGGACAGCTGCCCAGGCGAGCAGCATCACCGCGAATGTGACCCCGTCAACCGCCATCACATTCAAAGGCATGGCATCTGGCAGTCTGAAAAATTGCTCGTGCCGTGAGGCGTCTTCTCCCAATACCAAGGATTTCGCGCCAGTTGCCACAACGCCCTATACGCCGCTGCTGAAATCATGAGCCAGTAAAAGGGGACCAGCAACGCGTAAGGAGAGAGATCCAACCAGCCCCGTCGGTTACGGTCCGAGCATGGCAAGGTACGCAAACACTGCATTGGTAAGCAGCAATCCGAGCCCCGCCAGCGACTGCGTGGCATCCGGGAAGCCAAAGGCAGGGACATGCACCCAGAAAGAAGCAACGAAGATCCCCCAAAGAAGCGGATTTAGGAGGGCTGACAAAACTGTACCGCCTACAAAGAGCTGAAAGCCAAAGAAGCCGGCCACACCAGCATTGCGCATCAGTTGCCGCGGGTCCCGCATGTGCACGAGCCAGGTTTGCATATAACCCTTAAGCCAACGGGTACGCTGGCGAAGCCAATTCCCGGTTGCATTGGTCGCTTCTTCGAATGTCGTTGAATCTAGTGTGCGCACGCGTTTCCCGAGCCGCGCAAGGCGAATGCCAAGGTCCGCGTCTTCGGTCACGTTGAAAGGATCCCAGCCGTGAATGGCCCGCAGCGCATCGACTTTGAAGTGATTGGAGGTCCCACCCAACGGCATGGGTATCCCTAAGCGATCCAGCCCAGGCAACAAGAAATCGAACCAGAGAGCGTAATCCAATGCGAACATCCTGGTTATCCAGCATTCGCGCGCGTTGAAAAAATTTAGCCGCGCCTGCAGGCACGCGACGCTCTCCGGCAAACGGCGAAACGCGCTTACTGCCTTCTTGAGTTGATCCGGCTCCGGCTGGTCTTCCGCATCGAAGATCACGAGAAAGTCGCCGCGCGCGAACTGAAGGGCATAGTTGCACGCGCGCGGCTTGGTGCGCGGCTCACCAGTCGGAACCACCACAACTTCGAAAAGGCCGTCAGCAGCGGAGAATTCGGCCGCTGCAACGGTTTCCGCGTCGTCCTCTTCTACGATCAGCTTCACGTCAAGGCGGGCGAGCGGATAGTCCATGGCCCGCAAAGCACGGGTCAGCTTCGGGAGGATGTTTGCCTCCCGATAGAGCGGCACAAGCACAGTATACATGGGCCAATTTTCGCGGTCCGCCAGTGTTTCTTGTTCCGCCGCGATAGGTTTCTCGTCGGCGCCCACCCAGAATAGCCATGCACGAAAAATGGCATTCGCCGCATATCCCGCAGCGATGATCCCAGTTAGCGCCAGGCCGCCGAGTTCGGGCCAGAGCACAACCATCGCAACGGCGATAGCTATGAGCGAGAGGATGACGCACCCTTGTTGCCTGGTCATGACCTTGGCTGCTGAAAATTCAGGCTGGCGTAGCATAAGACCGTAGGTTGCCTCGTGGATCCCTAGGCGGCGTAGTTCAAGATCCAGGGTCCCCGGAGTGTTTGAGCCCAGCCAAAGAGATTGTGCTGCCCCAGTCAGATGTCCGTGCAGTCGCGAAGTAGCTGTCGAGCATTCTCTACTCAGGCCAACTCGGAAACTTTCCGAGACGCAGCCAAGCGCCAGCATCACGTCGCAATTCTGACTTTCCCCCACTGCAAATCCCGTTCAATCCATAAGTGAACTGGCCGGTCTCCCATATCATGGGAGCCATTACGCATAGTCCAACGCGAGCTTTCCGGGTGTTACGCAGTACTCGATGTGAGACACATCAGTTCAGTTAACTAAGCAAAGGTCGATCCCATTCGCAATACCCTTTTTAGCAGCTTAAGTGCGGTAGGCCCGGGAATACCAGTCGTTGCGGGCACCTCGCGAGTAGCGCGGTACCCTGCCCGCTCAATATGCCAGTCAAGGGCGGGCTAGTGGAACCCGGCCAGCACGGCTGAGAAGAACCCTTCCAGGCTGGTCGTGATCTGTCCGATGGAAGGAAGAATTACGATCGAGATCATCGTTGCAACCATTGCGTACTCAATCGCGGTAGCGCCGTTATTGTTGTCTGCGAATTCCCTTAAAGGAGATCGCGCAACATCGGGATGAGCGGTAGATCTGCGGGAGGCATGGGATAAGACCGTAGGTCTCGCGGGCGGACCCAACTGATCGCCGTGTGTTCGAGTGGCTGAGGCTCCCCGTCCCACCGCCGGCACACGTATAAGAGCATCAGCAGATGGAATTCCGTATACAGATAAGAAACAAAGGTAAGCGGTGCCAGGCATGCTTCCTTCACCCCAATTCCGAGTTCTTCTCTCAGTTCGCGGATCAACGCCTCTTCCGGGCGCTCCTTGAGTTCCACTTTGCCGCCAGGAAACTCCCATAGCCCTGCCATCGCCTTCTGCGGCGGACGCTGAGCGATGAGCACGCGCCCGTCGGGATCGATGAGCGCACAGGCCGCCACCAGCACTGTTTTGCTCATGCCTGCCCGCGATGATGAGACGCGCATCTTAATGTGCCATTAAAGAGTCCAACTACTTAACGACTGCTAACCATCCGTTCCGTTCCGTGTGAACCACAGCGGCCAGGTTCATCAACCGCGCGTCCGACCGTTCAGGCATTGTTAACTTCGATACGAGCCGTTGATGCGGATGTAATCTTCAGTAAGGTCGCACGTGTAAATGCGCGCACGCCCGTGGCCGAGAGCGAGATCGGCACCGATCTCGACGTGAGCCCCTGAAACAGCTTTCGTCGCCTTCGCTTCGTGGTAATTTTGGGCCCGATCTCCCTTGTCCGCGACGAGTTCTTGGCCGAACCAAATTTTCAGCCGGTCCCGATCTGCGGGTTCTCCGGCCTTCCCTATCGCCATCACCACGCGCCCCCAATTTGCGTCACCCCCGGTGATCGCCGTTTTCACCAGCGGCGAGTTCGCGATGGACAGCGCGATTCTTCTAGCGGAGGCATCTGTTGCAGCACCGGTCACATCGACCTGAATCAGCTTCCGCGCGCCTTCGCCGTCGCGGACAACCTGTAAAGCAAGATCGAGGAGCACGGCATCGAGCTTACGGCGGAACTCGGCCAGCCGCTTGTCGCGTGCCTTTTTGATGGTCGCATGCTGGGCGCCTTTACCGGTAGCAAACAACAGCAGCGTGTCGCTGGTGGATGTGTCGCTGTCGACCGTGATGCAGTTAAACGAACACTTTGCGCCGTCCGCAAGCATATCCTGCAGCACTGGAAACGGCAGGGTGGCGTCGGTGAAAACAAAGGCGAGCAGAGTCGCCATATCTGGCGCAATCATCCCGGCGCCCTTGGCAATTCCGTTGATGGTGACCTTGCGGCCGTCGATCTCGGCGGCAGCCGTCGCAAGTTTTGGATAGGTATCGGTCGTCATGATCGCTTCGGCTGCGGCTCGCCATCCATCGGCTGCTCCGCTCTGCGCCAGATTTCCAAGAATGCTGGTGATCTTTTGAGCAGGAAGTAGTTCCCCGATAACGCCAGTGGAGGCGAGAAAAACCTCACGCGCGCTGCAACTGAGAGAAGCCGCCGCAGAGCACGCTACCGCCTCCGCCGCTTCGATACCTGCTTTCCCGGTGAAGGCGTTGGCGTTCCCGCTGTTCACGACCAGACCTCGTGCCGTTCCACCCTGGAGTTGGGCTCGGCACCATTCGACCGGGGCGGAAGCCGTCTTCGATTGTGTGAAGACGCCGGCGGCCTGCGTTCCGGGTGCGAGCGTCACCAGCAGAACATCCGCACGGTCGCGATAACGAATCCCGGCTGAGCCAGTAGCAAGACGCA
>JAFAVP010000251.1 GCA_019242395.1 Alphaproteobacteria bacterium | reverse complement strand
CCGTGGAAAGGCTCGCCATCGCTTCATTGCCGAGATCGCTGTACGCCTGCGCCGCTTCATACCATGCAAATCCGTTGTTGTTCTCCTGTTGAAGGACAACCTTGAGATTGTCCAGCGCCGGCTTCGCGAACTGAGGTTTACCGGTGGCAATCTGTGCCGCAGCAAGGCTCAGGCGCAGCAGTGGTTCGTGGGGCGCCAGGTCGACCGATTTCTGGTAAGGCAAAACCCCGTTCAGTGGCTGACTCATCTCGACGTAAATCTGGCCTAATATCTCCCAGAAGAAAGGGTTTTTCGGGTCGATCTTCACCAGAGCGTCCGCTTCATCAATCGCCTTCTTCATGTCCGGCTGGCGGAAGTAGGCGATGGCCCGCGCGTAATGACCGGATTCGCTCTGATCCGTCACAGGATAGCGTTGAAGGACCGTGTCCACCCGATTTAGGAATCCTGCGAGCTTTGCCTGAATGAGCTTGAATTCCTGAAATGCTGCTGGGGTGTCCTTTGCGTCCTTGTACGGAGACGATTCGACCAGTTGTTGCAGCAGGTCGATGCGCTCGCGCGACAACGGGTGATCGGAGATCAACGTCCCGTTGTGGCCGTAGGTGATCTCCGCTTCCATGTTGGCGAATTTGTTGAACACCTCCAGCATGCCGCGGCCGGACTGGTGCGTTGCGCGCAGGTATTTCTGTCCCATCTGGTCGGCGGTGCCTTCCTGCGCCCGACTGAACTGGAAGAACTGCGCCTGTGCGGCCTGCTCGCCTAACGCCATGGCGCCGATGGCCGCTTCCCCGCCGCCGAGCGCCGCCGCCGCCGCGCCCAGCGCCAAACCGAGCAGCATGGGGATCATCGCCTTCTTCATGGCCAGGCCGCTTCGCGTCACATGGCCGCCGGCGATGTGCCCCGTCTCGTGCGCCAGTATACCGATTAGCTGATTGGGCGTCTGTAGCTGGAGAAAGCTGCCCGCATTGACGAAGATGCTCTCAGTTTCCCCCGGGATTGGGCTCTGGGTGGCGAAGGCATTAATTTCCGGATCGTTGACGAGATAAATCCTCACCGTGCGCGGATCGATCCCCGCAGCCTTCAGGATGGGGTCTTCGTAGGAACGCATGACGCGCTCGATCTCCGCATCGCGGATGATATCGATGCCTTGTGCGGCCGCAGAGTGCATCGTGGCAGTCAACGTGACTATCAGCGGCGCCAGAAATGCCGCTGCACGCCGAACCAGCGATGGGGATAAAGAACAAGGCCCTGTGAACTGACCGAGCATGGACGCGACTACTCCAACATGCGTGCCCCGCGCGCGCGGACCGTATGGTTCCGGGTTTCGCAGGTCAACCGAGGGAAGGACGTGTGCAAGCACCTCTTGCAACCTCCTCACCGCCCCGGCTTATTGCAGCATCTTCGATGGGGGCCGCATCATGCTGAGTTGGTTCCAGGCGCTGATGCCGCGCGAGGAGCGCTTTTTCGAGCTCTATAAGCACCACGCAAGCATTCTAGCGGAAGGCGCACAGGCGCTGCGCACATTGCTAGATGGCGGCCCCGGCATTGCAGAAGCCGCGCTCAAGGTAATCGCGCTGGAGGCGCAGGCCGACGCGGTCGCGCGCGATATTCTCCTGTTGGTCCGCCGGACCTTCATCACCCCCTTCGATCGCAGCGACATCAAGGAACTGATCAACACCCTGGATGATACGATCGACCAGATGCAGAAGACGGCGAAGGCGGTCCTGCTGTTCGAGGTGGAGGAACTCGAACCGGAGATGGCACAGCTGGGCGATCGTATTCTGCAAGCCGCGAAGCTCACGGTGGAAGCCGTCAATCTGCTGGCATCGCTGCGGGAGAATGCACCGCGCCTGAACAACATCACAGAAGAAATCATCCGGCTGGAAGACGATTCCGACACGCTGAACGACAAGGGCATTAAGGGGCTGTTTCAGAAGCACCGTCATGGCAATGCCATGCACTACATCATCGGCGTGGAGATCTATGATCATTTGGAAAAAGTGATGGACCGTTTTGAGGACGTGGCCAACCGCATCAGCGGCATTGTTATAGAGCACGTCTGAGCATGCTTCCGCTGCTCATCGGCCTTATTGCCATCGCACTTGGCTTCGATTTTTTAAACGGCCGCAACGATGCCGCGAACTCCATTGCCACCATTGTGTCGACGCGCGTGCTTTCGCCACGCTACGCCGTCGCCTGGGCTGCGTTCTTCAACTTCGTTGCCTTTCTCGTGTTCGGGCTGCATGTGGCGAACACCATTGACCGGGGCATCATTTCGCCAAACGCCATTTCCGATCAGGTGATTTTCGGCGCACTGATGGGCGCCATCTGCTGGCAGATCGTCACAGGCTATTTCGGCATTCCTTCCTCCAGCTCCCATGCCCTCATTGGTGCGCTGGTCGGCGCGGGTGTCGCACATGTGGGACCCGGCGCGATTGTCTGGAGCGGCCTAGGGAAGACCGCCGCAGCGATCTTCCTCTCGCCCCTCACCGGCCTCATTCTCGCACTGCTCCTGGTGCTGATCGTCTCCTGGGCTTTCGCTCGCGCGCTGCCTGCAAAGGTCGACGGGCTCTTCCGGCGCGTGCAGTTCATTTCCGCCTCGCTCTACTCGCTGGGCCATG
>JAFAVP010000078.1 GCA_019242395.1 Alphaproteobacteria bacterium | reverse complement strand
CTTTGAGCTTGGATTGGGAATACTAAACTGAAGCACGAGGCGTTCTCGAAACAAAAGCCCGCCGGGAGGGGCTCCGGCGGGCTTTTTCGCTGCCAAAGGGTGTCCGGCAGCGGGGTAACTCAAGCTGTACACGGACGAAGCCGTCCGCATACGCACAAAACTGCAACCAAGCTTACGGCACGTATTTGAGGCTGATGGCGCCGATGCCGCCGGCCACGTTCAAGCCCGTGTTGCCTTCGATGGAAAGAGGCTGCAGCGTGATCGAACGGTCGAAGCCGCCCACCAGCGCATTGGCGCCCACGCCCACGCCCGCTGTTACGCTGGCGGTTGCGCCGGCGTAATCGCCTTCCAGCGCGCCGTGCTTGGGCCCTGCGGTGGGCGCGAACACCGCCCACACGATCACCGCGCTGTCGGTATAGCCGATGTCCACGCCGAACTTCGAAATGGTGCCGATGTAGTGCTCGCCCATCTTGCTGTTGGGGTTGAAGTTGCAACGCACATCCTTCGACGACCCGAAGATGAAGCCCCAGCCGCTCGCCACATGGCAGGTCAAGGTCCCAACCTTCACGCCGCCCGCTTGCGCCGGGGCGGCAACAAGCGCTGCCGCCAGAAGGCCAGCGCCAAGCAATCCAAATGTCTTCATACACGATCTCCTATGGTTGTCCGGCGTGAAGCCTGCTCCCGCCCGATGCCGGGATGTGCCGGGATGTGCAGACCCCGGACCCGCGAAGCCCGAACGCGGGAGCGGGCGCGCGGGTTCCTTTTAGGGGCGTTTTGGATGGGGGAAATAGTATCAATTGACGCAGCGCTGTCCCGCTTGACCGGCCGTCGTGTTTCGCTTATGTTCCTTACGATAGGAATGGAGATGGCCCTCCTGGGATGGTGCCAACGGCAATGAGACAGGAGAAAACCGCTGCGACTTGACTTCAAGTGTCACGATCTAGCTATCGTGCTGGCGCGTGGCCCTAGATGTAGCTCATAGGGTGCGGTGAGCATTCTGGTCACCGGCGGCGCCGGCTACATCGGCAGCCACATGGTCTATGCTCTCCAAGACCGAGGCGAGGCCGTGGTGGTGCTGGACAACCTGTCCACCGGGGTCCGCGGGCTGGTGGCGCCCGGGGCTGCGTTCGTGGAGGGGGAGGCGGGCGATGCCGCCCTGGTGCGGCGCCTGATCGCCGAGCACCGGGTCGAGGCGGTGATCCATTTCGCCGGCTCCATCGTGGTGCCGGAGTCCGTGGCGCAGCCGCTCCGCTACTACGCCAACAATGTGGTGGCGTCGCGGGCGCTGATCGAAGCGTGCGTGCACGCCGGGGTAGGGGCCTTCATCTTTTCCTCCACCGCGACCGTCTATGCCGTCGAGGCGAAGCAGCCGCTCTCGGAGGAGGAGCCGAAGGCGCCGATTTCGCCTTACGCCCGGTCGAAGCTGATGACCGAGTGGATGCTGGAAGATACCTCCCGCGCCCACGGCCTGCGCGCGATGAGCTTGCGTTATTTCAATGTGGCCGGCGCCGACCCGCAAGGCCGGACGGGGCAGTCCACGCCGCAGGCGACGCATCTGATCAAGCGGGCGGCGCAGGTGGCGCTCGGGCGGGTGCCGCACCTCGACATCTTCGGCACCGACTATCCGACCCCGGATGGTACGGGGATTCGCGACTACATCCATGTTTCGGATCTGGTGGCGGCGCATCTGCTCGCGCTGGATGCTCTGCGAGCCGGCGCGGAGTCCGCCACGTACAATGTGGGCTACGGCCGGGGCCTCAGCGTGCGCGAGGTGGTGCGCGGCGTGGAAGCGGTGATCGGGCGCCCACTGCCGGTGAGGGAGAGTCCGCGGCGGGCAGGGGACCCCCCGGTGCTGATCTCCGATCCCTCGCGCATCAAATCGGCGCTGAATTGGCAGCCGCGCCACGATGACCTGGCGGAGATCGTCCGCTCGGCGCTGGAATGGGAGCGCGGCCTAAACGCTTAATGCCGCGGCGAAACGCTGGCGCGCCCCACGCTGGTGTAGGTGAATCCCGCTTCGGCCATCTGCGCCGGGCGATAGATGTTGCGCAGGTCGATCATCACCGGTGCTTTCATCAGAGCTTTCATCCGCTTGAGATCGAGCGCGCGGAACTCGTTCCATTCGGTGAGGATCACCACGGCATCGGCGCCGCTCACCGCCTGGTAGGCGTCCTTGCAAAAGGCGATATCGAGGTGCTTGCGCGCTTCGTCCATTCCTTCCGGATCGTAGGCCCGGATCGTCGCGCCCTTCTCCTGCAGGCCTGGCAGAATGACGAGGCTCGGCGCATCGCGCATGTCATCGGTGTTCGGCTTGAAGGTGAGGCCCAACACCGCGATGGTCTTGCCTTTCACCTCGCCGATCGCATCGGCGATCTTTTCCGTCATGCGCGTCTTGCGGGCTTCATTGACCTCCACCACCGCATCAACAATGCGGGTTGGTGCCCCCACCTGCTGCGAGGTTTTCAGGAGTGCGAGCGTGTCCTTGGGAAAGCAGGACCCGCCGAAGCCCGGCCCCGCGTGCAGGAACTTGCCGCCGATGCGGCCGTCCAGTCCAATGGCCCGCGCCACGTCCTGCACATCCGCATTCACCTTCTCGCAGATATCGGCGATCTCGTTGATGAAGGTAATCTTCGTCGCCAGGAACGCGTTCGCAGCATATTTGATCAGTTCGGATGTTTCTCGGGAAGTGAAGAGTAGCGGTGTCTCGTTGAGGTAGAGCGGCCGGTAAACCTCCTTCATGACGGCCTTGGCGCGATCGCTTTCGGCTCCGACCACCACGCGATCCGGTCTACGGAAGTCTTCGATGGCGGAGCCTTCGCGAAGAAACTCCGGATTGGAGGCAACATCGAACTC
>JAFAVP010000206.1 GCA_019242395.1 Alphaproteobacteria bacterium | reverse complement strand
CACCGCGCGGACGTGCAGCTTGTTCGCGATCTCCTGCACATTCGCGGGCTTGCCCTTGAAGGCAAACGAGGACGTACGCGCCACCACGCGCAATTGCGGCGTATTGGCGAGATCGTTCAGCAGTTCTTCAGAGAACCCATCGCTGAAGTAGTCCTTCGCGGGATCACCACTCATGTTGAGGAACGGCAGCACCGCGATGGAGGCGTCCGCGGGCGAACTCACGTTCCGCCCCGGCGGTTTCCAGAGCAGCGCGACGAGCGCAGCGGCGGCAACCAGGGCTGCAACGACGCCAAGAATTACGCCCAGCCGCCCGGTTCTTGATGTGGCCGGTCCTGCAGACGGCGCAGGGCTTTCCGCAACCGGCGGAGTCTCCTCAGGAGCAGCGTGCACCTTCAGCCGGAAGCCAACGCGGGGAATGGTCTCCACCTCGAAGGCAGGCGGATCGCTCAACTCCGCCACGGCACGGACCTTGGCGATCGCGCGGTTGATCGCATCCTCGCCGATCACCCGCCCTTCCCAGCACCGCTGAATCAGCCGATCCCGCGACACCACCGCGCCCTCGGCACGCGCGAGCGCCACCAGCACCTGCATGGCGCGGGGCTGCATCACCTCGCGCCGGCCATCCACCTCCACTTCGCACGTGGAAGGATGGATGCGCGCGGCTCCCAGTGTGAAATCCAGCTCCCGGCCCAGATCGATCCCGCCAGTGCCGTTCTCGGCTTTCGTCTGGGCGTTCATGGCACGAAAGGCGCCGCAGGCGGCAACAGGGCGGCGCGCGGGCGGTTCAAAGTCCTGTCTGAGGGGCAGCCGGCGGCGTGGAATGCACGGGCGAAGCGACATGCTCCGCGCAACGCGGGCAGGGATTGGGAACAGGTGGAAGACATGACCCCCGGCGGCCCCTCACGGCAGCTGGGTCATTCTATACCTCTTCCGGCCAGAACCTAGTCCCTGCTGCGCCGCGGGAGATGGCGCTTCGTGAAAGGACCGCGCCGGTGGTCGGCGCGGCCGAACCACGGAGCATGTCCATGAAAACCTCTCTTTTGATGGCCGCGACAGCGGTTGCCCTCGCCGCCGGAAGTCTCTCAACCCAGGCCGCGTGCGTGCACCGCACCAAGACGGGCAACACGCCAGCAGCCCAGCCGATGAAACTCCCCGCCCTGCCGCACGACACCAGAAGCCCTTCGGGCAGCGATGACTCGATCGTGGGCCTCTGGCATGTCGAGCATCGCCTGCCGGACGGCAGCCTCTATTTCGAATCGTTCGAGCATTACCATGCCGACGGAACGGAATTCGAATTCGCCAACATCAATCCGATTCTGGGCGACGTGTGCATGGGCGTGTTCACGCAGAAGGATAGCCGAACAGTATCGCTCTATCACATCGGCTGGATCTTCGACGATGCCGGAAATCCGGCCGGGACTTTCACCTTGGAGGGGCCGCGGAAGATCAGCGCCAATGGGAAGCACCTGAAGGGAACCTTCGACGCCAAGATCTACGACGTCGACGGCAACCTCGTCGAAGAGGACACGGGCAACACGACGGGCGACCGCATTCCCGCGCCGTAAGCTGCGCTTCGACAACCGCAAACCGCCGCGGCTCCCAAGAGCCCGGCGGCGCGGTGATCCGCGAACGCTTGGAGTCTGCCCCAGGGCTGCCGCGTGCAGCACCTCGGACCACCTCTTTCGCGTGGCTGAAGCACGCTCATCCAACATCTGGAGGGAGAACATGATACGGATCGTCTCGATCGCGCAGCTGCTGGCTAGCGCTGCGCTCGCCTTATCGCTGCCGCTTGCGCCTGCGCGCGCCGTCACCATCACAAGTTTCGACGTACCCGGCGCGGCGTTCACCACCGCGGTCAGCATCAACAGTACCGACAGCACGACGGGGACTTATGCGAACCCCGGGGATGTTTGCACGCAGCATGGCTTTGTCCGTCATCCAGACGGCAGCCTCGACACCTTCGACGCGCAGGGTGAGCCGGACACCGTCGTCGCAACCATTCCCGGCGCCATCAACGACGCCGGCACTGTCGGTGGCGTCTTTTGGGAATCCTCTACTGACTGTCAGACGTATCTGGGCGCGACAGGTTTCATGCGGTCAGCAGCAGGCGTCATCAGGGAGTTTGCCCTTCCCTGGAATTTCACCTTCGGCGGGATGAACAACCCGGGCACCATCGTGGGCACTTACAGCAATTATGGAGACTACCGTAATCTCCATGCGCTGATCCACTCGGCCGGCGATCAGACCACGACCTTCAACGTGCCGGGAGCGGACGCCACCTATGCGTACAGCATAAACGACGCGGGCTTCGTTACCGGCATCTCGACCCTGTTCTCGACGGGCGAGCAGCACGGCTACATACGAGATCCGGATGGCAACTTCACGACGTTCGATGTGCCCAATGCGATCTGGACGTTTCCGCGCGCCATCAACAACGCGAATGAAGTCACCGGTTCCTATGCCGTCGCGCAGGATGGAAATAGCCACGGCTTCATCCGGGCCGCGGATGGCTCGTTTACCTTCTTCGACGTGCGCCGCGGCACGGGCATCGACCCCGTGGCGATCAATTCTCTGGGCAGCGTCACGGGGAACTTCAATGACACGAGGGCATCCCGGCAGCGCGGGTTCGTGCGCGGCGTGAGAGGGCACATCGTCAAGTTCGATCCTCCAGGCAGCACGTACACGCAATCCGTGGCGATCAACCGGCACGGCGACGTCACCGGCTACTACGTCGATTCCAACAACGTGCAGCACGGCTACGTGCGGGTGAGGTAAGCGGTTTGGGGGGCGAAGGCCGCGCAGCCGGAGCGGCCTTCTCCTTCAAATCATTCGTTCGTTGGTTGGCGCTTTTTCCCGTGGCGACTCGGCCACGATCAGCGAACCGGGTTCAGAGCTGTGCAGCACGCTTGAAGCGCTCACGCCGGTGAGCCACGCGCGCCAGAGTTGAGGCGCGAGGATCACCGGCTCGCGATCATGATACGGTTTGGTGTCCGGCCCAGGCGCGATCGTGAGCAGCGAAAATGCCGGCACCTCGCCTTTCTTCGTCATTGCTTTGCCCAACAATCCGGCGAAGCAAAACCACTCCTCATTGGAACGCACAAATTTCCAGCGCTCCTTGGGAGACTTCGTCCCGGTGAATTCGAAGTAGTGCGAGGCGGGCACCAGGCAGCGGCCCTGCTCGAACCGCTTGCCTTCCGAGCGCATGTTGATGACGGGCTTTGCACCCAATTTTGCGATTAGCCCCCACCGCAGCTGCACGAACTCCGCGGCGCCGCCGGCCCACCGCACCACGGGCGCGATTTCCGTGGGCCAGATCTCATCGCGAGGCTCCAGATTTGGCGCAGGCGGATCGAAGCGCACCGGCAGCTTCAGCTGGCTGAAGCCCTCCACATACTGGCGGTATGAGATGCGGTTTCCGTAGTCGTTGCACATCGCCGTTCGGCAAGCTCCAGGCTCACTGGCTTGCGCGACGTATCCCTCTTGAACATGGCCAACTCAAGCCTAGCTCTGGTGAGGCTAAAGGACGGAGGGATGCTGGCATGAAAACGCGAACGATTTCCGGATTGCTGGCCGCGCCGTTTCTGGTGTCGGCGCCTGCCTTGGCGCTGCCTGCGGCGGCAGCCATCAGCGCCACCACGCCCGTGGCCGCTCCTTCGCACGCAACACGCCGCCATGAGGCGATCCTCGCCGTTCGCGAGGAAGCCCTCAAGCTGGAGGCGGCGGACGGCGGCCGCCTCTCCGATTCCCACCGCGCTTACCTGCAGGCGAAGCTCGACGCCATCCGCGCCGGGATTTACTGAGCGCGAATACCGGAATAGGCACGAATCGGATGAACGGAGACGGACGCCTCTCCAAATTGCTATGCGGCGGATAGCACCGCACGCCTGACCGTTTGCGGCAGTTCGATCGCCCGGAAGAAGTTCTTCGGGTAAAGGTAATCCTCACCGGATTCATCGACGATCCGCAACAGACCATGCGCCTCGGCGGCAGCGTCGCGCAAAGCAACATAGATTTTTCGCTTTTCCAACGAGGCGGCATAGTCCTCATTTTGAATGCAAACGACCAGCTGCCTTGCCGAGGTCCGATTCATGGTCATGCCTTCCGAGCAGCGCTTTCATGTTGAATTCCTTGCGCCCGATTCCGCTTGCTTCGTACCGGTGTATCTCAGCGCAATCGTCTCAATTTGCGCAATTTCGCTGATGATTTCGAAATTCATACCGCGTCATCGGGCGTGGCCGCCACACCACCATCCTATCTGTCACGGTGCATGCTGCCTACTCCCTCGTATCCACCCGCGTTTCGGCTTCCTGTTTGATGCGGGCGATGAAGGCGCCCAGCGGCATGGCGCCGAGGTCCTTGCCGGAGCGCAGGCGCACCGCCACCTTCCCTTCCGCGGCTTCGCGCTCGCCCACCACCAGCATGTAGGGAATCTTCTTCAGTTGCGCGTCGCGAATCTTCTTCTGCATGCGCTCGGCGGAGGTGTCGATGTCCACGCGCAAGCCGCCGGTGCCGTTCACCACCGGCGCTGCGAATAGCGCATCGACAACCTTCTGCGCGTAGTCGCTCACCTTCTCGGAAATCGGAATCACGCGCGCCTGGATGGGCGCGAGCCACACCGGGAACGCGCCGGCATAATGCTCGATCAAAAAGGCGGTGAAGCGCTCGTGCGTGCCGAGCGGCGCGCGGTGAATGACATAGAGCGGATGCTCCGCCCCGTCCTCGCCGATGTATTTCAGGTCGAAGGTTTCGGTGGCGAGGAAATCCAGCTGGTTGGTAGAGATGGTGTATTCGGTGCCGATGGCGGAGCGGATCATGAAGTCGATCTTCGGCCCGTAGAACGCGGCCTCGCCCTGCCCTTCGATGTATTTGTACCCGGACTCCTGCATGGCCTGCTTGATGATCTCGAGCGCGGCGATCCACTTCTCCGGCGCATCGACATACTTGTCGAGCTTGCCCATGTCCGGCAGCGACAGCCGCATGTAGTATTCCTTGATGTTCATCAGGTCGTAGTAGCGCGCGTGCAGATGCATGACGCGGATGAACTCGTCCTTCGCCTGGTCGTAGCGGCAATAGATGTGCGCATCGTTCATGCAGAACCCGCGCACGCGCATCAGCCCCGACAGCCCACCCGACGCTTCGTAACGGTAGTCCTGCCCGTACTCGGCGATCCGCACCGGCAATTCGCGATAGGAATGCCTTGTCGCACCGTAGATCAGGTGGTGGTGCGGGCAGTTCATCGGACGCAGGTAATAGTTCTCGCCATCGATATCGAGCGGCGAGTACATGCCTTCGTTGTAGTAGGGCAGGTGGCGCGAACGGTAATAAAG
>JAFAVP010000139.1 GCA_019242395.1 Alphaproteobacteria bacterium | reverse complement strand
CGTCGTCGTCTGGGTTGCATCCTGTGGCAAAGCCTCCAGCTTCGGACCACACCCCTGAGTAGGTGGTGAGGACCCTGGGCCGAGCGGCCCATGCCCACTCGCCGCATGTCGCGGGATCGCAATTGGCCTCGACGGAAAGCCAGTAATGTATGCCCAAGGGAAATCCCTTCGAAACCTTGCCTGCGAGTTTGATACACCTGTCACGCCGGTCGGGTGTCCGAATGTCAAAGATGTTGCCATTGACGCTATAAGAAGCGGCACTACGAGAAGCCACAAGGGCTAGATTCGGCGGTACATGATGGCCATTGCCGTGTATGTCCGTCGTGCCGTTGTCCCTCCAAATATCCACGTCAAACGAGGCCGCGGGACCAGCGCCATTAAAATATTCGCCTGTCACTGCGATATCGCATATTACCGCTCGCTTCTTAAGGTAGAAGTCATCCGCGCCGGAATTGTTGTAGGCTGCGAAAGCCGGCGGGAAGTGCTGGGAGTCAAGCCCACCCCCATCAGAATTGCTGTTCTGACTCCAGTACGGGCAAGTTCCGCCGCCTCCGCATGGATGGGCCGCGGGGTGCATTGCGATCCCGCTGACGGAAACCTGCAGGCGACCTCCCGCCGCAGAAGGACCAAAAGGAACAAGGGCGAGAACCGCGACAGTGCCCAACAATTTGCTCTTCGTCATGGAAGCTCCCTCCTCTGCATGACATGGAGTACCCAGGTCACTTTGTAATTGTATGCCCCTTCTTTTCACCAAATTCGCATTGGTCGTGCAGTACAGGAGTTGCGGCAGCATATCCGAGGATCACGCCGCGAACACTGGCCCCCAGCGTTGTCATTCTACTTCGATCACGGCGTTGAGCCCCGTGGTGTCGCTGAAATAGTTGTTGTTTGAGCCACAACCCACTTGAAAATCGATCACGTCGTTTGCCTGCAAAGGCACCAGCAATTGCGACGGAGTGAAGCTCGCCGTGGGCGATGAGGAATAGCTGACGGTCCCCGCAAACACTTCAACCTGGTTCACGGAAACATGCACGTCCGTGGTGGTCTGTCCACCGTAGTCCATTGCGTAAAACTGGCCGGTGATCCGGTAATTCCCCGCTGCCGGCGCAGTAAATCGCAGGTCTGCATATTCGCAAAGCTGGCCTGGGTGGAGGCTTAGCGAATGCGGCGGGTAGACAATGGCCTTTGACCCGAACGGCCCTTTTTGAACATTTTTCTTGTTGTGGTTGATGAAGGGCCCTTCATTGATATCACCGGTTCGCTGCCAGCCGTATATGGCTGGAAACTGGTGCTCCGCTACGGGCAGCAGCGAGAATACGTCGTTGAGCGTGGGCTCGTAGCCGTATTGCCACGCGCCGGCGGGATTGGCCGTATCGCTGAACTCAGAAGCAACTTCCCAGGATTTGAACGCGATCGGTGAAGTGCCTTGCGCAGAACCAGCAAATCCGATTGCGGTGAGCAAACAAACACTACAGAGTGCTGCTGTCCCTTTCATGATTCCCCCCGACATTCGAAGTTCTACGTTCTATTAGCTCGAAACCTATCGGGTTCGACTGTCAAATCCCCGGCCCCGATTGCTGACGGCGAGTAAATGCACTTTTGGTAACTCTTTCAGGTGACTGCCACATTTGTTGCCCACAAGTTATATTTTTGTCATATCCGTGCCGACCAAACGGAGGGCACCGGGAGTGGTCGCGCCGTAACTCGTTGTCTTCTCAGCCACGTCGCCGTTCGGTTCAACGCGCAAGCATAGGGCGGCATCCCGAGGTTCAAGCGAAATCTGACCGCGTGACCAAGCGGACATTGCTCGGCTAGTGACCGGGGATTGAACCTGTGCCCCCTCCCGTGTGCCGCGTTTTGTGACGTGCGAGGGCTCGCGGACTGCAACCACTGTCCAGTTCTCATTTTCACCCTGTCCGGTGCGCCACTCACTCCTTCGCACGGCGTTGTTGTTGGTGGCGGGTGTTGGTGAGGAGTATGTCGCCGCTGCCGCCAGTCTGCTGTGCGAATCGCGGTAGGCGGGTGCTGGATGCCGTGTTTCGCGGTGCCTCGAAGGGGGAACTGTGCCTTCTTGATTGCGGCAGTGTGTTTCGGGAGAGCAATGCCCGCAAAAAGGCGGCGGCGCTCACCGTCAGCAGAAGGACTGCGCCAAGGACCACAACGGCCACAATGCCGTGCAGGATCTCGGGCACGGTGAAGTGCAACAACTGACTCACGAATAGACCTTTCGGGACGTTTGCCTACGTGGGACGGCAATGAGCGTTAGGATTTCCGCTGCCGCTCGACCTTACGTTGGCGGGACGGCGTTGCGCCTCGGCCCGCTGTGCGCGCGCGCTTGCCTCGCCTCGCCCCTTCAGCCTGCTTAAGGTGCAGAGAGAACACATTACGCTTGTCCTTGGCCTTGCCGATGCGCCCGGTGCGCACCAGCCGCCAAAGCTTGTTCTGGATGACACGCCGTTTTCCGATTACGCCGAAGCCGCGGTACAAGCCGATAAGGACCTCATCGAGGTCGGCGACCCCGTTGCAGGCCTGAAGCACGGAAACGATCTGATGTTCCAACTGATCCGACCTCCGTAGCTCCTTGAGCAGGGCTGGCGGGAGATCATCCTGATCTGCCGGATGCGGCCCATCTGGGATTTTCGTGCTTGCTGGCTGCAGAAGCGATTTGAGGCCGGTGGCATGCTCCAGCCACCGCGCATGACGGCCCCGTTCCTCTGCGGAAAGCCCGGGCCGGCTTTGCGCTTGCAGCATATAGTCGGCAAGTTCCTTCACGAAAGCCAGATGATCCTTGGTACGGGATTGGGTCACGCGTTCCCCTCCGTTTTGCGCACCCGCACTATCTGCCGGCGGCGAGTTCTGCAGAGTTTGCTATATTTCTGCGCATTTCGTCAACTTTTTCGTTCAGGGCGAGGGCTCGAGGGTGAACTCATCCTGAGACAAGTTCGGATTGCATTTCGCCGTCCGGTAAGCGGGGCCGGCGCCCTGGCGCGAAATGCTCCTTCGCAACCGCCAGTTCGAAGGTGAGGGAGCAATAGGCCGAGAAGATCACGAACAGCAGCGCAGCCGCGCTTGTCCACTTGTTGCCCATGCCGGTAACCGCGGCCCCGTACAACATCGAGGCGAGCGCAAAGCATACAATTGTTAATCCCCACACGATCCGCATGAATGGCGTCAGGCTAGAGATAGAAAGGTGGGCGCTCAGCATACGGGTAAAAACCGTGACGGCTACCAGCCCGGAATTGGTGATGGTGATGAACAACAGGTCCGGAGCCCAGTTGTCATCCCAATCCGGAGCGGACTTCGCGGCGTAGTGCAGTAATAGGTGGCAAAGGAGCGGCATGAGGCCGATCACGACGCCAGCCGCCCAATCGCACCAGGCGATTTTGACGGCATGTTCAAGGGATTCCGGCCGGTGCTTGGCAAGCTTCTTGTCCAGCTTTGACCGCCGTGATTTGCCCGCGGGCTGCGTTTCGCCCTCGCCATCCGTAAGAGCAGGCGCACCGAATCTGGAGGGCGTGGTCACGACATCCCTTGTCCATGGACACAGCATGATCGAGGCGTCCCGGCGATGAGAACGACGGACCGCCCGCTTCACGGTCTTGTTGCACAGAGTTCATGTGAAATCCACCGCGTTTCGTTCATTTTCTGCGGCTTTCTGCGACAGGGCGGAAGGTGGTTGCATCTCGCCTTGCAATCACCCGAGATTGAGAAGCCGAAAGCCCCCTATGAGGCGAAATTGGTTCAATCTACGAGGTCACAGGCCCGACGAAGCCGCTGCGCTCCCAGCCATGGCCTGCACCATCGGGTGTTGGCTGGCGAATGGCGAATTCGCGTGCGGACTTGCCGTATGGAGGATCGCCATCAACTGACCTGCGGACAATTATACCTGATCTCTCAAGGGCGGCGCACTGGCGGATGCGGGAGTGTTGGCCTATTGAACGCGCGCCATGGCAGGTGAACAGGCGGTGGGGGCGAGTGGTCGGGACGCCTCAGCCGCAACAGTGAGTCCGACCAGCGCTCGGTTGGCCGATGGCATTGGAAGCCGGAGGGCGGGGTTCAAGCGTAACGCGAGCTTGACGCTTGCCGCCCTTGGCGTGGTCTACGGCGACATCGGCACAAGTCCGCTCTATGCCGTGCGCGAATCGGCGCTTGCGGCCGGAGGTCATACTCCGAGCGCAGCAGCCGTTCTGGGCGTGATTTCTCTCATTTTCTGGTCGCTCATTATCGTGGTGACCCTGAAATACGTCGTCCTCATCATGCAGGCTGACAACGATGGGGAGGGCGGCATTCTGGCCCTTTCGGCGCTCGCACACCGTACGCCAGGCCTAAGCCGCCGCTCGAAGCTTGCGATTACGACTGTGGCGATCCTCGGTCTGGCGCTGTTTTTCGGAGACGGCATGCTGACCCCGGCGATCTCCGTCCTGAGCGCGGTGGAAGGACTGAGCGTCGAGAGCCCCGGCCTGGCCCCACTGGTGATGCCACTCTCCCTTGCAATCTTAATCGGCCTGTTCGTGCTGCAGTCGCGTGGCACCCAGCTGGTAGGTAGCCTTTTCGGCCCGGTGATAACGGTTTGGTTCATCACAATTGCCGCGCTTGGCCTGGTATCTATCCTGAAGGCGCCGCAGATCGTGGCGGCTATCGACCCATACTACGGCATCGCTCTTTTCCTGCGGGAGCCGTGGACGGCGTTCGTGTCGCTAGGCTCGGTTGTGCTCGCCGTGACCGGCTGCGAAACCCTGTATGCGGATATTGGCCATTTCGGAAAATTCCCGATCCGGCTCGCTTGGCTGTGCTTTGTACTTCCTGCATTGCTGCTGACCTATTTCGGCCAAGGCGCGGCGCTGCTGCTCAATCCTCACAAGACCCCGATTGCCTTCTACGCTGTCGCACCGCATTGGGCGCACTACCCGCTCGTCTTTTTGGCGACAATTGCGACGATCATCGCCTCGCAGGCGGTGATTTCTGGTGTCTTTTCGTTGAGCAAGCAAGCAGTACAGCTCGGACAATTGCCGCGCATGGAAATCCGGCATACGTCCGCCACCGAATATGGTCAAATCTACGTGCCGGGCATGAATGCGCTGCTGGCAGTGGGCGTCGCGCTGATTGTGCTCATCTTCCGATCGTCGGGCGCGCTCGCCACCGCTTATGGGATCGCGGTGACGGGTATCATGGTCCTCAGCACCATTCTGGTTGCCGTCGTAGCGGTGCGGCAATGGCGCTGGCGACTGTGGCTGGTGCTGCCGGTGTTTGGCGTGCTCGCTCTTATCGATCTGTTCTTCCTTGGGTCGAACGCACTCAAGATCGTGGAGGGCGGCTGGCTGCCGCTGGCCATCGCAGTCGCGACATTTGTCATTATGGACACCTGGCGGCTTGGCCGCCGGGCGCATCTGGAGAAAGTGCGGCAGGGATCGTTGCCGATCGATCTGCTTCTTGCGCGGGCCGAGAAGCTGTCTCAACGGGTTTCGGGCACGGCGATTTTCATGAACGTGCGGAGCGACGTGGCGCCTGCGGCCCTTTTGCACAGCATCAAGCATTATAAAGTGATTCATGAGCGGGTTGTTTTGATGACTGTCTACTTCGAGGAAAAGCCATTCGTTTCGGACCGGAACCGCCTTGAGGTCATCAAACTTGGGAAGGGGTTTTTCGAGGTGAAGATCCGGTTTGGCTTCTTCGAGACACCAGATGTCGCAAAGGCCTTGGAACTAGCCCGGTCGCATGGCCTTGCGCTGGACGCGGATACCTCCACGTTTTTTCTCGGCCGGGAGACGCTGGTCCCATCCTCGGCGCCCACACTGCCCCGCTGGCGGATCGCGCTCTACATGTGGCTGGCTTCGAACGCACTTTCGCCCGCCAAGTACTTCTGCCTGCCGCCGAATCGCGTGGTTGAACTGGGTGCCCAGGTCGCAATCTGATGTTAGTCCGGCGCTCTTAGCCGGTAGCCGACGCCCTGCTCCGTAAGAATAAGGGCCGGTTGTTCGGGTTTAGACTCGATCTTCTGGCGCAGCGAGCGGATATACATGCGCAGATACTGTATGTCGGTTTCGGTTCCCCACACCTCGCGGAGAATGAACTTGTGCGTGAGGACCTTGCCGGCATGCGCTATCAGGAGACGGAGAAGATCGTATTCTCGCGGCGAGAGTTTCACCTCAATTCCCCGGACGGAGACGACGCGCCGGACGAGATCGACAGAAAGATCTCCTGACTGAAAGACTGCGCGCTCACCCTCCTGCTGCAACCGATGCCGCAGCGCTGCCCGGATGCGCGCAAGAAGTTCGTCGATCCCAAACGGCTTGGTCACGAAATCATCGGCCCCAAGGTCCAAAGCTTTGACCTTGCCGGCCTCATCCGAGCGCGCGGAGAGGACAACGATGGGAAGCGCGGAGCCTTGCTCCCGTATTTGCCGAATGACTTCGAAACCATCCGTCTTGGGCAATCCGAGATCGAGGACCATCAGACCGACAGCGTTGCGGCGCAACGTCTTCATAGCGCAGTCACCGTCTTCTGCTTCCAGAACCTCGTAGCCTTTCGCGGCGAGGCTCGTGCGCAAGAACCGCCGAATGGGCGCCTCGTCATCCACCACAAGAACACGCAGGGGAGAAGGATGCGTCACGCGGCTCGTTCCTGCGGCGGTTGCGCGGGGAGAGGCAACGTGACGGTGAACAGCGCTCCGCGTCCGTCAATTCGATTGCCAGCACGGATTGTCCCTCCCATCGACTCTACAAAACCGCGGCAAATCGCTAGCCCTAGGCCGGTGCCTGTCTTACTGTCGGCGGCATGAACGCGGTAGAATTTGTCGAAGATTCTCTCCAGGTCGGCCTCTGGTATTCCGTCGCCTTCATCCGACACTTCGATCCGGACGAGATTGTCGTTGCAACTGGCGCTGACCCGTACTGCTGTGCCAGCCCTGGCATATTTACCCGCATTATCGAGTAGATTGAACAGAACTTGTTCGAACAGGACGGGATCAACCTCCAGTGCGGGCACCTCCCGCGCGATCGACACTTCGACCTTATGGCCGCCCAACACTCTCGCTGCGCGGCGTAGTGCGCTCCCGACGACATCGGCGAGATCGACCCTGTCAAGCCGAGGCGCGAGTGCGCCCGATTCCAGACGCGTCATATCCAACAAATTCGTGATGAACCTGTTGAGGCGTTCCGCCTCCTCCTGGATTGTGTGGATCAGCTCGTCTTGCGCAGCGGCGTCAAGGAACTCTCGTTGGGTCACCAAGGCTGTCGCAGAGCCGAGAATGCCGGATAAGGGCGTCCTCAGGTCATGAGAGATGGATGTCAAAAGCGCTCCTCGCAGCCGCTCGGTTTCCGTCGTCAAGCGCGCGCGGTCTATGTCGTCGGCGAAGTTTATGCGTTCGATGGCAAGAGCCGTCTGATCGGCCAGCGCGTCGAATAGCCGTCGATGATCCGGCGTCAGCAGCGGCCCCGGCCGGTCGGAATCGAGCCCAATCACGGCTAACGTCGCCCGCCCCGTCCGCATGGGGAGAAACAAGCGTTTCCCGCCCGGCAATGTGTCCGCCCCGCGGCCAGCTGGAGTTCCGTGTTGCCAAACCCACTTCGCCGCTGCGAGGTCGGCTACATCCAAGGTGTCTTCTGGCGGATAGCCCGCGCGAACTGCAATACTGTCCGCCTCCGGAAAAAGAACGACAACTCGAACCTTGAGCATTTGCGCGATCTGGTACGATGCAGCCCAAAGCAGGTCCTCCAGAGTATACACACTCGCGATCTTGCGGCTGAACATGTACAGATTTTCGGTCATCGCCGCGCGCTCGCGCGTAACCATCGCCTGAGCCCGCATCCGTGAGGAAATGTAGCTGGCGATGAAGGCGATAACGAGGAAGAAGAATAGCGCAACGACGTTGTCTGGATCGGCAATCGTGAATGTATAAAGAGGCGGCATAAAGAAAAAATTGTACGCGAGCATTGCCGCCAGACAGGCAAATAGAGAAGGCCACAGCCCATATGTGATCCCGCTCACGAGGACGGCCGTCAAAAAGACAAGCGCGACATTCGTGATCCCAAATTTGCGAAGCAACAGGCCGAGCGCAAGAGCGGCCGTGACCATTCCGGCACTACTCAGATAATCGCGGTAGCCCGGTGTCACATCGCTCCGAATTAACGGAAAGGGTCTCGGCGTAGCCCCCTTCATGGCCCGCGTGAGCTGCTCGGGCACAATATGCACGCTGATATCTCCAGCCCCCCGGATAATCTGATGCGCCGCCGAGCTCCGCAGCAGCTCCGACCACCAAGAACGCTGTGCCGTTGAGACCACGATGTGCGTGAAATTGTTCTCGTGCGCGTACCGGATGACGCCCTCTGCCACATCGCGGGCCGGGACGGTGATGGCCTGCCCGCCGAGCCGTTCTGCTGAACGCAGTGCCTCGGCCACCCGGTCGCGCTCAGCCTCGTCGAAGCTTCGTGTCCGGGCGGTCTCCACATAGATTGCGGTCCAGGATGCACGGAGACGGTCTGCCAAGCGGCGGGTGTACCGGACGAGCGCGGCGGAGCCGGGCCGTTCACTTATGCAAACGAGCACGCGTTCGCTCGCTTCCCAAGGTCCTGGTATGGCGTGAGCACGCATGTAGTTGACCATCTGGTCATCCACACGTTGTGCTGTGCGCCGAAGGGCGAGCTCCCGTAGTGCCGTCAGATTTCCTGGAACGAAGTAGCCTTCAGCGGCGCGCTCCGCTGTTTCCGCGAAATAGACTTTTCCATCCTTTAGCCGCTGGATCAGGTCTTCCGGTGTGATGTCGACGAGTTCGACCTCGTCAGCACGATCGAGCACAGAATCCGGCACCGTCTCCCGCACGCGGACATGCGTGATCCGCGCCACAACATCATTGAGGCTCTCGATGTGCTGCACGTTAAGGGTCGAGTAGACGTCGATGCCCGCCGAAAGGAGTTCCTCGACGTCCAAATACCGCTTTGGGTGCCGGCTGCCCTCCACATTCGTGTGCGCAAGTTCATCCACGATGGCAAGTTTCGGCCGACGCTGGAGGATGGCATCCAAATCCATTTCGGCGAGCACACGTCCTTTGTAGGGAATGCGCTTTTTTGGAATGACTTCCACGCCCTTGGTAAGCTGATCGGTTTCAACGCGGCCGTGGGTTTCGACAACGCCGATAACGACATCGTTGCCTTCCAGCTTTCGCTGACGGGCTTGCCGCAACATCTCATACGTCTTGCCGACACCGGGAGCAGCTCCGAGGAAGACCTTCAGCCTGCCGCGCCCCTCCTTCGAAGCCTCTTGAAGCAGGGCCTCCGGCGAGGGTCGCGACTCGGTATGATCATCCGGCATACGGCGCGATGTTAAGCCTTTCCAGGCTTTAGCGCATCCAGAGCCATATTGAGCTTAAGCACGTTGACGTGGGGCTCGCCGATGATACCCAGGGTCCGATATTCGATATGCTGACCGACCAATCGGCGCAGTTGCGCTTCAGCAAGTCCGCGCGCCTTAGCCACCCGCGGCACCTGGAAGTAGGCTCCTGCGGGCGTGATGTCTGGATCCAGACCGCTGGCTGAACTTGTAACCAGATCGACTGGCACGGGAACATCCGGGTTTTCGCCCCGCAGCTTGGCCGTATCGGCTCTCACCCGATCCATCAACTTTTTCGATGTCGGGCCAAGATTTGAGCCGGATGAATTGGCCGCATCGTAGCCGTTCCCTGCTGCGGATGGCCTGCCGTGAAAATACTTCGCGCTGGTAAAGCTCTGTCCGATCAGTTCAGAGCCGATCACCTTCCCGGCACGAACAATGAGGCTGCCATTTGCCTGACGCGGGAAAAATATCTGCGCGATGCCGGTCAGCCCGAGCGGATAAATGATTCCCGTGATCAATGTCATCAAAAGGATCATCACGAAGGCAGGCCGGACGTGTTTCAGCATGGGGAACCCTCAGGCTAGACCTACGGCGCTCACAAACATATCTATCAGCTTGATCCCCGCGAATGGCACGACGATGCCGCCGAGGCCATAAATGAGAAGGTTCCGGCGCAGAAGACTTGCCGCGCCGACGGCACGATAGGAGACGCCTCGCAATGCCAGCGGTATGAGCGCCACGATGATCAGTGCGTTGAAGATGATGGCCGCTAGGATCGCGCTCTTCGGCGAGTGAAGGCCCATGACGTTGAGAGCCTGCAATTCCGGATAAAAGGCGACAAACATGGCCGGGATGATGGCGAAATATTTGGCAACGTCGTTCGCGATGGAAAAGGTGGTAAGCGCGCCGCGTGTCATCAGCAACTGCTTTCCGATCTCGACAATTTCGATGAGCTTGGTCGGATCGCTGTCGAGGTCGACCATGTTGCCGGCTTCGCGTGCAGCCATGGTCCCAGTGTTCATCGCCACGCCGACATCGGCCTGCGCCAGAGCCGGGGCATCGTTCGTGCCATCGCCACACATGGCCACCAGTTTGCCCTGCGCCTGCTCGTCGCGAATGAGCTTCAGCTTCGTTTCCGGGGTTGCCTGAGCAAGGAAATCGTCTACGCCGGATTCAGCGGCGATGGCTGCGGCCGTGAGAGGATTGTCGCCGGTGATCATCACGGTTCGGATGCCCATTTTGCGCAATGCCGCAAAGCGGTCCCGTATGCCACCTTTCACGATATCCTTCAGGTGAATGACACCCAATAGCTGCCGGTTTTTTGCCACTGCTAACGGGGTGCCGCCACCTTTTGCGATGCGCTCGGCAAGCGCATTGACCTCCGCGGTCCGGCTCGCGGCAGGGCCAACCCAGGACAGCACGGCGTCTACCGCACCCTTGCGGATGGAAGCGCCGTCTGCATCGATTCCGCTGATCCGCGTCTGCGCTGAGAAGGGAATGAATTGCGCCCGCAGATCGCTCAAATCGCGGCCTCGGATACCGTATTTTTCCTTGGCCAAGACTACGATGGAGCGGCCCTCTGGGGTTTCGTCGGCCAGTGACGCCAACTGCGCCGCATCGGCAAGTTCGCGATCATCCACTCCAGGCAGCGCCAGGAATTCTGCCGCCTGCCTGTTACCCAAGGTGATGGTACCGGTCTTATCCAGCAATAGCGTGTCGACATCGCCTGCGGCCTCGACGGCGCGGCCCGACATGGCGAGCACGTTGAACCGCACCAGGCGGTCCATCCCTGCGATGCCGATGGCCGACAGGAGTGCACCGATGGTTGTCGGAATAAGGGTGACGAACAACGCGACCAGCACCAGAACGCTCACCGCGCCGCCCGCATACTTCGCGTAACTGGGAATCGTCGCCACCGCGAAGACAAAGATCAGCGTCATCCCTGCAAGAAGAATGTTGAGGGCAATTTCATTGGGAGTCTTCTGACGCTCCGCGCCTTCGACCAGTGCAATCATGCGATCCAGAAAGGTGTGTCCGGCCGCTGCGGTGATCCTCACTTTGACCCAGTCGGAGATCACCTGAGTTCCACCGGTTACTGCTGAGCGGTCCCCACCGGATTCACGAATAACCGGAGCGGACTCGCCCGTAATGGCAGCCTCGTTCACAGAGGCAACGCCTTCGATAACCTCTCCATCGCTGGGGATGAGATCGCCCGCTTCGACAAGGACAACATCGCCTTCCTTGAGGCTTGTTGCGGGGACGAACTGCCAACCTGCCCCACCTCCTTCCAGGAGCTTTGCTGACGTTTCCGTTTTTGTCTTGCGCAGCGATGCGGCTTGGGCCTTGCCGCGCCCCTCAGCCACCGCTTCCGCGAAGTTCGCGAATATGACGGTGAACCATAGCCAAAGGTTGATCTGAAATGCGAATACGAGCCCCATTCCGCCTGTGATAAGATCACGCAGGAACAATATGGTCGTCAGCGCCGCAACAATCTCCACGCAAAACATGACCGGGTTGCCAATCATGTGACGTGGGTGAAGTTTTCTAAACGAGTCCCAAATGGCCGGCATCAGAATAGCCGGATCGGTCATGGTTGAAACACTCGTGCGTTTCCGCACTTTGTGCAGGGACTGCGTTGACGCATCGCTCATTGCAGAACCTCAATAGAGCTTGCCGGCCACCATCGCGAAGTGCTCCACGATGGGCCCGAGCGCGAGCGCGGGGAAAAAGGTGAGGCCGCCAATAATGAGGATCACCCCAATCGTTAGCCCAACGAACAGCGGCCCGGTGGTCGGAAATGTCCCGGCAGATGCGGGCACGATCTTCTTCGCGGCAAGCGATCCCGCCACAGCCAGCATCGGAACGATCATGAGGAACCGCCCAATGAACATCGCCGCCCCGAGCGTGGAATTGTAGAACGGCACATTCGCGGAAATCCCCCCGAAAGCACTGCCGTTGTTTCCTGTGGCTGAGGTGTACGCGTAGAGGATCTCGCTAAAGCCGTGCGGTCCCGCGTTGTTCAGAGCGGCGATACCCACAGGGAGGGTGGCTGCCAGCGCGGTGAACCCCAATATGGAGAGTGGAAGAATCAGGATGGCAAGCATGGCCATCTTTACCTCCTTGGATTCCAGCTTCTTCCCGAGATACTCGGGCGTTCGCCCGACCATCAGTCCGGCAACGAACATTGCCACGATGACGAAGAGCAGCATTCCGTAGAGCCCCGAACCAACGCCCCCGAAGATGATCTCGCCCAATTGGATGTTCACCAAGGGAACAAGTCCGCCAAGGGGCATGAAGCTGTCGTGCATCGCGATTACCGCGCCGCAGGAGGCGTCTGTGGTAATTGTGCCGAAGAGTGCCGAGCCGGCGATGCCGAAACGGACGTCCTTGCCTTCCATATTACCGCCCGCCTGCCAAGCGGAAGCCGTTTGATCCACATGCAAGGACGTGAAAGCGGGATTGCCTGCCGCCTCCGCCCAGTAGAGCGTAGATGTCCCGGCGAGGAACAGAATTCCCATAACCGCAAAGATGGCCCAGCCTTGGCGTTCATTCCCAACCATCCGCCCGAACACATTGGTGAGCGCTGCGCCAATCGAAAAGATCAGAATCATCTGCACGAGATTCGTCAGCGCGTTGGGATTCTCGAAGGGATGCGCCGAGTTGGCATTGAAGAAGCCTCCTCCATTGGTGCCCAGCATCTTGATCGCTTCCTGCGAAGCGACCGGCCCTTGCACAATGGTTTGTGTGGCGCCTTCGACCGTATGGGCAAGCGTGTAAGCGGACAGGTTCTGCGGCATGCCCTGCCATACAAAGAACAGCGCGGTGACGATGGAAATCGGCAGCAAGACGTAAAGCACACACCGGGTAAGATCGACCCAGAAATTGCCGACGCCGCTGGCTGACCGCCGCGCGAAACCGCGGATCAGTGCCACCGCCAATGCGATCCCGGTCGCCGCCGAGACGAAATTGTGGACAGTGAGCCCTGCCATCTGCACGAAATAGCCGAAGGTCGTTTCCGGAACGTAGGACTGCCAGTTCGTGTTCGTGACGAAGCTCACCGAGGTGTTGAAGGCGAGGTGCTCGCTCACGCCAGGATAGTGCTGCGGGTTGAACGGCAGAAGGCCTTGCAGCCGCTGCAGCAGGTAGAGGATCACGAATCCCGCAAAGCTGAAGGCGAGCATTGCCACCGCGTAGGCGGTCCAGTGCTGATCTTCATCCTCGCGCACGCCGCAGAGTGCGTATAGCGCCCGTTCTATGGGGCGCAGTACCAGTGACAGGAATGTACGCTCGCCGTTGAAGACCCGCGTCATGTAACCGCCGAACGGTTTCGTGAGCGCGATGACGATCGCGCAGTAGATTGCGATCTGAAGCCAGCCGTTTGCCGTCATGCGATTGGTCCTCAGAATTTCTCGGGGCGAACGAGCGCGTAAACGAGATACACAAGGATGGCGAGGGTCACGACAGCGCCGAGGGAGTAGTCAAGCCACATCGCCGAGCCTCACAGTTTCTCGCAGGCGTAGGCATAGCCGATGGCGATGAGGAACATCGCGAGAGCGCCTGCGAGGAAAGCGATGTCGAGCATCGTGGCTCCTCTCCCTCAGAACAGCAGGCCGGCTTCGAGCATGAGACGGCCCTGGGATGATTGGTCGAAATTTTTGCCGAGCTCGTATCCTGGCGCCGAACTGCCGATGCGCGTGTATGAGGCTTCGGCGCGAGCGAGGAAGATGCCCTGCTGATAGGTGGGCGTGACGGTCAGCGACCAGGCATTGCTGCCCGGCCCGTACAGGAGGCTCGGCGCACCGTCAGTGAAGCTGCCGCTCGATTCGATATATTCGGCCCGGGCCGCCAACTTCCAATTGTCGTTGAAGGCGTAGTTCAGCAGCAGCGCGGCACCATAGGTGGAAGCGCTGCGTGCCAAGCCGAGAGATGTATTGGATGGAACAGTGGAATACTGAAGGTAAGGACTGATGGTCCATTGGCCCGAGGTATGGGTGTAGATAAGGTTGAAAATGGTGCCGTTGTTCTGCGGCAGCGACGTGGCGAAGCTGGAACTATGCGTGGTTCCCAAATTGCCGCCACCGATGAAGCTCAAGCTGTTCGAGCCGTCTACCGTCCAGGCCGCAGAACCGGACGCCCAGTTGTACACGTTCGAGTAAAAGCCGTCGTTGAACGACAGTGCGAGCGACAGCGGACCGGCAGTGTAGCTTGCTTGCACCCCGCGACTGACCGCAGGCTCCTGATTCCAGAGGAGCCCGCGCTCGATATTCATGTTCTCGAAGGTGAAGGTGTATTCGTCGCCGATCAGCGTCGGCAACTTGCCCGCTTCGATCGAGAAGCTGTCCGAAAGGACCACTTTCAGGAAACCCTGCGGCAGAATCCCATAGGTCTTGTCGGGAAGGTCGCTGGCCTTGAAATATTCGGTGCCGAGCGAGGGCAGCGAGTAGGCCCCGGCCTGCACATAGAACTGAAGCCAACCATCGGCCTTCTGCACGAAGACTTGGCCGTTGCTGATGTCGAGGCGGCTGTCATGATCGCCGGGAACCGGGTTACCTTGCCAGAACGCGAGGCCCGTCAGCGCGCCGCCGATGTAGATCTTGCCGAGGGGCCCCGCATCTACTGAGAACGGACTTGGATTTGCTGAAAGCGGCGCGCTCATCGCCGGTATCGGCAGCACATCACCGGACGCCTCGGCGGCGATAAAGAGCATTGGCATAAACAAGAACGAACTGTATTTGAAATTTTTCATACTTCTGGTCCGAACTGGAAGCGGATCCTGGGGCCCTTGCTCTTGCTATTCACTGATCGCTACCAAGATTCACCGCCGCCGGCGGGGCGCAGGCAACCAAGGCAGGCTTTTCGCCCGTTCAGAACCTTGGTACGCGCGGCAGACCCTCTGGCCCGCGAGCCGGCGGCGATGAATTTGCTTGGATGCATCTGGTCAAGCCTCTCAGCCGATATGCAACGCAGCAAGGGCGATGTTCACGGCAAACGCAAAGCCCAGAGCACCCGCCACCACGAGGCCCATCTGCCACAGAAGAACCTGAGCGGCGCTCCCATCCGAGATATCGGCCGTGCCTTCGGCAGGCGACCGTGCGGGATCGCTCAGCCAGGCCTCTGCTGGATGCGTTTGGCGTTGTCCGAACTTGCGCATTCCGAATTCCCATTGCTGCGCGTGCTTTGCACAAAGCACTCAACAGGGCGGAATCTGTCGACGAACGCGTATAAATTCGAGCGGGCTTGATCAGCCGAAAAGTATGAATTGCATATAAGGATGGCCGAGAAGCGGGAGGCGATCTCTATCCTGTCGGGTGCGCCATGCTGATTCAGATTTACGAGATCACCACGCCCGAGGAGGCCGCGGCGCTCAGCGCCATGGGCGTCGACCATATCGGCCTCTTAGTCGGTGAGGGCGAGTTCCCGCGCGAACTCTCTGTCGCGCGCGCTCGCCAGATTTTCGCGGCCGTGACTGGCGGAGCGAGGCGCTGCGCGCTCTCGCTTACAGGCGATGTAGAGCGAATTGAGCACATTGCGGCGGCGCTAGCGCCGGACATCATGCATCTAGGTGCCGCGCCGGAACGCCTGTCCCCCGGCGCCTTGCGCAAGCTGAAGGTGCAGTTTCCAGGCATTCAACTGATGCGGAGCATCCCGGTGGCCGGTGAAGAGAGCATCGCGCTCGCCCATTCGTATGAGGTCGTTGCCGATTTCCTGCTGCTCGACAGTTACCGCGCGGGAGACGACCAGATCGGCGCCCTCGGTGTGCCGCACGATTGGGAACTCGACCGGCGCATCGTCGAGAGCGTCGGAATTCCCGTAATTATTGCAGGTGGCCTCGGCCCGGATAATGTGGCCCAAGCCATACGCGCGTCACGCCCTGCGGGTGTGGACTCCAAGACGCTCACCGACAGGCAGGACGGTAGCCACACGAAGGATTTGGAAAAGGTGCGCGCCTTTGTGCTGCGCGCGAGGCAACATTACACACGGTAGCGCTTTACCCAGCTTACAGCATGACCCCCGAAGATTTCCGCGCATTTACGCAGTTCGTCTTTCATCGCCTCAACGAGCACCCGGCGTTGCCGCTTCTGAAGCTCGCGCTTTGCCTTGGCATGCTTTCGATTGGTTTCTGTGTGGACAGAAATTTTGCCAGTTCCTCCTAAGAATCGAACGATCTTTCTGAGCAGCTTTTCCCCCTCTCCAAGGATGTCGTCGAAAAAGAAGTGGCGAATATCGATGCCTGGAGCATTCTCCTTCCAACTGGCGTAAACATCGGATGCGAAGGCATGGCGCCACAACCGCCTTACATTCAAAGCCTCGTCCAGAAGGTACGGAGACTCGATATCCCTCACCGTCAGCTGTCCCATGCGAACGAGCATGTTCAGATGTGACCACAAACGGTCCACCGGATCGCGGACCAGCAGGACGACCTTGAGTTCCGGAAAAGCTGTTCCCACCTGCTGGATCACCTTTGGACGGAGCGCACAGTACCCCGGCGTGATGTCCCCGGAGATGGACGATCCCTTCAGCGCGAAAACGGCGCCGTATGATCGTAGGTCTAAAGGACGGTCTGCCAATTCGACCAGTCTGCTAAGAAAAAGGCTATCGCGTTCCTCCCAAGCCCGCCTGCCGGAGAAGCGCCCGATGGGCTCGCCTGGCCGGCGGGCCACGCGCTTTGCCAATCGCTTGGCGTTCTCCAACTTCGGTACGCTGTATTCCAGATAATGAAGCTCCTTCACGGGTGGCAGCCAGAAATCGGGATGGCGGTTGAGCTGCTCGAAGAGCCAGCTCGTGCCCGCCTTTGGCATCCCAACGCACAGGAAATCTGGCCCAACCGCAATCTTTGCCGAGCTTTCGGGCGAGGCTTCATGTAAGGTTGCAACCGCCACGGCACATCAACTTTATGTCTACGCAGTTACATTCAGTATATCTAATGTTCAGCTTTTGGTAAGGGGCTTGTCGTGCAGGGGAGAGGGATGCGGGGTGCTGCTGTAATGCTGGCTTGGCTGCCGCTGGCTTTTTCGGGAGCGGCAGCTGAGGCTTACATGATGGTTGTGCCGGACGACAATGATGGGGTCGTTTGCCAAGGTTCCGTTTGCATCGCCACAGCCAGAATGGCTTGCATCAGTGCAGACAAGCTCGAACAAATGCTGGCACAAGGTGATGTCACCCTGGTGCCCGGCGCGGTGGCGAAGGATATTGTCGTTACAGCCCCTGTTCGTTGGGAAAGCGGCCATCGGCTGATCTTCGATTCGTTTCACTCGGTAAGTATCCGGCGGCCAATTATGATCTCTGGCGGCGGAGGCCTCACCATTACCACGAACGATGGGGGCAAAAACGGCAAGTTCGCAATCATCAATCAGGGTAGGATCGGGTTCACCAAAAAGAACAGCGGCCTGACCATCAACGGCAGCGCCTACAAACTGGTGGGCAGCGTCAAGGAGCTTGCTTTCCAAGTGCAGGAACAGCCCGATGGCCACTTTGCCCTAACCAGCGACTTCGACGCGCAGAGCGATCCCCATAAGGCGCCGGCAATCTCGACAGTGTTCTCAGGAACCTTCGATGGCCTGGGGCACACCATCAGCAATCTGGCGTTCTCTCACGCAACGGAAGTTTACGATGGCGAACACTCGTATTGGGCGGCGGGCCTGTTCGCCTCAATCGCGCGGACGGGCGTTGTACGGGACCTTGCCCTAAACAATGTTTCTGCTGCCGTTTCCCATGCGGGCGCGGAGATCGGTTCTGTTGCGGGGCATAACGAGGGGCTGATCCGCTACGTCACTGCAAGCGGAACCATTACGGGGAAAGGCTCGGCCGTGGGAGGCATTGCTGGATACAGCAGTGGTATCCTTTACGCTGTCACGTCAGGGGTAAGGATCGATGCCACACGTAGCAGATGGGCCGGTGGAATGGTTGGCAACAACCGGGGCGTGATCGAACGTTCGCTAGCTGCTGGTGACGTCACCGGGGGAAGATATTCTGGAGGCCTCGCAGGGTTCAGCAACACGACGCTAATTTCTTATGCCACAGGCAGTGTCACTGGAGGTACCGATGATGCCATCATTGGCGGCCTGATCGGCCAGTCACGCGAGATCGTTGAATCCTATGCAACAGGCACGGTGACCGGAAATGCTGTTGGCGTGACGGCCGGCGGGCTGGCCGGAGACGCAGCCCAAGTAAAGAACTCCTACGCCACCGGACGTGTCGAGGTGGGGCCAACCGGCATCGCCGGTGGCCTGGTAGGCGATCTGCCGCGCGGCAAGATCGTGGAATCGTACAGCATCGGTTCTGTCTCAGGTGGAAGCGGCTCCATTCTCGGAAGCTTCATTGGCCACGATCTAGGCGGCACATCGGACGGCTATTGGAACAGCGATGTGGGCGATCAGGGTTGCGGAAACGGTTCCTGCAGCGGCGTCATTGGGCTCTCAACCGCCGCGTTCCAGGCGGCGCTGCCAAGCGGTTTCGCGCCGCGGGTGTGGGGGCTGGATACGGACCACAACGGTGGCTACCCGCACCTCCTGGCGCCGCTGAAACATTTCCCTTGATTGGGCCTGCCTAACAGATGGCGCTGTCGAATCCGTTTGTCCTCCTCTCCTATGTGGGCGGTCCGGCGCTGCTCACCAACGCTACCGGGCTCTTCATCTTGAGCACCAGCAACCGCTTCGCCCGGGCGGTGGATCGCGCACGATTTCTGGCGGACCGGTTGTCGGGTGAAGGCAGCGCGGTTCGGCCCCATTTCAGAATGGAGATGCCGGAAGTGCAGCGGCGCGTGCTTCTTATGGGACGCGCCCTTGCTTGCTTCTACGTTGCGGCTTCGGCATTCGCGATTGCTACACTGGCTTCCATCGCCGCCGCGGTCCTGACGCAGGAGGTACAAGGAGCCGTCATACGCACAGTTTACGGCCTTTCGCTGACATGCGGCGGCATTGGCTTCTGCGCGTTCATCGCGGGCGCGGCCCTCCTGTCGCTCGAGAGCCGCACGGCGGTGCGATCACTTGCGCGCGAGTATGCGGAAGCCATAGCGCATGCCGCGCGAAAAGACGTTTGACTCTGCGCGCATACGGAACATTCTTCCCGCATAGCCCGTTCATTCCCGAATTGCGCGGGCGTGTGCGCTCCGCAAGGGCGCAAATCGAGGAGGATTTTATGGCAGCGAGGAAAGCAGGCTCCGGGCGCAAGGGTGGCAGCCGCAAGAAAACGTCGTCGAAGCGCGGCAAACGCTCCGCATCGGCACGCAAACCCGGCGGCAAGGCGAGTGCAACGCGCAAAACAGGTGGCGGGCGAAAGGCCGCAAACAAACGGGGTGGGCGCGCAACGGGGCGGAAGACAGGTGGCCGCAAAACGAGCGCGCGGAAGACGAGTGGCCGAAAAGCTGGCGGTCGCGGTACTTCTACCGCCCGCGGCACGCGAACCGGCGCACGAAAGACGAGCCGTTCGTCCGGCCAGCGGGGCCGGAAGTCACGAAACAATCAGGCTTCTGCGACAGAATCCGGAGGGCGCGAAGAGATCTCCGATAACAGAAACGAAAGCGGCGGGAGCCAAGTGGAAGGAGAAGGCAGTTACACCGCGTCGCGCCATTTCCGCTCCGCGCAAACGGATTTCGTGAAGCGCAATCGCGGCAATATCTCGCGGATGGGCAAAGAGGCCGAAGCCGCGCTCCAAGGCAGCGAGGGTGACGACCTGCGTGCAGCGGAGGAAGAAGCCCGCTCGCACGCCGCTGGCGAAGAGTAAGAGACAGTGTTGTGTTGCAGCCGTTCGATCT
>JAFAVP010000133.1 GCA_019242395.1 Alphaproteobacteria bacterium | reverse complement strand
TGTGGATGGTGTAGCGGTTCCCTACATGAGCATGCTCTGCTGGATCGCGCTGGCCACGACTCTGCATCTTCCCGCGCTTGCCATTCCTGCTGGACAAACGGCGAGGGGCTTGCCAGCCGGCGTGCAGCTGGTGGGGCCGGAGCATGGCGAGAATCGGCTGTTCGATCTGGCGGCGGCAATCGAGGACGCCGCCGGCGGATTCACGCCACCAAGGCTCTAAGCGATGAAAAGTTACAAAGGCGGCTGCCACTGCGGCAATCTCTGGTACACGTTCGACACGAGCGTTGCCCTTGACCGGCTCGAGCTTCGCGCCTGCATGTGCTCTTTCTGCCGCGCCCACGGCGCGCGCAATGTGAGCGATCCACAGGGCAGAATACGCATTGACGTACGCAATAGAGAGAAACTTGTCCGCTACCGGTTCGGGCTCAAGACGGCAGACTTTCTCCTCTGCGCCAACTGTGGCGTGTATGTAGGAGCGCTTCTGCCGGCCGGGAGTCAGGGTTGGTTCACGGTGAACGCCAACACCTTCCGGGAGCCACCGCCGCTAGATGCTGCAGTGCATCCGTTCGAATACGATGGCGAAGATGTAGGCAACCGGGTGGACCGGCGCAGGACCGACTGGACGCCGGTAGCCTCACTCAGCATATGATGTCGCGTGCTCGCGAGCCCTGATCCAAAATCCGACCAGGGCAAGAGCCGCGGCGGCGTATACGGCGCCCGCTGGCACCCACATGATGAGGCCGCCGAGCTGCTGGTCCTCCAACGGGCTCAAGCCGAACGCAGGCGCGTCCTTTGTCTGCGCCACATAAAGCAGCCGGGGCGAGAGCGCGATCAACGCACCGAGTATACTGGTATGCACCATCGTGAAGGCGATGTGGATGGCGCCGGCGCCAAGATGCCTCCGTGCGCCGCGGAACAGTGCCCACCAGAACAACAGGGCCGTGAAGAAGAAGGTTGCATGCTGTAGCCGATGGACTGTTGGATCCATGACCGCTGCATCGAACAAACGTGGCGTGTGCCAGATCCAGATGACGGCTCCGTGCAGGAGGGTCGCGTTCAAAGGCCGGATCAACCAGCTCCACGGCAATGAAATCCAGCGCGACTGCGCAGACACCTGCAACCGTTCCAACCAGCGTGCCTGCAAGGCAGAACCGAGAGCAACAACGGGTCGGGATAAGGCGAGCAGCGGCGCGGCCACTGCCATTAACACCTCATGCTCGATCATATGGGCCGTGAACAGATGGCGGCCAATTTCGTGCGGTGGTGTGACAAGCACAACGAACAGCGCGATCCAGCCGCCTGCAAAGCATGCAGCCTGCCAGCCCTGAAGTTCAGCAGGGCTGCGGCGCCACAGCACCCTAATGCCGACGATGTAAAACACTCCCGAGAGCGCGAGGGGAATGGTTACGAATGGGTCGAAACTCCACTCGTATGCGATCACCGCTCGCACCCGTTGAAGATCCCGGACGCTGCAAGCTGGTAAAGGATCGCGAGCGCGAACAGTCCGGCCGCCATGATGCTAATCTTCGCGAAAAATATCCGCGCCTTCCGCCCGGGCATTGCGGGCGCAACATTGATCGCCTTCGATAGCCTGCTCGAGCGCCACGATAGCAGCGCACCGACAGCCGCTAACACTAGTGCGGCCAGCGCCAGGCCACCGCTGATCATCGTCCGCTTGGCACAAGTTTGGTCAGCGAAGGCCGGCCCGAGCACCGTACTCATGGTCCAGGCGAACCCGCCGATGAAGAGGCCGGCGCCGCCGTACGCGCCGTGATGATGCTCCGTGGTGCTCATCCGATCCTCGGCAGCCAATAAAGAACGAAATAGATCGGGAGCCAGGTCAACACGACAAAGTACCAGTAGAAGGCGTTATCGGAGGTATCGCTGAAACGACGCGGATTCTCGCCATGACGGGTGAACATCAGCACCGTCAATACCGCCGTATCGCCCAGATCGGTGATGAGATGGGTGGTGTGCAATCCCAGTAGGAACCAAGTGATCGAACCATAAGCGTCCGTATCCCAGCGCTCCCGCAAGGCTGGAAACTCAAAGGTCCGCACGATCACGGGCGCAATGCCGAGAAGCGTCATCAGCACAAGGCCAATGCGGACTTTGGCCATGTCGTAGGCCCGCGCCCAGTGTTCGAGGAAGTAGTTGGGGATGACGCTGATCAGCAATATGACTGTGACGATCGTGCCGGGCAGCAGGTCTGGTGGCGGAATGTTCATCGGCCAGCTGGGCTGCAAGACGCGCAGATAGAGGTAGGCGCCGATGGCGAGCGCGAACCCCATGCCTTCCAGGCACATGAAGCCGATGGTCCCCCACCAGGTCAGGGTGCGAGAACCGAACGAATTCTCCGGTAGCGGCGCCACATCGAGGACGACACGCGGTTTCACGACTCGTCCTCTTTGGTGCCTTTCGGCCAAAACCAGCCAATAAGCGTAATGGTCACTGGCAGAGCCCCATAAATGATGGCCCAAGGCGTATAGATCGAACCGAGGAATGTGCATCCCGTGGCGATGGCGGCGAAGAGTGGCCAGATCGATGGTTCAGGAGAAGATTCGCGGATGTCGGGTTCGGCTTCGGTAAGTGTGCTTACCAGGACTTCGCGGCGGTCCACCCGCAGGCCGGCCACAGCCGGAAGTGTCTCGCGGTGTTCCCACAAAGGCGTGAGACTGGTCACGACCGGAATGCGTGTGAAATTTTGCGGCGGCGGCGGCGACGATGTCGCCCATTCCAGGGTGTCCCCATCCCAGGGGTTGGGACCGGCGGCTTCGCCACGCCGCAGGCTGCGCACAATGTTCCACAGCAGCAGCAGAAAACTGGACGCGAAGATAATGGCGCCGATCGTGGAGAGCAGGTTTAGCGTTCCCCACGGCATTTCGGCCGAATACGTGTACACGCGGCGCGGCATGCCTTCGAGCCCAAGGATGTGCATTGGAAAGAAGGCGAGATTGAAGCCAACGAACGCGATCCAGAAATTCCATCTGCCGACCGTTTCGCTCAGCATCCGCCCTGTCACTTTCGGGAACCAGTAGTACACGGCGGCGATCAGCGGGAAGACGGAGCCGCCGATCAGCACATAGTGAAAGTGAGCCACGACGAAATACGTGTCATGTACTTGAGTATCGAGCGGCACCGAGGCGACCATTACGCCGGTGAGCCCTCCGATCACGAAATTGAAAATGAAGCCCAACACGAACAGCAACGGCGTTCGGAAGACCGGCCGTCCGCTCCACAAAGTCGCAATCCAGCAGAAAATCTGGATGCCGGAGGGTACCGCGATGGCCATGCTGGAGGCAGTGAAGAAGCTCTCACCCAGCCGCGGCAAACCAGTCACGAACATGTGGTGCACCCACAGCCCAAACGACATGAAGGCGGTCGCCACCAGCGAGAGGACAACTGCCGTATGTCCAAACATCGGGCGCCGCGCAAACGTGGGAATGATGCTGGAAACAAAACCGGTGGCTGGAATGAATATGAAATAGACTTCGGGGTGGCCGAAGAACCAGAACAGATGCTGGAACAGGAGATTGTCCCCGCCGAGCGAGCTATCGAAGAAGTGCGTGTTCACCATGCGATCGAGGATCAGCATCGTGCTCACGACAACAACCGCCGGCATGGCGAACACGATCATGAATGCCGTGACAAGCGAGCTCCAGGTGAACAAGGGAATGCGATCTAGCGTCATGCCCGGAGCGCGCATTTTGAATACCGTGACGATCATGATCACGGCGACGGAAAGCCCGGCCACTTCGGTGTAGGTGATCATCTGCGCCCAGAAATCTGCGCGATGACCCACGTTATACTGGCTGAGGGACAAGGGCGTGTAGCTGAACCAGCCGACGTCCGGTCCGTTGTTCGAGAAGAAGCAGAACCAGAGAAACAGGCAACCGAAGAGGTAATTCCAGTAGCTGAACGCGTTGAGCCGCGGGAATGCCACTTCCCGCGTGCCGATCATCAGCGGCACGAAGTAAAGGCCGACGGCCTGCATGATGGGCACGGCAAACAGGAACATCATCGTCGAGCCATGCATCGTGAAGAGCTGGTCGTAGCGGTCCGGGTTCACCACATGCGCGTCCGGCGTGGCGAGCTGGAGCCGCATGACGACGGCGCCGATCCCCGCAAGTCCCATGAAGAAGAAGGCGGTCACGATGTATCGCAGTGCGATCTGCTTATGATCGACGCTTGAAAGCCAGCCGATCACGCCGCGCGGTGTACGCCAGAGCGACCGTACACGTGCTTCGAGCTCGCTTTCCCCAAGATCAGTGTCGCGGAGCGGTTCTGCGGCAGCGCTCACTTCAAGCTCTCCAGGTACTGCGAAACCGCAATGAGATCGGGGCCGGTGAGCGCTACCGATGGCATGCGGGTGTAGGGCTTCATCCGCTGCGGATCGGCAATCCAGCCGGTCAGATTTCCGAGCGTGTTGGGCGCGGTGCCGGAGGCGATGCTCATGCGGCTGCCGAAATGCGTGAGGTCAGGGCCAACTCGCCCGCCGGCATTGGTGCCGGAGATCGAATGGCACATGGCGCAAGCGCTCGCCTGGAACACCTGCTGTCCGCGGCGCAGTTGATCGGTGTGCGGCGGCGTCGCGGATTGCAACTGCTGCGCCCGCCATTGCGCAAATTCGCCCGACGCCTGGGCGACGACGTACATTGCCATATGCGCGTGCTGGATGCCGCAGAACTCGGCGCATTGCCCGCGATAGATACCGGCCTTATCTGCCTCGATGGTGAGCGTTGTGTAGCGGCCTGGGATCAGATCCTGTTTACCGGAAAGGCTCGGCACCCAGAAACTGTGAATCACGTCCGGCGACTCGAAATCGAGCTTCACGGGCTGGCCGACGGGAATATGGATTTCGTTGGCCGTTTCGAACGTCTGATCGGCCCGGTGCGCCTCGTAATTTACCTGCCACCACCATTGATGGCCTGTGATTTTGATCGTCACGCTGCGTGGCCGCGGCTCGGCGAAGCTCTTGTTGGTCAGAAAACTTGCGAACGTGAAAATGGTGAGAATGAGCACAGTCAGCGCGACGCCAGCCCCGACAACCCAGCTGATCCTCCGTTCCGAGGCGTCCTCAGGCTCCAGCATCGGATCCGGTGAGCTCCCGCGCCACCTGAAAATGGCAGCCAACATGAAGGCCATGACGACCAGCCAAACGGCCATGCATACACCCGTGAAGAACCAGAATAGCTGGTAGATCGCTCGTGCAGTGCCGCCGTCTGGCGCCAGGGCGGATTGCTCATGAGAGCAGGCCATGAGGAGGGTCGCGGCCAAGAAGCTTGCGCGCGACGCCAAAGCCCTCATTTGTTGTATCCTGGGACTGCCCTTCACTGAACGTCAGGACTACCCGGCGGTTCCGGCAGCTGCGGGCCTGAATACCGGCCCAAGACGGAAACCTGAGGCTGGCGCAAGTTTGTCGCGTGCCCAAAGAAAAGCCTTGGCGTCAGGCGGCTTTCTCTGAAAAGTGCGTGACAATTCTCGAATTAAGACCCGCGAATTTGTCATTCTGCGGCTCAAGCTTCAGAGCCTTTTCGGCGTAGGCACGCGCCTGGGCCCATCTACCCTCCTGCACCAGCGTCTTGGCGAGCAAAAAATTCGCCCGGGCATGCTCAGGAAACAGCACCGTCGTGACCCCGAGTACCGAAAGGGCATTAACCCACCGCTTTTCCCGCAGCAGGGCATCTGAGATGCCGACCAAAATGTCGGGGTAGTTGTGGCAGGCGAAGATAGCATCCGCCCGGCATGCAAAATCGGGCAAGGGTTTTCCCGCACCGCGGCAGATTTGCATCAGAAGCCGGTACGCGCCACTGAAGAAAGGATTGCGCTCCAACAACCCCTGGATGATCTCGATAGCCTTGTCTGGAGCACCTCGCTGGAATTCGCGCTCGGCCAGCCTGAGAGATATTTCCGGATGACCCGGGGCGAGCTTAGCCGCAGCCTCAAGCCGGTCGGTTTCACCATCAGGCAGGGGCTCTTCCGGATCTTGAGCGATAATCAGCCCATGGAATTCACTGTTCCGGTAGCTGCCGGAAAGCTCCGCCCGGAATTCAAAGATCGGACAGCGCTCAATGACATATGCCTCGAACGGCGCAAGTAACGCCTGATCGAAATAGGCGCTGGCTTCAATCACTCGCGGCGTGAACGTTCTGCCGCCGCCTATCTCCGAAATAGATTGCGACAAACGCTCTGAGTCGGTGGAGCCATCCACCCAATCCACGATTCCCGCTATCTGGCCGACTGGGTCGCGAAGCAAATCATCGTAGTTCAGATAAACTGCGTTCGGCACCCGGCGCCGAAACCACTTGTCGTGGAACCTGCGGTAATAGATCGCCTTGTGCGCGAGCCACCAAGAGTAAGAATCGGAAGTGCGTCGGTAATTCAAACTGGATTTGTCCAGCTTGTCCTGCATTGCCAAGTCGCGGTCGGAAAGCGCTTCAGGCACCGGGTGCCGGTATTGGACCACGTAAAGTGCGTCCGGAAGGTTGCGATCCAGCGAAAAGTCCCAGTCGTGACTCTTCTGAAAACTGATCGGACGGTTCAAAGTTTTTATGCAGGGTACATGCTTGCAGCAATCCGGTGGCGTATACCATTCGCAGTAAAACAGTTCGTCCTGGAAATACCGGCTTAGCACCCTCTGGAGAAAATGATGCCCAGAGCGTGGAATCGAGGCGCCAAGTAGCGCCTTGTGCCGCCCACGTCCTGACGGGGGCGTAGACTCCGCTGCTCCCATGTCTGCGTCCACGTCCACATCTCCGCCCGCGCATGGCCTTGTTATTGTGGCGACATTTCGGTTGCAAGAGGAAAACCGGGGTGGAATCGCAGAGGAGCGCAAGGCGCAACGGCCAACTCCGAGCGGCGGGCACGGGAGAAGGATTGCAGACTTGAATGATCTGGTGCATAGCCCTTCTATGGGCGCAGCAGCAGCCCCTCGGCCCTGAATGCCAGCCTGAGAACGTTGCGCTTTGGTTCTGTCGCGCACGACTTTGTTCGCGCTGTTGAAGAGTAGAGATGAGCGACACAGTTATCGATTTCGATGCTGACGATGCCGGGCTTGATGCCGCTGAACCAGCGACTATGCCGCGAGTCAGCTTTGAGGTCAGCGACCTTTTCTATTTCTACGCTACGGGCAACACGGTTACAGGGATCCAGCGCGTCCAGCAGGAGCTCTGCGTGCAATTCGCAAAGCAGGACCAAGCCCATTGCGAGTTCGTCATTTATGACCGGAATGTTCAGAAGTGGCGATCTGTCTCGAAAGAATGGCTCCTGTCGCTGATAGAAGCCGCCCGGGCGTTTAGGCCTGGTGGCGAGCCTTGGTCGAGCATTTACGAGGTTTATGCTAAGCGGGCGCTCACCGCTCCTTTGAAGCAATTCGATCCAGGCGAGTGGCTGACCAATGTCGGGGCTTCATGGGCCCTCGCAAGCTATTTCGTGCAGGTGAGACAGCTTCGGCGGCGTGGGGTCCGGCTGGCCGTGTTCTGCCACGACCTGATACCCGCGCGTCACCCCGCGTATTTCGACCATATTCATACCATTGAGCACACCTACTGGCTCGCACAGATTCGCGAAACCGCGGATGTGGTGTTCTGCAATTCCGAATCCACACGGCGTGATTATCTCGAAATCGTAAAACCGCCGTCACAGCCGGTAGCGGTCTGCCGCCTCGACGCCACTTGGGCCAAGGATCATATTTCTCCGGAGGCAGACGTTGCTGCCACCGAGTTGCTGTCGGATCTCAGCGTATTCGATGATGAGTTTGTATTGTGTGTCGGCACCATTGAGCCGCGAAAGAACCATCTCACCCTCATACATGTCTGGGATAAGCTCCGGCATACACATTTGAACGGCTGTCCGAAATTGATCTGCGTGGGGCGCATCGGCTGGAAGAGCGATGCTGTCATATCGCAAGCCAAAGCTCTTGGCCTGCTTAACAGCCAGATACATTTCCTGAGCGGCTTGTCCGACGACGTTCTTCAGGCGCTTTACCGCAAATGCCTTTTCACCATGTACGTCAGCTACTATGAAGGTTGGGGGCTGCCGATCACTGAAAGCCTGGCGGCAGGTAAGTTGTGCATCGCGGGCGGCAATTCTGCCCTCCGCGAAGCAGGCTCCAATTACGCTGTTTACGTGGATGAACGTTCGGAGACGAGCATCTATGAGGCGATCTGCAGGTTCCTGGACAACCGGGGCGCCCTTAACGAAGCCAATGCGCGAGTCCGGCGTGATTACCGGCCGCGAGCTTGGGAAGACATTGCGCGCGAAATCACTGTAACCCTCCGTGACGCCCCCTCGGATGAGCGGCCCACCGCAAGCCTGCCCATTCTGGACATCAACACCTTCTATCGTTTCGGGCGGCCCGAGCCAGTCAAGACGTTCGACCATCCCCGGGCCGCCGAGATATTCTGTCTCGGACAAGCGTGGTATCAGCCGGAGTCTTGGGGCACTTGGACGACAAGGGAAGCCGCGGAGATCGGCTTTCGCATAAGCACGGCCAATCCGCGGCCGACTGTGTTTCTCGGGCTGTCATCGCCACCCGGCCCGCCCGCGAGCTTAATCATTGCTGTGAACGGCAAGCAGATAAAAACGGTTGGCGAGTTTACCGGCCGAAAAGTCGTTCGCATCTCCTTGGAAGAAGAGCGGCAGCATGCCGGAGGCGGAGCGTTCCTGCCCGTCCGGATTCGGGTTACTGCCAACAGAATACAGAACATGCGGGAAATCGAGGGCAGCAACGACGAGCGAATGCTGGGTGTCGCCTATCTGTTCATCGTCGGATTCGATCAAACGTCCATGGCCGAGCGCTTGGAGTTTCTCGAGCAGGTGGTCGCCGACGAAATTTAGCTGTCTGCGGCTTACAACACAGTTTCGATATGAATGCAGGCCAGCGCCTCTCTGGCAGCGGCAAGCGCAACATCTCCCGACTGTCCGGTTGCAACCACTTTCGCCCCGGAACCTCGCCCTTCTTGTGGCGGGGGAACGATATCGCCCGGTTTCACTGTGACGAGGACGGTTGCGACCCCGGCGACTTTACGGGCCTCGGCTTCTCCGGAAATGCGCACCACGCGGCCGGGCCGGGGGAACGCATTGCGCTGAACGACGGGCACGCCCTGACCCGCCAGCAGCTGTTCTGGCGAAACCAAATCACCCACCGCGATTTTCATGGCGGCACCCACATAATCTACGCCGGTGCTGAGCGGCAGGAGGCGGGTGCAGAAGAGGTCCCCCCACAGCCCCAAAGCAACGTCCGTCACATAGGGCTCGCCATCGTGGATGACGAACTCTACCTTCAGCGGACCGTTCGGCACTCCCAATGCGGCAGCAGTGTCTGCGGCTAGTCCTTTCACCTTCTTCTGCGCATCTGCCGGCAAGCTGCTGGGCAGGTCACAACCGTTCTCGATTGAAAGGAGGTCATTGCGATCCAGGCGCTCGTTGTTACGGTCCGCCAAGCCCACGACATGGCAGCGGCCATCCGTCACGATCGAAGCCGCCCACACCCGCGGTCCCTCCAGATGGTCTTCCACCATCACGCGCTGCGTCGGCGAATGCTGCCGCGCCAAACCGAAGGCGCCGCCCAAATCCTGTACATGTGAAATGCGGTGAACGCCTCGCGTCCCGCGGCCATCCACGGGCCGTATAGAGAGATTTGATCCACGCTCTATGGCGATCCGCTGGACGGTCTGCACCGTCTCCGCTGGTGAAAACCACGGCGTAGGAAGGCCGGCGGACAGGAGGTGCCGCCTCATAGCCAGCTTGTCCGTCACAAGCGCCGCAAGACGGTTCGATATTCCTGACAGACGGAGCCGCTCGGCAACAGCTGCGATTGTAGCCGACGCGTCTGTGATAAGGCATATCGCTCCGTCGATCTTCCTTATTTTGCGGCTGAACCGCTCCGCCGCCGCAGCGGTTTCATCTGGGCTGTAGGGATCGGCCATCAGCCTTGAGTCGGAATATTCGAAGCCAGGCGCCTGCAAGTCGCGATCAGAGACGACAACGTAGTAGCCGAGCTCCTTCGCGCGTTTTGCAGCATCGACGCTCGCGAAGCCGCCGGACAGGATCAGCAGCGTCTTCATAAATAGTGCGGCCCGCCATTCAAGCTTCTGCTATGCGCCAAAACCCGCGGCGATATAGGACTGAGCAACCCCGCGATACATTGCGTCAAGGGAGGTTAACGGCTGCTTACTGGCCGCCGTGAAATACCGCGTTGAGACAGGAGCGCAATTTTCCTAGGGTTAGCCTCTTTCGGGAGCTCACATGGTTTGCCCTTATCAGCTCGTGCTCCTCCGTCATGGCGAGAGCGAATGGAACAAGCTGAACCTCTTCACCGGCTGGCGTGATGTGCGCCTAACGCCGCAAGGCGAGCGCGAGGCTCGCGAGGCGGGCGACCTGATGATGCAAGCTGGGCTACATTTTGACCTTGCCTTTACCTCGCTGCTCTCCCGCGCCATCAAGACACTCTGGATCTCCTTGGAAGCCATGGATCGCATGTGGATCCCGGTTGAGAAGCAGTGGCGTTTGAACGAACGGCACTATGGGGCTCTCCAAGGCCGCAACAAGGCCGAGGCTGTGCAAAAATTCGGAGAAGCGCAGGTGAAAGAATGGCGTCGCGGCTACGATACGCCGCCGCCCCCTGTGGACGCCGATTCTGTGGACTATCCAGGAAACGATCCGCGGTACGCGAACATCGATCCTACCGATCTTCCTTATAGCGAGAGCCTGAAGGATGTTCTTGCTCGCGTGCAGCCGTATTGGCAGGGCGCGATTGTCCCGAGCTTGCAGGACGGCAAATGCGTGCTGATTGTGGCGCATGGCAACTCCTTGCGCGCCCTGATGAAGCATCTGGAAGGGATTGGCGACGACGCGATTGCCGGTGTTGACCTGCCCACCGGCGTTCCACGGGCGTACAGACTAGACCACAATTGGAAAGCAGCAGAGGCGAAGTTCCTGGGCGATCCTTCTGCGGTTCAGTCCAGAATAGAATCTGTTCAGAAGCAGACACAGCGCGCGTGAGCTGTGCGGCAGCCTCTTTTCTGGTTGCCGCCCTCCTTGCCTCCAGGGCTTGGGGTCAGTCAACGCCGCCAGACATCGATACGCACAATGCCGTACCCGCCACGCAAGCAGGCCAGCTTCCGCGATCCGAACAGCGCTATCGCTCACTTCAGCAGCAGATAGAAAAGGCGCGACCGAGCGTCGAGGGTGCAAGGCAAAAGAGCGAAGCGTTGAGTGCGCAAGCCGCCAAGCTCAGACAGCAATTGATCGACACGGCCTCGCGCGTGCAAGCGCTGGAGCAAGAGAAGGCCCAAGTGGATGCCAAGATTGTCCAGCTGTCTGCGCGGGAAAAGACGATGTCGGCACAGTTTGCGCGCGACCGCGCACGGGTGTCGCGCCTGCTTGCCTTACTCGAGAGGCTGCAATCCGATCTGCCGCCGGCGGTCGCACTCGAACCCGACGATGCGCTCCGTTCAGCACGCGGGGCGATGGTGCTTGGGGCCTACCTGCCGAGAATCTACGCCCAGGCCGCCTCCCTGGTGAAGCAGCTGCGAACATTGAGGAAAACGCGGACATCCCTTCTTGCCCGCCGCGTCGAAGGCGCGCGAACTGCAGTAAAGCTCAGTGCCGCGCAAACGGAGCTCGATCAACTTCTCGCGACGAAAGAACGGGAGGCAACGGGTGCGCTTGCTGATTATCAGAAGCTGCAATCCAAATTGGAGGCAGTGGCGCGGGAGGCTTCGGACCTCAGAGTATTGATCGATCGGGTTGCGGCATTGCGGGTGGCGCATGGCGCTCCAGAGAGAATGGTGGTCGTTTCCGCAACGCGGCAGGCGGCTTTTGCGGCTTTGCGACCGGGCTCCCTGGCGCGACCTGTCACGGGCCCGATTTCGGGCGCTCCTTCTGGGGAGCGGGTACCGGGCATCAGTTTCCTCGCCCCGGGCGGTGCGGCAGTGGTAGCCCCCGCAGACTCGCGCGTTCTTTTCGCGGGCCCTTACCATACAGCCGGGCAAGTCTTGATCTTGGAAACCTCGGACGGGTACGATCTTGTGCTTGCCGGCTTGGACCGCGTCAACGTCCGGCCCGGCGATCAGTTGCTCGCTGGCGAGCCGGTCGGCAGCATGCCGCGCGGGCGAGATGGAGCGAGGCTCTATTTTGAACTTAGACGAAACGGAAAGAACGTAAGCCCGGCACCATGGCTGGGGATCGATCTCAGGAAGGCACGAAGATCATGAAGCGGTTTGCGTTGGTTGCGGCAGGCGGAGTGGCTGGATTTGCGGCAGCGCTGATGCTGTACCCTTCGGCCCACGGAGCGAACGATCTTTCGGCTTACCGGCAACTGGATCTCTTCAGCGATGCTTTCGAGCGGGTGCGCGCCAATTATGTTCGCCCGGTGCAAGATGCGGAGTTGGTGAACAACGCGATCGAAGGCATGGTTTCAGGCCTCGATCCTCACTCCAGTTACATGGACGCCAAAACATATGCCGACATGCAGATCCAGACCAGGGGTGAATTCGGCGGGCTGGGGCTGGAAGTCACGATGGAGGATGGCCTGGTGAAGGTCATCTCACCGATCGACGATACACCCGCCGCGAAAGCAGGGCTGAAAACCGGGGACTTCATCGCTGCCATCAACTCCACGCCTATTCAGGGCATGGCTCTGAACGACGCTATTGACAAGATGCGCGGCGCTAGCGGGACGAAGGTTTCGCTCACGGTCCTGCGTCCCGGCTCCAAAAAGCCCTTCGATGTCACTCTCATCCGTGCGGCGATCCACGTTGACAGCGTGAAATACAGGCGAGAAGGCGACGTCGGCTATATTCGCATAGCCGCCTTCAACGAGCGGACTGCTTCAGGTCTCGAAAAGGCGATCCGCGACCTGAAAGCTCAAATTGGAGGCGCGGTAAAGGGTTACGTCATCGATCTGCGGAACGATCCCGGCGGATTGCTCGATCAGGCGGTTGCCGTTTCAGACGATTTTCTGGCTTCCGGTGAGATCGTCTCAACCCGCGGGCGCCATTCCGACGATACGCAGCGCTATAATGCGCGCGGCGGCGATATCGCCGATGGCAAGCCCCTTGTCGTGTTGATCAATGCTGGTACGGCCAGCGCATCCGAAATTGTCGCGGGCGCCCTGCAGGATCACAAGAGGGCCACCGTTGTGGGCATGACGTCGTTTGGCAAAGGTTCGGTGCAGACGATCATCCCGCTTGGGGAGGGCGGCGGAGCGCTGCGGCTGACCACCGCCCGCTACTATACCCCCTCTGGTCACTCCATTCAGGCAACCGGAATCGTTCCGGACAAAGCGGTTTCTCAAGGCACTGATGACGACACTCCTAAAGCCATCCGTCCAAGCGAGGCTGACCTGCCGGGACATCTCACCGGCGAGGCCGCAAAGAAGCAAAAGCAGCCGGTGATCACGCCAGCTCCAGGCAAGAAGTATGACGACTTTCAGCTGGCCTACGCACTGGATATGCTTCGCGGCAAGCAAACTGTTGCGGCGATCGTGAAGAGCGCGTCGGCGAATTGATCGTGAGAGATTCGGCGGAGAAGTTTTCGTGAACCGCGCCGTCGCGGGCGCCGTTGCAGCGGGGGGGGCTTTTTGCGCAACTTTTGCTCTCCTGCACCTTGCGGAAGGCGCGGACTCGAGCGCCGAACTTGCGCGTTTCGGCAAGGCCTATGCGATTGTGCGCGCCAACTACGTCGAGGCGCCCGGGGACCAGCAACTGGTTGAAGGGGCCTTGAGTGGCATGCTTGGCGATCTGGATCCGCACTCAAGCTACTTCGACCCGCGGACCTACGCTGCCATGCAGGTGAAGACCGAAGGCCAGTATGGGGGCGTGGGCCTCGTGATCGGGCTGGATGAAACCCTGGTCACCGTCGTCTCTCCCATCGAAGACACACCTGCATCGCGGGGTGGCATCAAGGCTGGCGATCGCATCCTCTCGATTGACGGGAAGATGATCACCGGCCTCAAGCTGGACGACGTGCAGGACAAGCTGCGTGGCCCGACCGGCACCAAGGTCACCTTGAGCATCATGCGCCAAGGTCTGCGCGATCCATTCGAAGTAAAGCTGACGCGGGAAGTGATCGCGGTCGAGGCCGTGACTCACAAGCGCCAAGGCGATATTGGTTACATCAAGATCCCGGCGTTCAACGAGCGCACAGACACAGGGCTTCGCGCTGCTGTAGCCGCCCTGAAGAAGCAAGTTGGGCCGAAGCTGAAGGGCTACATCCTCGATTTGAGGGATGACGGCGGCGGCCTGCTGGATCAGGCAATTGCGGTATCCGACGATTTTCTGGACGGCGGAGAGATCGTCTCCATTCGCGGGCGCAACAAGGACGAGACGCAGCGTTTCGACGCCCAACCCGGGGATATCGCGGATGGCAAGCCCATCATTGTGCTGGTGAACGGTGGAACCGCGAGCGCGTCGGAGATCGTTGCGGGCGCATTGCAGGACCACAGACGCGCCAGGATCGAAGGCAGCCTCACCTTCGGCAAGGGCTCGGTTCAGACCGTCATTCCGCTCGACAATGGCAGGGCGGGGGCGCTGCACATGACGACTGCCCGGTATTATACGCCGTCCGGCCGTTCCATACAGACGACGGGTATCGTTCCGGACATTGCAGTGGCCGACAACGGTGCAGACAAAAGCGTCTTCCTATCACTGATCGGCCGCGAGGCCGATCTCCCAAGGCATCTCGCGGCAGAAGGTGTTCCGGTCAAATCCGATGTGGCTTCGGTGATCCGCCCCGATCCGAAGAGAATATATGCTGACTTCCAGCTGAGTTACGCCACCGAGTTGCTGCATGGAACGGCGCCGGCGTCTGGCCGGTAAACGAGCCGCCAGTCACCTCCTTTGTCTGGGCCGCCACTGCCGGACTTCAGCACTGGCTGGTTGCGCATCCTTGCCGATCCCGGCGTTGTTCTGATATTTGCTCCGGCCCTATTTGCACATCCGGCAATAAACGCATGTCCCGCCGTCATTCGCATCTAAAGCATGAGGACCTGCCTTACCGGCCCTGCGTCGGCGTGATGCTCCTCAATAAAGATGGGCATGTCTTCGTTGGCAAACGGATCGACCAGACCGTGGAAGGCTGGCAAATGCCTCAAGGGGGCATCGACGGAAACGAAACGCCCGAGGAAGCCGCGTTGCGGGAGCTTGAGGAAGAGATCGGCACTGGCAATGCGAAGTTCCTTCGGGACTATCCTGAATGGCTTTGCTACGATTTGCCTTCTCACCTGCTCGGAATTGCTCTGCGCGGCAGGTATCGAGGCCAACGGCAAAAGTGGATGGCGATGCGCTTCCTGGGCGAGGACGCCGATATCAATATCCACACCGCCGAACCCGAATTCGCCGAATGGAAGTGGCTCGCCATTGAAGCTCTGCCTAGACTTATCGTGCCCTTCAAGCGTGACACGTACATGAAGGTGATCTCGGCTTTCCAGGATTTGGCCGGGCCGCAAAATTAGGCGCTTTCGCCCTTGAGCCCGGCGCTATTCCGGGAGACTCTCTGCCCGGCACTGCGCGATCCCGTGCTGAGGAGGTGTGCGATTCACCGCGACTATTCCACGCCTGCTCATACGGCGGCCCAAACTACTGTGCGCCGCACCACAACACCCGAGATTCCTCTCGTCTCGCGCATGCTGGCGCGCGCGTTCTGGGACGATCCGGTGATGCTGCATTTCCTGCCGCGAGAGGACGGCCGTGAGGCGAAGCTCACGCGCATCTTCAGGCTGTTGCACAAGCTTGCGATTCCGTATGGCACCTGCTTCGCGACGAGCGGCCACGAATGCGCCACGCTGTGGCGTCCGCCGAACCGGTGGCATGTCCACTGGTGGCAATACATAACCAATGGTCCGGAGATGCTCGGCATCTTTGGAAGAGGCGCGCTGAACGCCATGAGCACCATGGGGCGAATCGAGAAAATGCATCCCAAGAAGCCGCACTGGTATTTGCAGGTGATAGGCACCGACCCGCCGAAACAGGGTAGAGGCTTCGCCGGCATCGCCATGCGGCAGCAGCTTGCGGTCGCGGATGCAAGCCGCATCCCCTGTTACCTCGAATCGAGCAAGCCCACCAACATTCCAGTCTATAGAGCTTTCGGATTTGAGGTGACGGGTGAGATTCAAATCCCCAACGGCCCTACGCTGTGGCCCATGTGGCGAGATCCCCGATGACGGCCAATGACCGTTCCACAGACGACGCGGTGCTATTCGAGATCATCCGCGAGCGCTCCTTCAGGCGCGGAAAATTCCGGCTCGCCTCCGGCCGCGAGAGCGAGCTCTATTTCAACCTCAAGCCCACCATGATGTCACCGAAGGGCGCCCTGCTCTCTGCACGTGCGCTGCTCGCGCGCATTTGGCCGGAGTCGCCGGATTACGTCGGCGGACTTGAAATGGGCGCGGTGCCCGTAATCGCCGCAATGGCAGCCGTCAGCGAAGCGGAGGGCCGGCCGGTCAAAACTTTCTTCGTGCGCAAGCAGCCTAAAGGTCACGGGACTATGGATATGCTGGAGGGCCTTGCGCCCGGGGAAACGCTTAAGAACGCGCGCGTCATGATCATCGATGATGTTGCGACCAGCGGCGGCTCGATTCTGAAAGCCGTAGATGCGGTTCGGGCAGCTGGCGCTCAGGTCAGCGCGGCGCTCGTGTTGATCGACCGGGAGGAAGGCGCGGCCGAGATGCTGCAGGCGCAGAATATGCGCCTCCTCTCCGTCTTCCGCGGTCGGGCGTTCCTGGGGGACGCCGCCGGCACTCACGACGAGAGTGCCAAGCTGGCGGACGTTCCCAAGACGGGTTGATACGATCAGAAGAAGTTGGAGAAGTGGTAGTCTATGCGGGCGCGAACCACTGTGAAGCTGCGCTGGGCGATCACATTGAACGGCTCGGCGCCCAGCACCGTGTTCATCGCTATGGTGTCGCTCCCGAAGTCGTAGTGAATGGCTTCCGCGCCCAGCGTGATCCGCGGCGCCACCATGAACTCAACACCGCCGCCCACCGTCCAGCCGTACTTGCTCTCCTTTCCGGCGAAAGTGTCGATTTCGCCCGTAGCAGAGCTCACGCCGAAATTCTTGGGCGCGACTTCCTGGCCAAGCCCGCCAGTTCCATAGATCAGCGCTGGGCCAAGGGGTACCCCAACCACGCCGCGAATGCTGGAGAGGAAGTCGATGTCCTTGCCGAAACTGATGTCGCTCTCCAGCCCCAGCACCATTCCGCCCACCGGCCACAGCTGCCCAAGCTGAACGCCACCCAGCAGTGTATGATCGGAATTGTTGGCCTGAAACGAGAGATCCTGCGCAGTACTGAGATCCTGAAAGCTGAGTTTATTGCCGCCGAACGCCTCGCCGAGATGCCCGCCGATGCCAATGTAGAGACCGCGCCAAGGGCTGCCCACATCGTTCATCGGTTGCGCGGACACGGGCGCCGTACCCAGCGCAAGGGTGCCGAAAAAAGTAGCGCCAAGGATGTTCCGGTTCATGTTGGTCTCCAACGCTAAATTACGCGAGCCGCTCTAGGCGGGCTGGGCACAAGATGAAGCGGCTATGCTTACGATTCGGTTACTGCGGGCGATGAGGCGGTAACAATGCGCGCGTGAAGTTGCCAGATGACTTACGTCACGGCTGGA
>JAFAVP010000123.1 GCA_019242395.1 Alphaproteobacteria bacterium | reverse complement strand
GATCACCGCGGCCAGCGCGAACGCTTTGGTTGGCTCCTCGCCTGCGAGATGCTGCGCGATGGAGCGGCGGATTTTCGGCAGCACCTGCACCAGGTTGTGGAGGTGCTCGGTCTTGCGCGCCTCGCGCACCTTCTCCCAATCGGGATGGTAGCGGTACTGTAGCCGCCCGGCGGCATCGCGCCCGATGGCCTGAATGTGCGCGCGAGGATCGGCCGCATAATGAACGTCCTCATAGGCCGGCGGCACCGCAAGGTGGTTCAAGCGGTAGATCGTTTTCTCATCCTTGATAGGCTTGCCGATGGCGGAAGTGTAGGCAAAGCCCTCGCCCGCTTTTTTTCGCGTGATCTTCAGCTGCGCCGGCGTGATGAGATGCAGGCGAAAGCGCTTCGCCAGCGCCTTCACGTCCGCGGTAAAGCGGCCGCCGCGCGGCGGCTTGTAGGCGATCTTGGGCTGCGCCGCTTCCAGCCCGCTGACCAGCTCCTGCGCGAGATTCTCGACGGTTGAGGTCGAGGCGTGTTCGTCGGAATGGGCGCGCACCAGCCGAGAAGTTCCAAAGGTTCCGCAGCGTGAACGCGAGCCCCGCCCCTTGGTTGCGCCATCCAATCTGCTGTTACACCGCCCTTCTTGTTTTCGCGCGTGGCTCAAAGTGCGCGGCGAGGATGGCCGGGTCGCTGCGCATGGCGCGGCAAGCGATAGCGATGGCCGTGGGAATGCCGGCGGCAGAGCGATAGTTCTTGATCGTGGCAAGGCTCACGCCAAGCACATCCGCAGCTTCTGTGTTCGACAGCTTCATCTCATTCTGCCAGGCGCGGAATTCCGCATTCGAGAAGGTGGACTGTTCATCGGACAACCGCACCAGCGTGCGCGCGCCGATATCCAGATCGCCCGGCCAACCGACTGCCGCGCCCCAGTCGATCACCTTCGCGCGCCGGAACACGGCGTCTGCTTCCAGCGGCGCCAGTCCAGCATAGCGCGCGATGAAGCCGCTGAGATCGGCCGCACGCCAGCCGCTCTCGCCCCTCACCTTCAGCCGCAACTTCGCCTTGGGCTGCGCCTGGACCTTTTCGATGCGTGGTAGTGACATCTCGAACTCCTACCGTGTTTGCTGCATCCGCGCCCATGTTTCCGACAGCAGAGACGCATTCCCCGCCGCCCACTTCCGAGCGGCCTTCAGGGCGGCGCTGGATACAGCCCCTTCAATGACCCCAAGACCGTCCAGCCCGACAAGCGCTTCGCGGCCATCTTTCATCACAATGTGAAAGTGCGGCGGATGGTGATCGCCAAAGTACATCGTGATCTTCCAGTTGGCGGTCCGATAGAGCGTCGGCATGGATGCTGGCCCTGTGTCCACATAGGACAGAATTTAGCCTACGTCAAGGTCGGTAGGTCAAAAATTAGCCCTCTTTCTTATGACGAGCGGGCTAGGGTTCTGGTATGATCCGATTCTCGATTGCACCAATTTTGTCGATTTCGATGCGGACCACGTCGTCGGCTTGCAGGAACTTCGGCGGCTTCATGGCGAAGCCGACGCCCGCAGGAGTCCCGGTGTAGATGACATCGCCAGCCTCAAGCGTAAGGGCCTGAGTGACGTGTGCGATCTGGTCGAACACATTGAAGATGAGGTGGCGTGTGTTCGATTCCTGCCGCTTCTCGCCATTCACGAAGCAGCGGATGCCAAGCGCGTGGGGATTGCCCACCTCGTCCGGCGTCACGATCCACGGCCCGAACGGCGCGTGCGTGTCGAACGATTTGCCGAGCACGAACTGGCCGGTCGCGAACTGCCAGTCGCGCACCGAGACATCGTTGCCGGCGCAATAGCCGAACACCACGGACGCCGCCTCTTCCTTCTTCACATGGCGGCAGCGTTTGCCGATGACGAACACCATCTCCGCTTCGTAGTCGAGCTGCGAGGATGCCTTGGGTAGTTGCACAGGATCGTAAGGCCCGTTCACCGCGCTCGGCATTTTGGAGAACCAGGTCTGCTGCTTCGGCTTCTCGCGGCCGCTTTCCGCGACGTGATCGTCGTAGTTGAGGCCGATGGCGAGAATCTTCTGCGGCCGCGGCACCGGCGCCAGCAGCCGCACGCTCGCGAGCGGCACATCGGCCTCTGCCTGTGAGGGGAGCGCGCGCACGGTTTGCTCCACGTCCGGCCAGACGCGGATGAGATCGCGCATGTCGGACGGCAGATCGGGCGCGGCGCGGGCGAAATCGATCAGCGCATCGCCTACCACGATGCCAATGCTTTCCCGCCCGCCGCTCTCGAAGCTCGCAAGTTTCATGGCTTCTCTCCGTCATGGCCGGGCTCGACCCGGCCATCCATCGCGCGAGCGTCTGCGAGCGATGGACTCTCTTCGGCGCGTTGACAAGCGCCGGATGGATGTCCGCCTCGGTGGGCGGCCATGACGGTATGGGGAAAGCGATTCGACATGAGGCAATCTCGCCTTAGAATGCCAAAGAGAGAACGCACCTAAAGGAAAACGGCGCCGATGGATACCGCCCGCCTGAAAGAGTTTGCCGAAACCTTCTGGGAGGATTCCATCCTTCCTTCCATCACCGAATACGTCCGCATCCCCAACAAGTCGCCGGCTTACGATCCGCAATGGGTGGAGCACGGCTACATGGAGGATGCCGTGAAGCTGATGGAAGCGTGGGCGCGCGAGCAGCTCACCGCCTTTCCCGGCGCAGCGCTGGAAGTCACGCGGCTGCCTGGCCGCACGCCGCTCATCTTCATGGATTTGCCCGGCGACAAGGACGACACCGTGCTGCTCTACGGTCATCTCGACAAGCAGCCGGAGATGAAAGGCTGGGCGGACGATCTCGGGCCCTGGAAGCCGGTGCGCAAGGGGGACAAGCTCTACGGCCGCGGCTCTGCGGATGACGGCTATGCGATTTATGCGTCACTCGCCGCGCTTCGCGGCTTACGCGAGCAGAATGTGCCGCGCGCCCGCTGCGTGGTGATGATCGAGGCGTGCGAGGAATCCGGCAGCTACGACCTGCCGTTCTATGTCGATCATCTGCTGGATCGGATTGGTCAGCCGTCGCTGGTGGTGTGCCTCGATTCCGGCTGCGGCGATTACGAACGGCTGTGGCTGACCACGAGCTTGCGCGGTATCGCGGCGGGCTCGCTGACCGTGAAGGTGCTGACGGAAGGCGTGCATTCCGGCGATGCATCCGGCATCGTGCCGTCGTCGTTCCGCATTTTGCGCACCATGCTGTCACGCATCGAGGACGAGAACAGCGGCGAAATCAAACTGCCGGACCTCTATGTGCAGATTCCGCCGCAGCGCATCGAGCAGGCGAAGGAAGCCGCGCGCATTCTCGGCACCGCGGTGTACGACAAATTTCCCTTCGCCGGCTCCATTCGCCCGATGTCGGAAGATCTGGGCGAGCTCACCTTGAACCGCACCTGGCGGCCGCAGCTGGCCGTCGTCGGCATAGATGGATATCCCGCGCCGGAAAACGCCGGCAACGTGCTGCTGCCGTTTTCCACCGCCAAGCTCAGCATGCGCATTCCGCCGACGCTCGACGGCGAAACGGCGGTGCAGGCGATGAAGCGCGCGCTGGAAGCCGATCCGCCCTACAAGGCGGAGGTGGAATTCCACGCCGAAGGCGGACAAACGGGCTGGAACGCGCCGCCGCTGGCGCCCTGGCTGGAGAAGGCGGTGGCGCAGGCTTCCGAAGAAGCCTTCGGCAAGCCGCCCGCCTACATGGGCGAAGGCGGCACCATTCCCTTCATGGGCATGCTGGGCGAGAAGTTCCCGCAGACGCAGTTCGTCATCACCGGCGTGCTGGGGCCGCATTCGAATGCGCATGGCCCCAACGAATTCCTCCACATTCCCACGGGCAAGCGCTTGACCATGGCCATCGCCCGCGTGGTGGCAGCGCACCATGCAAGGGCAACATAGACCATGCCGATCTTTGAATTTGCGCGTAGCGGCATCAGCCAGCTTGAAAAGACCACGTTCAGCACTGCAGGCATGCGGGAGCGGCAAGATATCCAGCGGCTACTCCTAAAGCACATCGAGGTAATCGCACCGGATACCTTTGTTATTTCCGACGAGTTCGGCGAATGGAAAGAGTCGCGCCACCGGATCGACATCCTCGCAATTGACAAGAGCGCCAACTTGGTGGTGATCGAATTAAAGCGGACCGAGGACGGCGGGTATATGGAACTGCAGGCTATCCGATACGCTGCGATGGTTTCATCGATGACCTTTGAAAAAGCTGTCGAGGTTCATCAGAAATATCTTCAGAAAAGTGGAGAAAATGAGCGCGACG
>JAFAVP010000119.1 GCA_019242395.1 Alphaproteobacteria bacterium | reverse complement strand
GCTGCTTCTGCGAAACCAGCCATCACCGGGTTCTCTTCTTAAGGCTTGGGTAAGGGATGCTGGACCGGACAGCCTTAACGAAAATTGAATCCCGCGCGCGATCGTTGTGGATTGCGCAACATTTTTCAGCCGGCGATTTACGAACTGTTAACCCCAGCGCCGCGGACGCAGGTTTGGAGGCATCCGGCTATGCCCTCCAGCCGCACGACTCGATTCGCGCGATACGGTCACGCCTGCCCGGTCAAAGCGCGCATTCCTTCAAATGCGATTCGAATTCGCGGCAGATTTGATTCGATCTCTCTGCCGCGGCGCAGGCCGATGTTTTCCTAGCCTGCGGCAGCGCATCTATTTTAGCGGAATTTGCTGCAACTTTAGCGATTGTTTTGAGGCGGGAGCAAAACCGCACGCTTAGCGTTATTGTCGCGCGAAAGGCTGCGGCATGATCCTGCGGGCGATCTTCTGGATAGGGCTGGTGGCGATCCTGATGCCGCATGAGCCGAATGTAGGCCTTGGCAGTCCGCGCGCGTCCGGTCTCGTGGAGACTATCAAGGCGGCGGCGCTTCACCGGCTGATCGAGCTGCGCGCCGAGCTTCTGGAGGCCGAACAAGCCCGCGGCAAGTCCGCTGTTAGTGTTGGCCCGGCGCCGGGTTGAAGGCGGAACCCCCGACAGGATTTGCTCCCAGATCGCTTCTGCAGGCGGCGAAGCCGTTGCTCCAGCCTGAGTGGTAGGCACGGTCCTTCTGGTATGCGTCTTCGTCGCGATAGGGATCTTCCCGCGGATTGGCGCCACGGGTGCTCGCGGCGGCGCAGCCATCGTCGTAGCCGGCGCGGAAGTTCGGTGAGTTGCGCACGGCACGATCTGCGGCCGTGGGAAACACGCCGCAGCCGCAGAGGGCCAGCACCAGTCCAAGGATGGCGAGACGCATGGACTGGGATAGCGCGGAAGCGCATCGCTGTCACCCGTGGCAACTCGCCTTGCTCCGCCGGTTCGGGTAAACTCGGGCTTCTTTTCGGGGCAAGGGCTCGCATGATTTTCCAGCCGCTTGTGTATTTCACGGCGATCATCTGGGTGGCCGGTTTTCTGGCCTTCGGCCTTTATGTGGCCTTCAAGCGGGGCGCCGCGCCTGTCAGCGAGCGCCTCATCGGGCTGATGGCATCGTTGCTGGTCGGCGCCATCGGGGCGGGCGCGATGATCGCCGGGCTATATATCCTCGAGGAGTTGATCTAGGCGGCTTCCCGTTCGCCTTCGTTCTCGCACACGCGCCCGGCGGGCAGGAACACGAACACGGATGTGCCGCGGCCAAGTTCGCTCTGCAGCGAGACGCGGCCGCCATGCGCTTCCACCAATCCTTTGACGATGGGCAGGCCAAGGCCGGTGCCTTCGTGCGAGCGCTTGCTGGATTTCGTTTGCTTGAATGGCTGAAAGACGAGCGCCTGCTCGTCGTCCGCAATCCCCACGCCTTCATCGCGCACGCGCAGCGCGATCTGCCCCGATGCCATGCGCTGCCCGGAAACTTCGATGCAGCCGCCGCTCTCGCTGAACTTCACGGCGTTCGAAAGCAGATTCAGCAGAACCTGCCGGAGTGCCCGCCGGTCCGCCATCACGTCCGGGAGCTGCGGCGCGATTTTGCTGACAAGGCGCAGGCGGGCCGCGGTCGCGCGGGGGCGGATCATCTCGATGCATTCGGCGATCAGCGGTGCCAGCGCGATTCGCTCCTCCACCAGATCCAGCTTGCCGGCATCCATCCGGGAGATTTCGAGCAGGTCGTTCACGAGCGCCAGCAGGTGCTCGCCCGACGCGTGAATCAATTTGGCATATTCCACCCGCTTCGCCGCGAAGATCTCATGCTGCTGCATCTCGGCGAAGCCAAGGATGGCGTTCAATGGCGTGCGCAACTCGTGGCTCATGCTGGCGAAGAACATCGTCCGGGAGAGATTGGCGCGGATGGCTGCGTCGCGCGCCTCCGCCAGCTCGTCATGCGCCTGCCGCAGATTGATCCGGCCGCTCACCAGTGCGTAGGCCGCGGGCAGCGTGACCATGGAGGCGATGAGAAAGGTCTGGAGCGGGGTATATCCTGCGTAGTTGTGCAAGACTCCCACGGTGACGAAGTAATCGAGCAGCATCGCGCTGGCGACGCAGATCGCAAACCACCTCAGCGTGGTGACCAGTTTGTCCTTGAGCACAGCCTGCGCACGCGGAAACAACGGGCCAGCGTAACACCGGTTACCTTACCAGCGCCTTGCGAGCTGCTTCGTCAGTGGTTTTAAGAAAGCGTTAACCATTGATCGTGCGTGGGCGGACGATTCCCTTGGAGCTTTCTCGCTCGAACCGCGTTTGAGACTGAAACCGGCCTGGCGCAACGGGGAAGCGGCCAGGGCCGGGGGGATTTGGCGGGACAGCTACGAAAGGACACCACGATGCACCAGTCGTTGGTCTGGGCATCCGCGCCGCCGCAAACGGCCCGCCTTGCTGATCTCGCGCGCTATAAGCCTCAGCTGCGCTTTCTCTTTACCGGTTTGCTGGAGTTTGCGGCCTTGGCCTCTTTCCTCGGCGTTTGCGCCGGGTTGATGGCGGAGTTCTCCTGAAGTGTGCTGCAAGCACAGCAGGTTGCCTGTCATAGGAGCAGCACGATTGCTTTATGATTGTTTGGCGTACCTCAACGGTGCGCTACAATGACCCCCACGTTTATTCTATTTACTTCGCCCCGGCGCGGCCGTAAGCGAGGCGCGTCGGGGCGGGGCTGCTCCTTCGAAACATGAAACGCTAACCGGAAGCCCGGCCGCGCCGGAGTGCTTCGATGGGGAACTCTATGTCTCGCACCATCTCGAGAGTCTTGCTGGCCGGCGCTTGCGCGTTTGCCTTTGCTGCGCCGGTATCCGCGGGCAACTTTAGGGTGCTGCATACCTTCAAAGGCGGAAAAGACGGCGTCAATTCGAACGCGGCAATCACCCCTGACGGGCAAGGCAATTTTTACGGCACCACCGAGTACGGCGGTGGCAAGGGTTGTGGCGGAGGGGGCTGCGGCACTGTTTTTCGCATAGCGGGTGACGGAACCTACGCAGTCATTTACGCCTTCAAAGGCGGCAGCGATGGCGCAAACCCGGTTGCGGGAGTGACGCTGGCGCCGGACGGATCGCTTTATGGAACCACCTCGAATGGCGGTGGCGCTGCCTTTTGCAGCGGCTGCGGTACCGTCTACAGGATAGCGCCGGATGGAAAGGAGAGCGTGATTTATGCTTTCCAGGGCGACAGCGATGGAGCGTATCCGTCCGGCAGTGTTGCACTAGACAAAAAGGGCAACATCTACGGCACCACGGCGGGGGGAGGGCCCGACTACCAGGGCACCATCTTCAGGATTTCTCCCAAGGGAAAAGAGACGCAACTGCATAGCTGCGATGGCTTCAATTGCAGCAACCCGGCGAGCAATGTGGTGTTCGACAAGGCCGGAAATCTTTTTGGGGCTTCGCCGTTCGGCGGAGACTTCGGTCCGGGCGCCATCTTCAAGATCTCACCGCAAGGCGTGTTTAGCGTGCTCTATTCCTTCACCGGGAGTCTGGACGGGTATCAGCCATACTCGGATCTGACGATCGACAAAGACGGCACTCTCTTTGGAACGACGGTGGCCGGCGGCGAGAACAATTTCGGCGTGGTATATCGGGTCACGTCTGCGGGAAGCGAATCCGTGGTTCATTCCTTCGCGCCCGGCGATGGTGCGGGCCCGATGGGCGGCGTGGTTTTGGACAGCAAAGGAAATGTCTTCGGCACAACATCGGCCGCCGATGGCGATGGAGGGCCTGGCAACATTTTCGAAGTAGCGTCCGACGGCAGCGAGCGCGTGCTTCACACCTTTAGTGGTGGGAAGGACGGCTTTGCGTCGACCGCAACATTGGCCTGGGATGCCACAGGCAATCTGTACGGGACATCTTTCCAAGGCGGACTGATCAAAGGTCACTGCAGCGTCTATGGCTGCGGCACGGTCTTTCGCGTGACGCCGTAGGTCCGCCAGGTTATGGCGCGTAGTCGTCCGGTTCGTTGTCGGGCGGGCGCGACTTCACAAGGTGCACGATCTTCGGCAGTGCCAGGCGCAATGCGTCTTCGGCGGCGCGGCCGAGCGCCGATTCCGGAAAGTCCTCTGGTGCTTCGGAGAGGCTGGCTGCGGTTCCAGACTCGCTCGCCGTAGCTGTCACGGTGCCAAGCGGCGCGCCTGTGGTGGCATCGATCAATTCGAACGAGAGATCGATGTCGGCGGATTGCCGGCCCTTGCTGGAGGGCGAAAGGCGGTAGTTCGTCACCGTGCCGTCTATGAGGAGGTCTGCACCCTCTTGCCGCGTCTCCTCGGAGCGGAGGACGGCGAAGCGGCCGTCGCGCCGCAGCACATAGGCAAGCAGATCGCGCAGCCGGCTTGCGACCAGATCGTTGCTCGCCGCGAAATCCACCGCCACGGTGGGCCGCGCAGGACGGGGTCTTTCCTCGCTGTAGGTATCTCTCCGCTCCGGGTACCGGTCGGCCGCCGGGGGCGAGGCGCGATACTCGTCGTACGGGCGCATTTGGCCATAGTCGTCCTGCGCCAGCGCGGCCCCAGGGGGCAAGGCGGCGAGACAACAGAGCATTCCGATGATGTATGCGCGCATGGTGATCTCCGGCTTTGCCTGCCCCGGTTCATTTTGAACCCGGCCGGCCGAACCCGGGGGACGATGCAGCGGGTGTGCCAGTGGTACCATAAAGAAGGCGCTCCATAGGTCTGAGGTCAGGCGATCCGCAGAGTTTAAGTCTTTTTGCTGTTATTAGAAAAAATTTCATATTTTCCTGTTGACAGCGTGACGCTGGTCCTGCATATTATACCCATCTTCGGAATTGTGCTTGGACGGAACGCAGCTCGATGGAGCGGGCGAGCGCCCCTGAACGTTGATACCTCTTGCGAATCATCCAGATTTGGACTATAACACCAATTATGGAGGATGGCGTGATAGGATTTGCGGAAGCGGCGGCAAGTTGGGTTCCGGTCCGGACCTCGCTCGATAGCCCGGCGGACCGCGGGCGGCTCACCGGGCCGGGTCTGCGGACCTTTTTCAACATCGCCGATGATTGGGATCTGAGCACCGATCAGCAGCGGACGTTGCTGGGGGGGATTTCGAAATCCTGCTTGCACAATTGGAAAGCGAACCGCTTTTCGGCACTATCGCGCGATCAGCTGGAGCGCATCTCGCTTGTGCTCGGCATCTACAAGGCGATGGCGCTGCTGTTCGCCGATGGCGATGGCGGCAAGCGCTGGCTGAAAGCCGCAAACAGTGAAGCAGTGTTCGGCGGCGCCTCGCCGCTGGCGCGGATGCTGCACGGCGGCATCGAAGATCTCTATGCCACGCGCCGCTATCTGGATGCCTGGCGCGGCGTGCGCTGACGGGCTCCCGCGCTGACGCACATTGCGCAACAGACTCATCGCCTGATCGCGAGCCGCTGGCCCACCACCGGCGTGTTCGATCGGGTGGGCGGAACGCCTGCCGATATCGCGGCCGCCTTTGAACTTGAGATGCTCACGAATGACCGGCTGCAGGTGCCTTTTGAACGGTTGCACGAGTTGCCGGAGAGCGAATGGCTGGTGGGTGAACCGAACGCAACCATTGTCATGGCGGCGTATCTTCATGCGGATGAAGCGGGCGGACGCTTTAGCGATGGCAGCTTGGGCGCGTGGTACTGCTCCTTCGATCTGCAAACAGCGATCCGTGAAACCGTTTACCACCACACGCGCAGGCTTTCGCATTCGGCCGCCGGCTATTACCAGACCATTCAGATGCGCGAGTTGCGCGCGGAGGTCGATGCGAAGTTTCAAGATTTGCGCGGGCAGCAGGATTTGCACCCGGAGCTGTACTCGCCCGCGAGTTACGCCGAGTCGCAGACCTATGGCGTGGCGCTTCGTAAAGCGGGCGCAAACGGCATCTGCTACGACAGCGTGCGCCGTCAGGGCGGCGTGTGCCTCGCCGTCTTCCGCCCGAAGCTGCTGCTGAACGTCACGCAGGCCGATCACTTTCAGTACGAATGGACGGGCAGCGAAACGCCGCTCGTTTCGCAGCTGACGAACATACCGCTCTAGAAAAATGGGAGAAGAGACATGCCTCACGTGCCGGACAGGCCGGCGGCGGGCGCCGACGCGCGCGCCACCCTCAGCACCCGCGGGCTCCAGCCCGCCGACATCAACCCCGATGAGATGGATGACGTCACCATGCGCATCTTTCACGAGCTGCGGAAGCAGCTGTCGATGATGGAATGCAAGAAGGCAGAGCAGCTCACGACGCAGGAGCGCGAGAGCCATGCCCGCATTCTCGCCACCCTGGAGCGCACCATGGAGCGCCTCGTGAAAGTCGAAGCCGGACGCACGGCCGCGCGCAAAAACCAGATGAGTGTCAAAGATGGAAGCCGGCGAAACCTCTTACTCCGCAAGCTCACTGTTCAAGCTACTCTCGAGCAATCCGGAGAAGATGAACGATCTGTCGGATGACGATGTCGAATACATGCTGGCGGATTGGGTGCTATGGGGCCGCAAGTCGCAGAAACCTCCGCCCGGCGACTGGAACGTCTGGCTGTTTCTCGGCGGGCGCGGCGCTGGAAAGACGCGCGCCGGGGCGGAATGGGTCGCCCAGCAGATGCGGCAGGGCAGGAAGCGCGTGGCGCTCATTGCCGCCACGCATGCGGATGCAAGGGCGGTGATGATAGAGGGCCCATCTGGATTGCTCAGCTGCAGCGAAGGCGCGGAATACGAGCCGAGCCTGCGCCGCGTGCGCTGGCCTGCATCCGGCGCGGAGGCCGCGGTGATGAGCGCGGACGAACCCGATTCCATCCGCGGCTATCAGTTCGAGCTTTGCTGGGGCGATGAGTTCTGCAAATGGCCGGAGCCGCAGGCCGCGCTCGACATGGTGCGCATGGGCCTAAGGCTCGGTGAAAATCCGCGGATGATGATCACCACCACGCCGCGGCCGATTCCCGCGCTGCTGGAGCTTTTCACATCCAGCGGCTGCACGGCGACGAAGAGCACCACCTACGACAACGCCGCCAATCTGGCGAAGTCCTTCATTGCATCGATGAAGAAGAGCTACGGCAAGACGCGGCTGGGGCGGCAGGAACTGGACGGCGAAATCATCGAGGATGTGGAAGGCGCGCTGTGGCAGCGCGACCGGATCGAAGCCCTGCGTGTGAAACAGGCGCCGGCATGCGAGCGCGTTGTCGTCGGCATCGATCCGCCGGTTTCGAAGAAGGGAACCTGCGGCATCGTCGTGGCCGGTTTGTGCGGTGACCATGCCTATGTTCTCGCCGATTGCACGAAAGAGATGCTGTCGCCCGCACAATGGGCCGATCGCGCCGCGGATGCTTATGAGCGGTTCGAGGCCGATTGCGTAGTGGCGGAATCAAATCAGGGCGGGGAGATGGTGCAGAGCACCCTCTTCACCGCGCATTCCAACATGAAGGTGAAGCTGGTTCACGCCTCCAAAGGCAAAGTGGCGCGCGCGGAGCCGGTCTCTGCCCTCTACGAGCAAGGCCGCGTGCATCACGCCGGCGTGTTCCCGGAACTTGAGGATCAGCTCTGCCAATTCGACGGCACCGGCCCTTCGCCGGATCGGCTCGATGCTCTGGTGTGGGCGCTGACCGAGCTGTTTCCGCAGAACCGCAAGCTGATACCAGTCCCGCGCGTGCGGGTTATCTAGCCATATCAAGGAACAGCATCATGTTTGAACGTTTCTTCCGCTCCCTGGAGCGGCGGGCGCGCGCCAACGCGCCGGAACGCAAATCCACGCAGCCGCTTGTCGCGCTGCAGCTCATGGGCGGGCCCCGCTGGAGTGCGCGCGATTATGCGAGCCTCGCCCGCAACGGCGTGATGCAGAACGCGGTGGTCTATCGGTGCGTGCGTATGATTGCCGAAGCCGCCGCTTCGGTGCCCTTCCTGCTCTATGAGGGCGAGAAGGAACTGAGCGCGCATCCGCTGCTGGCGCTGCTCACATCGCCGAACGCACAGGAGAGCGGCACGGCGCTGTTCGAGCGCTGGTACGCCTTCGTGCAATGCGCCGGCAACGCCTATCTCCAGGCGATCACGCTTCAGAACGAACTGCGCGAGCTGCATGTGCTGCGGCCGGATCGCATGAAGGTGATCGAAGGCGCCGGAGGGTGGCCACTGGCCTACGACTACTGCGTCAGCGGGCGAACCACGCGCATCGGCCGCGATGCCTCCGGTTTTCTGCCGGTGCTGCACGGCACGTTGTTTCATCCGCTTGACGATTACTACGGCCTCTCGCCGCTACAGCCTGCGCTCAACGCGATCGACGTGCACAACGAAGGCGCCGCCTGGACGAAGGCGCTGCTCGACAATGCGGCGCGGCCTTCCGGCGCGCTCATCTACAAAGGGCCGGACGGCGCGCCCAACCTGACGGACGATCAGTTCAAGCATCTCAAGGACGAGTTGGAGCGAGGCTACCAGGGCGCGATGAATGCCGGCCGGCCGATGGTGCTGGAAGGCGGCCTTGAATGGCAGAGCATGAGCCATTCGCCGGCCGATCTCGATTTCGCCAACACCCGCGACGTGGCGGCGCGCGAGATTGCGCTTGCCTTCGGCGTGCCGCCGATGCTGCTCGGCATTCCCGGCGACAACACCTATTCCAATTACGCGCAGGCCAACCTGGCGCTGTGGCGGCAAACGGTGCTGCCGCTGGTGGCGCGCACTGCCGCGCAGCTCACGCGCTGGCTGGCGCCGAAATTCGGCGAGGGTTTGCGCATCGGTTATGACATGGATGAAATTCCGGCGCTCAGCGAAGCACGCGAGGCAACGTGGGAGAAACTCACCGCCGCATCCTTCCTCACCTTGAACGAAAAACGCGCCGCCGCCGGCTACAGCCCAGTGGAAGGTGGAGATGTATTGCAGTAATCGACGATTCTGTCCTATCCGTGGTCTGTTTGTTGCTGGGGCTCTTATGAAAAGATGGATTTTGCTTCGCAGTGCTATTGCAGTTTTCACATGGTGCTTTGCGGGCCCAGAAATCCCTGCCCTTGCCGAAAATCAAGTCGAGCAAGCGAAGCCGTGCAGACTAGAGCGTTTAGCTTCTCTGGAAATCCATTATCTTTCGAACGGCTGGCCCACGGTGCCCGTGAGCATCGGCGGCAAGTCGAGAAACATGATAATCAGCTTATGGGGCGACAGCGCGATTTCGGATGCGCTCGCGTCGGAGCTGAAGCTTCGACCAACGCCCATTTTCAGAAGCGGACGGCGTATCCCATTCGTGAACATAGCGGGATTGCCAGCGATGTATGTCGCGACCGTGTCAGAGGTCGGGATCGGAGCCGCGCACAGCACCGATGTGACCATGTACGTAGCTGGAACGATGATGAGTGGTCGAGTAGTGCCTTTTCCGGATGGCGCTGACGGTGTCATAGGAGCAACCCTGCTCAGCAATTTCGACGCCGAACTCGATCTTCACTCGAATAAGCTCAATCTCTACGCTCCAGGCCACTGCGGCGGAGCCTCTGTTTTCTGGGCAAGCTCCTATGCCGCCGTCCCGTTTACCTTCGATCCCATCGGGGACGTTGTTCTTGACATGCAGCTGGATGGCAAGGACGTGAGCGTCATTCCGACTTTGGAGATGGAGCACGCGCGAATGGGCATAACGGCGCTGGAGGAGATATTCGGGATCGAGAAGGACTCTCCGATGCTCAAGCCAACTGGCCAAGGAGATGACCTTTTACGCTATCCATTTCACTCGCTGAATCTCGGTGGTCTGACCATAAACAACCCCGCCATAGAAATTTACCGGGACAAGCCGAGCCAGCGCTGCAATGGCAAGCGCGAAGGATATCGCATCTGCTGGGGCGGCGCCGACGTGAGACTCGGCTTGGCGGAATTGCAGAGACTTCATCTGTTCTTCGCATTCCCCGAGAAAACGCTCTACCTCACACCCGCTGGAGGAGAACCGCATCGCCTGGTAGAGCAAGCGGCTACTGCGCCCGAATCCACTTCCAGCCTGCCAGTTTCTTTGCATTGCGGAGTTGTACCGTTGGAGGGAGCCTTTGTGCAGGACGGGCCGTCTGGATATGCTACAGCTAAGGTCTCGGTCGATATCAATTCTACCAGTGATCCCTCCGCTCTCCGTGTGACACCGACCAGCCCAGCCGTTTGCACGGTGTCAGCAAAGAAACCCGCCATCATCGCGAGTTCGTCCTTTTCCATCGAGAAGGGCTCGCCACCGGCCAGTGATGACGCCGCTAAACATGTGGACGTTCAGGAGAGCGTCAGCGGTCAAGGAAGCGACAAGAGATACATATTCACCGTTAAGGCAAAGGATATGTGGAAAGGTGAGCTGACGCTTACTTTTCCAACCGTTATCGCGAAGCGCCACGTTAGCAGCGCGGGCCAACGAGAAGAGATATGACCACCATCACCTCGCACATCCAGCCGGGGCTGGATGTGAAGAAGATCCCGGCCGCCCTCGTGGCGGCTTTTTTGCTGCAGACGGCCGGCTGAATATCAGCGGTAGGTGATCGGGAACGCAAGGGTCACCGTGCCCTGCGTCTCATCCTTCGCCTTGATGGTAAAAGTGGCGTGCGATCCATCAGGGCGGGACTCGGCAATGTCCACATGTTGCTCGATCTCCCGTGGCGAGTTGCCACCAGCCGTCCACGAAAGAGTGGGCTCGAAAGCGAAACTGGCGCTGGCGAGGATTGTTCCTTTCTTGGCGCTGACGGTGCACACGGCGGCGGCGGCAGGACTGACGTTCACCGAGCCGGAATCGCTGGATGAGTTTACCTGAAACCGTATCCTCGCGGTGACGTAGCCGAAGGGCCCGTCTTGCGCGAAGGTGCCGTCCACATCCGGATTTTTGCAATGCATCTGCAGGGGGAAGGGCGAGGGCGCTGGCAATTGAGACAGCGCCGCCTGGCCAGAAATGGGCAGCAGCGTCATGGTCACTGCGCTGTCGTACTTGTTATCCGCGCCGTCTGCCGAATCCACGACCGAAGACAGACCCCATGTGAGCAGGAGATCGGCAGCAACGTTGCCAGCGATCGCTGCTGAAACACCGGAATGATCGAGGAACTGCGCCTGTTGATAACCGGGCTTATCGCACTTGATGATGATGTCGTACTTGCTCTTGCGAATGTTGGCCGTGCCAGGGGTGTTTGCAATCGCCCCCACTTGCATCCCTTGGCGTTCGAAAGAGCAGGATGCGCCGGGCGGGTTCGTCACCACTGAGATTTCCTGTGACGTGCCTTCGAAGACGGTGGCGCAGCCAGATACAGCAGCGCCGAGCGCGGCGACTGCCGCTACAGCAAACGATTTCATCTTGGATTGGCTCCCCAGCCGAAATGATGTTGCCACCCCATACAGGCGGTCCGCCTGTTGCGCAAGACGAAGCGAAGCACTGGCGCGCCAAGCGCGCGGAAGCATCAAAAGAGAAGAAGATGAGCAGTATCGCTGAACACCTCCAGCCTTCGCTGGATGTGAAGAAGATCCCCGCCGCCCTTGTGGCGGCTTTTTTGTTGCAGACCGCGGGCGCGCTGTTCTGGGCCGGCTCCGCGGCCGATCGCATCTCCGTGCTCGAACGCACGGTTGCCAGCGAGCAGTCGGCAATCGCGCAGGTGGCCGTGCTGGAAGAGCAGGTGCGCGAGATGAAAGACCAGCTGTCGCGCATCGAAGGCAAGCTCGACCGCATGCAAGGGGCACCGAAGTAATAACCCATTGTCATCCCCGGCGAGTGCGAGCGCCACGCGCTCGCATGAGGGAAGGGGACCCAGGTCTCTCCGACCATTGATTGTTCGAATTGAGGCACTGGGTTGTGCTCAGTGTCCGACAGCAAAGCTGGCTCGACCACCTGGGTCCCCTTCCCCTCGCGAAGCTGACGCTTCGCTCAGCCGGGGATGACAGCCGAGTTCACGAAAAGAGAAACACTATGCCTCCGCAAGTCACGCACCTGCGGCGCAGGCTGGCGCACATCGACGCGCCGGCCGCGTTCGCGCAACTGAAGCACAACGAGTTCGCTGGTTACGCCTCGCTGTTCGGAGTCGCCGACGGCGCGGGCGATGTGGTCGCGCCGGGTGCCTTCGCCAAATCGCTCGCGCGGAACGGTATCGAGCGCATCCGCATGCTCTACCAGCACTTCGCGCACGAGCCGATCGGCGTGTGGGAGGAGATCCGCGAAGACACGCGCGGGCTTTATGTGCGCGGGCGTCTCACCACCGAGATCGAACGTGGCCGCGATGTGCTGGCGTTGTTGAAAGACGGCGCGATCAACGGCCTCTCCATCGGATTCAAGACGCAACGTGCGCGGCGCGACACCGCCACCGGCAGACGCGTGCTGCTGGAAGTGGAGCTGTGGGAAGTCTCGATCGTCACCTTCCCCCTCTTGCAAGGCAGCACCGTCACGGCCATTGGCGCGAAGAGCGCGACGGCGGAGATCATTCGCGAGGCAGCAACACATTTCACGAGCTCCGGCTCCTCCCCTGCGAAGCGGGGGAGGGGGACCGCGCGCAGCGCGGTGGAGGGGGCGCGTGCCTCGGATGCGAACACGCTCTCGCGTGCTTCGCGTGCCCCCCCTCCCGGCCTTCGGCCGTACTCCCCCCGCTGCGCGGGGGGAGAGCCACTGAGCCTCACATCAACCCCAAGGAGAACCACACATGCAATTGGAAACCAAGGCGCTGGAGACGCGCGACGCGAGCTCCCGCGAGATCAAGGAGGCGTTCGGTGAATTCCTGAATGCCTTCGAAAGTTTCAAGGAGGCGAATGACGAACGCCTGGCGCAGATCGAAAAGCGCAGCGCCGATGCCGTCACCGAGGAAAAGGTAGAGCGCATCAACAAGGCGCTGGAAACGCAGAAGCGCGCGCTGGACGAACTGATGCTCTCCGCCGCACGTCCTGCGCTCGGCGGCGAAAGCAAAACCGCCAACGACCGCATCGCCCGCGAGCGCAAAGCCGCCTTCGACTCGTACGTTCGCAAAGGTGACGCGTCCGGCTTCCATTCTCTGGAAGTGAAGGCCATGAGCGTCGGTTCCAATCCCGATGGCGGCTACGTCGTGCCGCTGGAGATCGCCGAAACCATCGACCGCATCCTGGCGAAGGTCTCGCCCATCCGCGCGCTGGCCACGGTCAGGCAGATCGGCGGCAATGTGTACCGCAAGCCGATCAGCACCAACGATCCCGGCACCGGCTGGGTGGCGGAAACGGACGCGCGGCCGCAAACCAGCACGCCAAACCTGTCGGCGCTCGATTTTCCCGCCATGGAGCTTTACGCCATGCCGGCGGCCACGCAGACGCTGCTGGACGACGCGCAGGTCGACATCGAGCAGTGGCTCGCGGACGAGGTGCAGATCGTGTTTGCCGAGCAGGAAGGCGCCGCCTTCATCAACGGCAACGGCACCACGCAGCCGAAAGGCATCCTCAGCTACACCAATGTGGCGGATGGCTCCTGGACGTGGGGCAATATCGGCTACATCGCGAGCGGCGCGGCCGGTGCCTTTGCCGGGTCCAATCCCAGCGATCAGCTCCTCGATCTCGCCTACGCGCCGAAGCAGGCGTATCGCGCCAATGCCACCTGGGTGATGAACCGCAAGGTCGAAGCCGCCATCCGCAAGTTCAAGGACACGCAGGGCAACTACATCTGGGCCCCGGGGCTCGCAGCAGGCCAGCCCGCGACGTTGTTCGGATTCCCGGTAGCGGTGGCCGAGGACATGCCGGACATCGCGGCGAACAGCTACTCGATCGCGTTTGGCGATTTCGCGCGCGGCTATCTGGTGGTGGACCGCGTGGGGATACGCGTGCTGCGCGATCCGTATTCGGCGAAGCCCTACGTGCTGTTCTACACGACGAAGCGTGTGGGCGGCGGGGTGCAGAACTTCGAAGCCATCAAGCTGATGAAGTTCGCTGTCAGTTAAGAGCTCCGTTCCAACCCCACCTGTCATCCCGGCCAAGCGATGCGTCAGCGTCGCGCGAGCCGGACCCACGGTGAAGTTTCACAATGGGTCCCGGATAGCCTCGGCTTTCGCTCGGCTTCCGGGATGACAATCTGTTCGAGGACCACAGCGGGATGTCCCTCCAACTCATGACGCCACCGGCGGTCGAGCCGGTGACGCTCGCCGATGCCAAGCTGCATCTCAAGGTCGACGCTGCGGACGACGACGCGCTCATCACGCGGCTCATCACGGCCGCGCGCGCCCGCGCCGAATGGCACACGGGCCGCGCCCTCAACACGCAAAGCTGGATCCTGTGGCTCGATTGCTGGCCATCGTACGGAATCGTCGAAATCCCGCTTCCGCCACTGCAGAGCGTGAC
>JAFAVP010000021.1 GCA_019242395.1 Alphaproteobacteria bacterium | reverse complement strand
GATGAGCAGACGACAGTTCGCACGCCACCTTCGATTGCGGTAATGGCTTCTTCCAGACTGCGCGAAGACGGCGTGCCACGCCGGCCGTAAAAATACGGCACATTGCCGGATTCCAGCGTGGCGAGGTCGCGATAGAGAATGGTGGAGGCGCGGTACACCGGCGTGTTCACCACGCCGAAATGCTCGGGGCTCATGCGGCCCTCATGGACCGCGAGGGTTTCTTTGCTTACGGGCTTCTCATCCGTCACGGCGGTCGAAGAATGTCACCCCGCGGGCCGCGGTTCCATGTGCGGATCGGCCTGCGGCTCCGCCAATTCGGGCTGAGCCGTAGGTCCTCTCTTCTCGAGGATAGGTTTCAGCGGGAAATTGAAAATCCAAGTCACGACACCCGCTCCGGCACCAAGTACCGTGCAAAGCAGGAAGAAGTGCGGCTTGTCCAGCGTTGTGAAATAAGTCCCGATGTAGCCCTGCAGCAGATTGCCTGTAAAGCTGGTGATGAACCAAAGCCCCATCATGGCCGAAAGGATTTGGGCCGGCGCAACCCGCGCCACCAGCGCAAGACCGATCGGCGAGAGATAGAGTTCGCCCATTGTGATCACGGCGTAGAATGCGAAGAGCCATAACCAGCTCGTGGTGTGCCCGGCAGGCGTTATGTAAGCAGCCAATGCCATGATGGCATACGAGACGGCAAGCATGAACAATCCAAGGGCCATTTTCGTCACCGTCGTAGGCTCGGTGTTCTTCTTCGCTTGTCTGCCCCAGAACCACACCACAAGCGGGGTGAACAGGACGATCATGGCCGGGTTGAACGCCTGAAAAAGAGTCACTGGAATTTCCCAATCGAGCAGTCCCGGAATCAAGCGACGGTCGGTGAAGCTCTGGGCCCAGAGGTTCATGGTGTTGCCCTGCTGCTCGTACGTCGCCCAGAAGAAGGTGACGGGGATGCACAACAGGACAAGCGCAAACACCGCTTTCCAATCCTCTCCCGTCAACGGCCTCTTTTCATCCGTTTTCGATCTGAGGCGCGCAATGCGGTCTGGCGGCAAGGTGCGCAAGGCGTTTACGTAGATCACCAGCCCGAGAATCATCCCAATCCCGGCCGCGCAGAAGCCCCAATGGTAGCCATAGGGTTCGCCGAGCAACGAACCGCAGATGATCGGGGAAAGGAAGGCGCCGACATTGATGCCCACATAGAAGATCGAATATGCGCGGTCGATACGGCTGTCGCCTTCGCGGTACAGGTTGCCGACCTGAGTCGAGATATTGGGCTTGAAAAACCCGTTGCCGAGGATCAGCAACAACAGGCCCACGACGAAAAGCGATGGCACCATCAGCACGAATTCAGCGATGGCCATCAGGAGTCCACCGATGATGACGCTGTAGCGCTGGCCCACCCAATTGTCGGCAATCATACCGCCAAAGAAGGGCGTCAGGTACACGAATGCCGTATACGTGCCGTAGATCATCGAAGAGAATTGCTGCGTATTCAGCGGGCCTGTCAGGTACTCAAATAGGTGCTTTGTGGCGGCGAGGCCGATGACGCTCTCCGCGACGGGGTGCAGCAGCAGGAAATTCACCAGGTAGAGGATGAGAATGGCGCGCATTCCGTAATAAGCGAAGCGCTCCCACATCTCGGTTGTGAAGAGATATGTCAGCCCGCGCGGATGGCCGAACATTTGCGCCGAATTGCTCCGCGCTGCATTTGCCAATGCCATTCCGAGGCTCCCCGTTGAACTCTTCTTTGCTAAGGTACTCTGCACCGTCCGGGAACGGAAGGAAACCGGCTTCGCGAGCTTGTGACGGCTACGGCAACTCGATGTAGCGCTCCTCGCGGGAATAAGGAACGAAACCGACCCGCTGATAGAGGGGCAGGGCACGGCGATGGTCGAGCGTGCAAGTGTTAACGGTGTACCTCTGGATCGGGCGTGTCCAGGCCAGTTCGACCGTCTGTTGTAGGAAAAAGAAACCAAGCCCGCGGCCGATGCACTCCGGGGTCAGGCCGAAATAGGCGAGGTTGCACACGGCGTCCTTGCTGAAATCAAGCTCCGCCATGCCCCCAGGGCATCCGTCGACGTGAAGCACATAGAGTTCCACCTGCGGCGCTTGGATGATCTTGGCCAGGGCCTCGTCCGCTAGCTTCTTGCGGTCCACCCAGTGATAAGGAGCGCCTATCGTATCGTAGAGATAGCGGTAAAAGTGGACGGGCGGGTGCTCCGCCCGGAGGATGACAATCTTGCCCTTTGGCAGGGGAGCGAGCACCGCTGGCTTCGCGCGCATCTCCAGGAACGTAACCACCGTAGGAATGCGGCGTGGAGCCGAATTGTGCCGAATGTTCATGCTCGTGCTTTGGGTACGTCGGGGCGGGCGCCCCATTCTGCCCACGATCCATCGTATAGCGATACATCCGTTGCGCCCAGCACAGCGAGCGCCAGAAGATCGATTGCCGCAGTGATGCCGGAACCGCAGGTGGTCACGATGGGCTTGTCGAGATCGATACCGCGCTCGGCGAAGATTTGCGCGAGTTCGTAGTTGCGCTTCATCGTGCCATCGGATGCGATAAGTTCGGCATAGTGTACATTCGCGCTGCCTGGGATATGTCCAGGCTCGACACCGGGCCGTGGTTCGATTTCTTCGCCCCAAAATCGCGCAGGGGAACGCGCATCAACAATCTGCGCTTCCCTTCTCGAGAGGTTCTTGTGAACTTGCTCAAACGTGCGAACGAAGGAGGGTTCAGGTTGCGGCGTGAAGTGCCTGCGGTACGGGCTGGGGAGCAGATCCTCAACGGCGCCTCCCTCCCGGCGCCACTTCGGAAAGCCGCCGTCCAGTACCACAACGTCATCATGTCCCATAGCGCGCAGCATCCACCACGCGCGTGGGCTCGAGTAGATGCCGGCCCCATCATACACGATGATGAGATTGCCATCGCCGAGGCCAAGCTTGCGCATGCGGCTAGCGAACTTCACAGGAGACGGCAGCATATGTGGAAGATCGGTCGCGTCATCGGATAGATCGTCTATATCGAAGAATACGGCGCCGGGAACATGCGCCGATCGATACTCCGCTTTCGCGTCGCGGCCTGCCAGCGGCAGGTACCACGATGCATCGGCAATGCGCACATCCGGCGCGTCCAAATGCTCCGCGAGCCAAGCTGTTGATACGAGCGGATACGGGGCGGTCATACAAAAGGAATGTGAAGCTTTGGCCCCTTATTTACGAGCCAGGGTGGAACGGGCAAGTTCCTGGAACTCAGAAACTCCGGGTTGAAGAGCTTGCTGTGGTAGCGGCTGCCATAGTCAGCAAGAATCGTCACGATCGTGTGACCGGGTCCCATCTGCCGCGCTAATCGGATAGCGCCTGCGATGTTGATGCCACTGGATCCTCCCAGGCAAAGGCCCTCGTACGCCAGCAAATCGAAGAGAACCGGCAGGGCCTCATCATCCGGAATTTGAAACGCGTCATCGATAGGGGCGCCATCCAGATTGGCGGTCACACGGCCTTGTCCAATACCTTCTGTTATCGACGAACCCTCACTTTTCAGCTCGCCCGCTTTGATCCAGCCATAGATTGCAGAGCCCAGAGGATCTGCCGCCGCGATCCGGACCTCCGCATTGCGCGCCTTCAGGGCCATGCCGACGCCGGCGAGCGTGCCGCCTGTACCCACGGCGCAAACGAAGCCATGAACTTTCCCATCGGTCTGCTCCCAGATTTCCGGGCCGGTGGTTTCGATATGCGCCTGACGGTTTACGGTGTTGTCGAACTGGTTGGCCCAAACCGCACCGTTCGCTTCGCTCTTAGACAAATCCTCCGCGAGGCGACGGGAGACCTTCACATAGTTGTTCGGGTTCTTGTAGGGCACTGCGGCCACTTCGATCAGTTGCGCCCCCATCAGGCGCAGCATGTCCTTCTTCTCCCGGCTTTGCGTTTCGGGAATGACAATGATTGTCCTTAGACCCAGCGCATTGCCGACCATCGCCAGGCCGATTCCCGTATTGCCAGCGGTGCCCTCCACGACAACCCCGCCAGTGTGCAACGTGCCCCTTGCGATTGCATCCTTGACCATGAAGAGCGCCGCGCGGTCCTTCACGGATTGTCCAGGGTTCATGAATTCGGCTTTCCCGAGAATGGTGCAGCCGGTGAACTCCGAAGCTCTTCGCAAGCGGACAAGCGGCGTGTTTCCAATTGCAGAGAGCACATCCGGATGGAACGGCATAACTGAAACTGCACTCCTTTATGGAACCTTGTGAAGATGCGTCAGCGCCCTACCTTAACTACCTAGCACTATCTGCTCAGAATCCGGTGCGGCGCGTCCCTAGCCGGAGCCCAGGCGCATGGCGTTCGTTCAGCACTTCACGGCGGAAGCGAAACAGTTCGGCTGGCCGGCCCCGTCCGGAGGGCGACAGCTTTCCCGTGCGCTCCACCAGTCCTTGCTCTTCGACCAGGCGGCGGAAGTTTTGCTTGTGCAGGCGGATCCCAGAGATTGCCTCGACCGTCCGCTGCAGTGCGAGAAGTGTGAAGGCCGGAGGCATTAAATCAAAAACTACTGGACGATACTTCATCTTGCCGCGGAGCCGGGAAATTGCTGTTGCCAATATCCGTCGGTGGTCGAACAACATCGGGGTTCCGGCAGCGGCCTCAGATGAACGAGCTTTAGGTACACGCCCGTCGTAGACGGCTTCTGCCACCAGACCGGCCTCATACAAAAGTTCGTAGCGCTCGAGCGTCCGTTCTTCATTCCAGACTAGGCCATCTAGCCCGAAGCAAAGGCGGGCTCTGGTTTGGCGCTGTTCGACTTGTGCCCGGCTAGATCCGGCTCGGGAAAAGGCGGTCAGCGCGGGTGTGATGGCTTGTTGAATCACTGGAGGCCGACCGGCACGCCAGTCTTCCCACGGGAAATAGTTATACCAACCACCCCAGTCCGTGTCGGGCGCCTGAAGGGGTTCTATGGCACGCGTGAGAGCCAAGTATCCAACTGACACGACCCGCGAACTCTCGCCTGCACCGATCAAATGCCGGCCCCTGTCGCCGAAGGTGTAAAGCTGCTCTGCGTAGTCGAAGCCCAAATAGGTTTGCTCTCGAACCCATGACCGAAGTCCGCTTTCGAGCGTTCTATGGTGGAGTGGGTCGAAAGGCCCGAAGGGCAGGGCATCCCGGTTGCCCTTTCGGCGAATGACGAGGACCTGCGGCTCCTCGCCCGCCACCGAAACTATGGCGGCGGAAAGGCCAATCTCGACCGCGTGGGATGGTATGGCTGCTTGTGGGGATCGCACCGCCGGAAGCACCTAATCCAATGACACCGGAAGCTCGACGCAGCATCCTTCCGCAACGATGACGCCTCTGCCGATGCTCTCTACTGCAGCGACCATGCGGCCTCCCCGCTCGAGCGCCGCATCCGCCAGTTGGACCAACAGAGGATTGGGGAACGCATGCGGTGCCCGGGCCCGAATCGCCTGAGCTATGCGGTGCTCACGGCCAGGGCCGAGACGCTCGCAGAGGAGTATATACGCAGCGGCCATGGAGCGGCTGATTCCGGCCCAGCAATGCACAATCATGGGCGCGCCGCCTGTCCAGCCGTGCCCAAACGCAAGCAACGCGTTCACATGGCCAAGGCTAGGAGCGCTTTCACTGGTCCAGGCCTCCGCCACATCATGCATACCGAGCCGAAGGTGGCGGTCGGTTGGAAAGCCACTCGGTGTTTCGATCATGTGCTCCGGAGATAGAAGGGTGACAATGTGGGAAGGCTTGTATCGCTCAACAGAACGCTGCAAAGCGGATAGGGGCGTCACCACAATCGCAGGCATGGACCTCTCCTCGCATCGTGGGTAACGGAAATCCACCGGAGAATGAAGGGCGATCAGGAGTTGAGTGTGCGGAAGCGCTGGAGAAATCGTTCCTGAGCCTCGGTGGCGGAGAGCGTCTCCAGCCTGGGAGGCCTGATCCCCTTCGGGGGCGTACCGAATTTTTTACGTCCTTCCAGCAGGCTGAAGCCCGCAAGCTGGGTGGCCTCATAGAACGCCGAAACTGTGTCGGCGCGCTTGATCAATCGCGTCAATTCGGAGGGAAGATGGCTTGGCAGCCCGAATCGCATGTGAATGGCAGCGAGCAGGCGCAACTCGAAATCCTTGTAGTTGAAGCCAACCGCGGCCTTGAAGGGACTGATTAGATCCCCGATCACGTATTCAGGTGCATCATGCAGCAGCGCTGCCAGCCGGACCTGACGCGAGCTGCGGGGTGCCAGCTTTCCAGCCAGATGTTCGACCAGCACACAGTGCTGCGCGACAGAGAAAGCATGTTGCCCTATCGTCTGCCCATTCCACCGCGCAACGCGTGCCAGACCGTGCGCGATATCCTCGATTTCGATGTCCAACGGCGAAGGGTCCAGCAGGTCCAAACGTCGGCCGCTCAGCATTCGCTGCCAGGCACGCGGCTTTCTCTCTGGCTTCACCTTGGAACGCTCAGCCGAGTTTTCGAAGGACGATGCTGCCAGCCGTGTACCCGGCTCCGAAGGAACACAGATGACCCAGATCGCCTGCTCCCAGATCCGAACTAAATTTACAGAAGCTGATTATGCAGCCGGCCGAGCTCGTATTGCCGTATTCTTCCAACACATTCGGCGCCTCCTCGGGGCGCGGATCACGGCCAAGCACCTTGCGGGCGATCAAATTATTCATGTTGATATTGGCTTGGTGCAGCCAAAGGCGCTTCAAAGCGTCCGGCGAGATGCCGAGTTCCGCCAGGTGCTCCAGCATGAATTCCGCTACCATGGGGACTACTTCCTTGAAGACCTTGCGGCCCTTTTGCGTGATCAGTTTGTCAGGAGCGCCTATTGTTCCGGGGGTGAACCGATTGAGGGGGCCAAAATTGTTGCGGATGTTGTTCGAATAGACAGATTTCAGCCTCGTCCCCACGATTTCCCACGCGTTCTCCCCGTCCGCCTGCTGCGCGGGCTCCAGTACGCAAGCCGTGGCTGCATCACCGAAAATGAAATGCGTTTCCCGGTCACGGAGATTGAGATGGCTGGTACAGATTTCCGGATTGATACAGAGGATCGCGCGCGCATGCCCGCAGGCAATCATGTCGGCCGCCGCGCGCATACCAAACGTTGCCGAGGAGCACCCGGCCAGCATGTCGAATCCAAACCCGGAGAGTCCCAGGGCGCTTTGGATCTCTATTGCGATCTGGGGATACGGGCGTTGGAGGATGGAGGCCGCAACAATTACCCCATCAATATCAGAAGGCGTTCGATGCGCGGACAAGAGCGCTTGCCTTGCCGCCGCCACCGAAATTTCGGCGGATAACGACAGCTCGTCATTGCCGCGTTCGGGCATCCGCGGGCACATGACCTCGGGGTCGAGCATGCCTTCGCGGCACACCACGTGGCGGCTACGGATTCCTGAAGCCTTTACGATGAATTCATCGCTGGACCGGAGCAGCGGTTGAAGCGTGCCGGTAGCAATGGCATCGTGATGAGCAGCGTTGTGACGGCGCACATACTCATTGTAAGCCAGTACCAACTCCGCATTGCTTATGCGCTCCGCTGGCGTGTAGAGACCTGTGCCACTTATCGCTACTCTAACCAACTCAAGAATCCTTTCGACACGCCAGCCTGTGAAGCTGGCGGAGGCTGTTGCCAAAGGCAAGATGTTGGAGAAACCCTCTATGGGGCAGATCCCCTAAGTGCCCAT
>JAFAVP010000164.1 GCA_019242395.1 Alphaproteobacteria bacterium | reverse complement strand
GCGACAGTGAGAGCCATCGCGAACAGCGAATAGCGAATGACGGATGGAAATACGAATCCTGCTCGTTATCGCCCGCTACCGCAGCGCCACCAGTTGCGCGCCGTTGGTCAGAAGATAAAGGGTGCCGTTGGCAACAACCGGAGAAATGTAAGCACCGTCCGGGATGTCCGTTTTGCCGGTGAGCTGCCCCGTGTAGGGCGAGATGGAGTACGCGCGCCCGTTCGAGGACACCACGATCAGCCGGTCGGAAACCAGCACGGGTCCGGTCCAAACCATCGGCCCGCTCTTATCCTCTTCATCCTCATAGCGCGGCAGCTGGTGAACCCATTTCACCTTTCCGTCCTTGCGCTGCAGGCAAAGAAGGCGCGAGTCGATGGTCAGCACGTAAACGAAGTCGCCCGCCGCCCAGGGGGTCTGGATGCCGCCGAGATCGCGCGACCAGACCCGCTCCCCCGTGTTGATGTTGATGGCGGCCATCACGCCGGAATGGCTGATGGCAAAAACCATCTCGCGATCGACGGCAGGCCGGCCGGCGATGTCGTCCAACTCGGACAATGCGGTTTGCGTACCCGACCGTGTGAGGATTTCACTCCAGGCAGCCCGCCCATCGGCGACATTCAGGGCATACAACTCCCCTGATGTGTATGGGGCGATGACGTAGTCGCCGGCAACGGCGGCGCTGGTGCTCTCCAGGATACCCGCGTTCTCGGTGATGCCTTGATGGTCCCAGAGCTTGCGGCCGTCGTTTTCCGCCAGGGCGTAGAAGTGATTATCTTCAGAAGAGACGAAAATGCGGCCGCCATTGGCTACCGGCGCATTGACAATGGGTACCTGAAGATTGGTTGTCCAGAGTTGCTTGCCGCTCCGTGCGTCAAGCGCGAAGACATCGCCGAACCCGGTGCTGACAAACAGCTTGCCGGCATCGTAGGCAACGCCGCCGCCGAATCCCTTGGAAGGGTCGATGGACGTGTTCTTGCCGATCAGCCCGAACGATGCCGAATTCCAGATGCTGTTCTCCGCATACGGCGCAAGGGGCTTGTCCCACAGCGGCGTGCCATTGCGCGAGTCGTAGACAAAAAGATGTTCTTCGGCATCGAGGACATAGATGCGGTTTTCCGCCACGATAGGCGCCGCGGTCAGCCGCGACGATGAGTCAGACCCTTTGCCCGCCTGCTGCTGCCAAGCCACCTGAAGCGGCCCGCTGGCCTCCAAATGATACATCACATTGGCAGCATAGCCGCCGGGTTCGGGCCACGCCGGGTTCTTGTAGGGCCGCGGCAGAACGACTCTTGTGGCCGCAAGTTCCGGATCGGGTTTCAGCGATTCGTCGCTCGCCAGAATGGAGATGCGTTGGCCCTTGATGTTGGATTTCTTGCCTCCGCTGAACCAGCCGTTCGTGAAACTGGTAAGCGCGTCGACTTCGGCGCAGCCGGCCAGGAGCAGCGCGGAAAGGCCGCAAACGACGTGGACCAACTTCATTTCGGAGCGTGACCCTTAGAAATAGCTTGACCTTTAGATGTGCTCGTGGGGGACGACGGACTGCTCTGTGGCAGCTGGGACGCGGACGTGTTGCCAGCCGCCCCGGCAGCCTTGGGAGCGGCTGCTGCAAATGCTCCCTGAGCAGGAGTTTGCGGCCTAAGCTGGGCTGCTTGGGAAGTGGCTTGCGATGCCCCCCCCTTGGGCTGGCCCGCAATTTCCGGGAACGACACCTTGCCGACGTCCTTGTCGCCACCGGCGGCAAGGTAGGTGGCGACGGCGTTGCTGCGTCCGCGCACGCCGTCCGGCGCCTTTGCATCTTTGGCAAGAGCACGGAACTCGGCCAACGCCTGGGAAAGGGCCCCAGCACGATAGTCGGCGTAGGCGAGGATCTCGCGCGCCAGGGGCTGCCATGGGCTGCTATCCGCCGAAAGCGGGCCGATCATATTTTCAACCTCGGCCTTGGGTGCCGCTTCCACCAGAATCCACGCGGCGCGAATCCGCGCGACAGCGGAAATCATTTCGTCGCTATCCGCTGCCAGGCGGCGATAGTTCGCAAGCGCGGCGGCCTTGTTGCCCGAAGCGGCAAGCGCGCCTGCTTCCTGGAGCTGCGAGAGTTTGGCATAGCCGCCCGGAGCAGTCTGAGACAGGCGTGCAAATGTCTGGGCAGCAGCCTTCGGCTGCCCAGTTTGGAGCAATTGCTGTGCAGCAAGATAGCTGTTGGAGGCCCGGGCCCGCTCCCTGGCCTCGTAATACGTCCAGAGACGGAAAGCAGCGGCAGCGAGAATCACCAGGGCTGCTGCGGCCACGATGTAGTCGCCGTACTCCTTCCAGATTCGCTCGAGGCGCTCGCGGCGGACTTCCTCCTCGACTTCGCGGAAGATGTCGCTCACTGTGGAAGATCCTTTGCATCGGGTTGGTCAGACCGGTCTGGCGGCGCCCAACGCCTTGACGGGGCAGCAGGATTAGCGGGTCAGGCAAGCGAGCGCAACTCGCCGCAACTGCGACGCAAGAGGGCAGAAGAATTGAAGAAATAGGAGGGAGACAAGTGTGTCCCCCTCCCTAACACCCAGCGCGCCTAAGGCTGGCCGGGGCAGGTGCTCGATTCGTCGTTTTGGAAGCTGAGCCAGTTGTTCACCGACGTGCTCGGCGGTGCCCCGAAATAGCCAATGAACACAAGCGACTGCAGGTTATAGGTGAATCCCTTCACCGTGTACGGAAAATCGCCGTAGTTGGCATTGTTCTCCAGCGGGTCCCCGTTTTCCATGAGGGTGTTATCGGTACAATTCACGCTATTGTCGGTGAAAGGATCGTCCATCCATTCCCCGATCTCATGGGAAAAGGCCGACACATCCTGCGAGAAGCTGCCGGCCTCTGTCTCGTACGTCGCATAGGCATATGTCTGACCGCTGGGATGCCCCGCCGTCGCGCTGTGATAGCCGCCGATGCAGCAGACCGCGAAAGCGTCCGTAAGATAAGTGTTTACGCTGACGAACAGCGGAAAGCTATCTGGCGTGATCGTGGCGGCATTGGCAGTCAAGTAATTCGTAATCTGCTGGTCGAACAGATCGACTTCCATCTGACCCGCGGGTTGGGTGCCAAACGGATTGGTCATGACAGTCCCCGCCGCGGGTGACACATCGATCTCGTACTCCGGCAGAACCGCCGGTTTGCCGAGCTTTACATGATAGTTGGGGTGGTTCTGCACGGCCGACCAAAAATTTCCGCGCTGGTAGGCATCAATGTACTGGGTTTTGCCGAGGTCTACTCCGCCTTGCACGTAGTCGATTGAGGACCGGAACAGTGGCGACATCAGCAACCGTTGTACAACGGTCTTGTGCCCGACCTTCGTAGCCATCGGATCGAACGTCATGTTGCCGTTCAGAGGGCCGAAGACCATCTTGAGCGGGATCACAAACACCTTGATCGTGGTTTTGACGTTGGTGGTGTTCGGATCGGTGCCAACCATCGTATAGTTGACAGTCTGCCCCAGATGGTCAGTGAAACTGCCGTTCCACTGCGCGAGTTGCGGCGCATTGAGAACTGGCGGGTGATGCCAGCGAGCGCTGTGCGGTATGGTCACAAACATCGGCCTGACGATTTTGAAGTGCGGCGCGGTGGCTGCCGAGGCTGGGGCACCCGCAAAGGCGAGTGCTGCCGCTGCCGCAATGGGCAGAAAGCGAACGGTCATTGACGGAGTTCTCCTGAAGGTCCCCCTCCGATGGGAAAGTCCCACGCGGCGCCTTAAATGCACGTCGAAGCACAAAGTTCCCCCACCGCCTCTGAAGATGTGCTGGCGGGAAACATGGGCAAGCAGGCATAGTGCCCGCGATTGCAGCGGCAGACTGAGCGCATGCCCGATCTTGCAGGCACGAAAATTTCGTATCTCGGGTTCACCGGAGGGATCGATTCGGCCGGCGTGACCCGCATTGCTGCAGCGCTGAACACCGCCGTGAACACCGGGTTCGACGAAGTGCAGCTCTGCTTCAGTTCTTTAGGCGGGTATGTCGCCGACGGGATATATCTTTACAATCACATGCGGAGCTTGCCCTTGAGGATTGCAGCTTACAATGTGGGGAGCGTCTCCTCTATCGCGGTCGCGGTCTTCCTTGCAGCGGAGGAACGCTACTGCTCCTCCCATGCCATGTTCATGATTCATCCTACCGTAATCCCGTCGCAGGAAGGCATGGGAGCGGACCGGTTGCAGAGCGCGTTAGATGCCGCCCTGGCGGACGACACGCGAACGGAAAACATCCTGCGCGAGCGGGCCAGTATCCCGGAGCGATTGCTTACCGAGCGGCGTACCCGCGATATTCATATCAACCCCAAACAAGCCGCGGACTATGGGATCGTGCATGGGGTGCGGGAATTTGCGCTCCCACGGGGCCATCAAATCATTCAGATCTGAACGCGGTCCAGTCACAGTCATAAGCCGACAACGCCGCAGAAGCGCAGGAGATGCTTCGAGGCGCCAAATGATGGAAAAAATTTGTTGCGGTCGCCGCGAGCCGGAACACCACCGCAGTTCGGCCGTTTCAGACGGGTCACCCCCAAAAGGAGAAACATGTGACTCAGCAGAATCAGGGCGGGCAAGGTGGCTCGCAATCAGGTCAAGGCGGATCACAAAGCGGCCAGAGCGGCACGCAGACCGGCAAAGGCGGGACGCAGAGCGGCCAGTCCGGGCAGGGTCTCGGCGGCGGCAGCACGGGCGGTTCGAGTGGCGGCGGCAGCACCGGTGGTTCCACTGGTGGGAGCAGCGGCGGCTCTGGCGGCAGCACCACGCAGCGCTAACACGCTTGCAAGTGATCGACCTTAAGGGCGGCGCAAGCCGCCCTTTTGTTTTGCGCAGCATGCCCAGGCCCACGGTAGACGTAAACGGGGGGCATGGTCGCTCGCCCGCTCTCATGCCCTTCCCCTTGCAATCGTTTCAACGGGCGGGATGCTCGCCGGCAGCGTGACTGCAAAGCCCATCTTCTACACAGACCTGCTGGCGCGGCCGCGGCCTCGGCCAACACGTATTCTCAGCTATGGAGCGACGGAACGGCAGCGGGGAGAACTCTTCCTGCCGTATGGCAACCCGCCCTATCCCGTCGTAGCGCTCATTCACGGCGGATGCTGGCTGGCGAAGCTGCCCGGCGCAGAGTTGATGGAGTATGCAGCCGCCGACCTTCAGTGCCGCGGTTACGCGGTTTGGAACATCGGATACCGCCGTCTCGGCCACGATGGCGGGGGCTACCCAGGCACATTTCTGGACGTCGCCGATGCCATCGATCTGCTGCCTCAAATGGCCCCAGAAAACGGTCTGGACCTGTCGCGTGTTCTCCTGGTGGGTCACTCTGCTGGCGGGCAGCTGGCGATGTGGGCAGCTGCGCGATGGCACCTGCCCAAGGGCAGTCCACTCTATCGCCCTGAAGCGATGCCGGTCCGAGCCGTCGTTAGTCTTGCGGGCATCCTGGACCTGGAAGACTACCGCGCGGAGGGTGCCGCACCGTGCGGTGGCCCGAAGACAATCGACCGTCTGGTCCGGTCCGCAACGCGAGCGCACACAGACGTCTATGCCGACACCTCTCCGGCACGGCTGCTGCCGCTGGGCGTGCCCTATACGCTGATATCCGGTGCGCTCGATGAAATTGTCCCGCCCGCATTCGATGCACGTTTCGCGCAGAAAGCGCATGAACATCACGAAATGGCGCATACCATAACATTCCCGGACGCCGGACACTTCGAACTCGTCGATCCTCTGTCTACCGCCTGGAAAGGTATTGTCGCCCAGATCGGCAAACTGGCCGGACAATAGCTCTCACTTCCGAAATGACACCAACTCTGCGTGTTTAGTGCACGCCGGCGACAGCAGGTGAACGATCGCTGGTGCTACAGCTTCGGGCGGATCGAGCCTAAGGGGGTCTTCGCCAGGCATGGCCTTTGCCCGCATGCGGGTGCGCAACGGACCCGGATTGAACAAGTTCACGCAAATGCTCGTCGTCTCGCATTCGGCAGCGTAGGTCAGCGCGAGCGCTTCCAAGGCAGCTTTGGCCACGGAGTAGGAACCCCAATAGGGCCGGAAATTGCGCGCAGCGCCGGACGACACGAAAAGAACCCGTGCGGCTTCCGATCTTCGCAGCAGCGGGTCGAGGGAGCGGACGAGCCGCCAGTTGGCCGTGACATTGACGTCCAAAGATTTTTGCCAAACCTTCGGATCCAGGTGCGCAAGCGGTGCAAGAACGCCAAGTTCGCCGGCGTTGGCCAACAGTCCGTCCAGCCTCCCCCAGCGCTCAAATATGGTCGCGCCGAGCTGATCGATACCCGCGAAGTTCGTCAGGTCGAGAGGCACCAGGCTGGCGCTGCCGCCGCACTTGCGAATTTCATCATCCGCCTCTTCCAGACCCCCAACAGTGCGCGCGACAAGAATGACGTGAGCACCATCGTTAGCGAGCGCGATGGCTGCCGCGCGCCCTATGCCGCGCGAAGCGCCGGTGACGAGCACGATACGCTCAGATGTGGAACCGTTCATGCAGGCACCATATTGTGCCGGGCATGACACGCAAGATACGGCGGCTTCTTTCTTTCCTGTCGCCATTACTGCTCGGTCTGCGGGTTAGCAGCATGGCGCACGCGCAAACCGAGGCGGGGAATCCACTCACCGCCGATCATCTGATTCCTATTGGAAGCGGGCGGCAGATGAACATGGTTTGCACCGGCCATGGCTCGCCCACCGTTGTATTCGAATATGGCCTGGGCGGGCATATGCTGAATTGGGCAAAGGTGCAGCCCGCCATTTCTGCTATCACAAGAGCCTGCTTCTACGACCGGGCCGGTTACGGGTCCAGCGAACCGTCATCGCGACCTATGACTGCTGAAAACGTAACGAACGACCTGTACTGGCTCATCGAGAAAGCCGGTATCGGCAAGCCATTCGTTCTGGCCGCCCACTCCCTCGGCGGGCTTTACGCAACCTTCTACACGGACCGTTTCCCCTCACAGGTGGCCGGATTGGTGCTGATCGACCCCTCTTTTGCCAGGCAGGATTTGGATGAGACGGCCGAGGAGCAGACGCGCGCGCAAAGGATTTATGGCAACTCACAGGCAGCGCTCGCGCGCTGCGCAGCTCTGGCGCATGCGCATCTGCTCTCCGCGGTCAATCCGAACGGTTGCTTCTCCTTTCCGGCCGGATTGCCGCCCAACGAGCGCGACTATTTGATTCGGCAATTTCTGAACCCGTTCCGTTGGGACGCGATGCTGTCTGAATCGCGCAATCTGCATCAGGCTGGTGCGTTGAGCGAAGACGAGCAAGAAGAGCAGCGGGCCGCAACCTCCTGGGGGAACAAGCCGGTGATCGTGCTGACTGCCGGTCTGGCACCCAAGCAACCGGACCAAAGCGAGGAGGAGCATCAAAAGAACATGGCGCACTGGAAGGCCGGCCATGACAAGCTCGCAGCCCGATCAACGCACGGCGAGTCCATTGCCGTTGGCAATGCCTCGCATACGATCCAACTGGATCAACCGCAAGCGGTAATCGAAGCAATAGAAAAGGTCGTCACCGAAGTCCAGGCAGACCGAGCGAACCGCCGCTGATCAGGCGACCTCAGCAAGCAGCGAAAGCTGCCTGTTCTTGCGCCCACCATCGACATCCGTGAGTTCGATCGGATAGTCGCCCGAGAAGCAGGCATCGCAGAACTGCGGCCGCTTGGCGTTGCGCTCCGCCTCTCCCATTGCGCGGTACAGCCCCTGGATTGAGATGAAGGCGAGGCTGTCCGCATTGATGAACTGGCGCATCTCCTCCACGCCCATGCGATGCGCCAGCAAGTCCTGCCGGTTCGGTGTATCGACACCGTAAAAACAGGAGTGGGTTGTCGGCGGGCTCGCGATGCGGAAATGTACCTCGGTTGCGCCCGCATCGCGCACCATTTGCACGATCTTCTTCGACGTCGTGCCCCGCACGATCGAATCATCGACCAGCACCACGCGCTTGCCCTGAAGGTGGGCGCGGTTCGGATTGTGCTTCAGCCGGACACCCAAATGGCGGATACGATCCGAAGGTTCGATGAAGGTGCGGCCTACATAGTGATTGCGAATGATTCCGATCTCGAACGGCAGCTTTGCTGCATTGGCGAACCCGAGCGCCGCCGGCACGCCGGAATCTGGAACCGGAATGACCATGTCCGCTTCGACCGGCGCCTCCGCCGCCAATTCTTCGCCGATACGTTTGCGTACGGCGTAGACGTTATGGCCTTGCACCATCGAGTCAGGCCGCGCGAAGTAGATGTATTCGAAAATGCAGAAGCGCTCCTGCTGTTTCACAAACGGGAAATAGCTCTCGACGCCTTCGCGGCTCGCAACAATCACCTCTCCGGGCTCCACATCGCGAATGAAGGAAGCACCGATAATGTCGAGGGCGCAGGTCTCCGAAACAAGGATAGGCGCGCCGTCAAGTTGCCCCAGCACAAGCGGACGCACTCCGAAGGGATCCCGCACACCGATTAGCGTCCGGGCCGTCATCGCGACCAATGAATAGGCGCCCTGAACCTGCTTCAGCGCGTCCACCAGCTTGTCAAGAAGGGGTTCGTAGCGGCTGCGCGCAACCAGATGAATGATCGTTTCGGTGTCCGACGTAGACTGGAAAATTGCGCCTTGATGAACCAACTCGTCCCGCAGTGCCACGGCATTTGTCAGATTCCCGTTGTGCGCAATGGCAATTCCGCCGCCCGCTAGATCGGCAAACATCGGTTGGACGTTTCTTACGGTGGTGCCGCCCGTGGTGGAGTAGCGCACATGGCCGAGCGCCTGATGTCCTCGCAGCTTCTGGGCATGGGTGCTGTTCTTGCCGAACACGTCGCCTACCAGGCCAAGGTGCCGCTCAGCGACAAACTGCGCACCGTCATAGGTCACAATGCCGACGGACTCTTGCCCGCGATGCTGCAAGGCATGCAGCCCTAGCACCGCGAGCGCACCCGCATCGTCATGTCCGAAGATTCCGAACACACCGCATTCTTCATGCAGCGTATCCTCGTCGAAAGCCAAATCGCGCTCCGTAGGGTGACTCACCGGCCGCCGTTTCCGGTAGCTTCGATAAGGCGGTTTAGCGCGCGCCGGTCATCCGCGCCATAGCCTTTGTGAACGGTCTTGCGATGCGTGTGGCGGGAGGCAACGGACATCGGCCCCGCAGGAGGCACCGGGCCGCTGCCCTGGGCGGAGCGCATATTAAGCGTACGGTCCTTCAGATATTGCGCATCACTGTCGGGCAGAAGATTCAACAGTGCGCTGGCCGACCTCTGGATCAGTGCAAGCGTGCGCGCCTCCTTTATCCACCTCGCCTGGCTGGGCACCGGAACCACCAGCGAATAGAGGATGTAAAGGACGGCAACGGCGGCAAGACCGCGCAAAATCCCAAACACCGCGCCCAGAACCCGGTCCAGCATGCCAACAGGCGATTCCTGTACCCGCCGGGAGAACCTCCCGCCCAGGAACAGAAGCGGCATGAGGACCAGCAAGAATACCGCAGAGTAGGCAGCGATCCCGGCTAGGGCCGGCGACATGTGCGGTGCGAGCAGCGGGACAACGTAATGGCCGAAATACAGGGTCGCGAAAGCGGCTGCGGCCCATGCGAAGATCGAGAGTGTCTCCCGGACGAAGCCGCGATAGATGGCGAACCCGATGGAAAGGATCAGAATCGTGCTGACCGCGATATCGAGCCAGGTGATGTGCAGTTCCGTCATGCGACTCAGATTCTACCACGGCCAGAGCCATCGCCCGCTACGCCGCCTGTGAGCAAAACAAGACCGGCCACATCGCGTACAGGCTTTAGCTCCATCCCGGCGCTCTCCCCTTTCGTGCCTTCGGGCACCACGGCGGTCCGGAAGCCCAGCTTGGCTGCTTCTCTCAGGCGAAGCTCAGCCTGCGGGGCCGCTCGCACACCACCCGACAGGCTCATCTCGCCGAAGAACACCCAGTCGGCGGGAAGCGGCTTGCCGGACGACGCGGAGATGAGTGCAGCGGCGGTCGCCAGATCGGCCGCGGGCTCGCTCACCTTTAGGCCGCCGGCAATGTTGAGATAGACATCCTGCCCCCCGATTGCGAGGCCGGCGCGCGCCTCCAGAACGGCAAGCAACATGGAGAGGCGGCCGGAATCCCAGCCGACGACCGCCCGGCGCGGGGTGCCGTAGCCGGTAGGCGCCACCAGTGCCTGAACCTCAACGAGGAGCGGCCGCGTGCCTTCCAGCCCTGCGAAAACGGCCATGCCGGGAGCTCTGCCGCTACGGTCACCCAGGAACAGCGCAGACGGATTACTCACCTCCATGAGCCCCCGCCCTGTCATTTCGAAGACACCGATTTCATCCGTGGGCCCGAAGCGATTTTTGACCGCGCGCAGGATGCGGAAGTGATGGCCCCTCTCCCCTTCGAAGTAGAGCACCGCATCGACCAGATGCTCGACCGCTTTGGGGCCGGCAATCTGCCCCTCTTTGGTAACATGGCCGATCAGCAGCAGGGCGGCGCCGGACGCTTTGGCGTAGCGGACCAGATCGAAGGATGCCGTGCGCACCTGCGCGATGGTGCCCGGCGCCGCCTCCAAGGCCGAGGTCCAGATGGTCTGAATGGAATCGATGGCTATGACGGAAGGAGTAGGGCCATGCTCCACGGTGGAGAGTATGTCCTCGACACAGGTGGCCGAACCCAGCGCAACCGGCGATTGGCTCAGGCCCATCCGCACAGCGCGCATGCGCACCTGAGCCATCGCTTCTTCCCCGGATATGTAGACAGCATGCCCGCCTTGAAGCGCTTGTGCGGCGAGCACCTGTAGGATCAACGTGGATTTGCCCACACCCGGATCGCCGCCGATCAGCAGTGCCGACCCAGGCACAAGACCTCCTCCGCAAACGCGATCGAACTCCGCAAGGCCGGTTTCCCGTCGCAGCGGCAATTCATCCGCAGTTTTCAGATCTTCGAGCGCGAAAGCCCGCCCTTTTGCGCGCCGCGCCCCCGCTCCCGCTGGCACTGTACTGGCTTCTTCGACGATGGTGTTCCAGCCGCCGCAGGCATCGCACTTTCCCGACCACTTGGAATGCGCCGCTCCGCACGACTGGCAAACGAATGTGAGCGCCCGCGCCATCAACGCCACATCTTCCAGACTTCCACGAAGAAGATCGCCAGGCCCGTAACGGCTGCAAGGATCGCAACGATCTTCATCAGCCAGTTTTGTTCTAGGGTCCGGACAACATCCTCCACTTGCCCGATAATGTTGCGGCTCCCCGGCAGCGCACCGCGCAGCGGCGGATCGCCGAGGAACGACGCGAGCGCATCGAAGAAGGCGCGATGCGCGGGTTCGTTCGCGAGAAACAAGTGGTTCTTACCCTCCAATGGCACGAATTTGGCGCCCGGAATGCCCACCGCCAGTTCCTGTCCCCGCCAGAAGCGAATGCGCAAGTCGCCCCGGGCATGTGTCACCAACGTGGGCGTGCGCACCTCCGGCAGGAGGTGGGCCACATCGAGCTGCGCACTCGCGACCAGGTGGCGCTCCGCCACCTCTGCCGTGGCGCTTACCCGCTCCAGCTCGTTGAACCAGCGTGCCTGCTCGGCGGTCGCCTCCGGAATGAATTGGGACGTGAACCACTGGCGGTAGGCGTCTTCCTCGCGGCCCCACCCTTCCCGAACGATAGCGCGCGTCAGCTCCAAATTCTTGGCCTGTTCATCCGGATCGCCCGCATGCAAGAAACCGCGGGCAAAACCGCCGTGCAGGATAAGATGCGAAACGCGCTCAGGATGCCGCACGGCATAGGCGATCGAAACGGACGCGCCTTGCGAAACTCCCAACAGAATGAAGCGATCAAGCTTGGCGGCATCGACCACCGTTTCCAAATCGGTCAGCCATTTGTCGAAGCTGATTTCGTCCACATCCCGCTGGGACAGGCCTTCTCCGCGCGCGTCGTAACGGATGAGTGTGTGACGATGCGCGAGGCCCAGGACAAAGTGCCGCCACACCGGACTCTTTAGGTCATACTCCAGATGCGTGAGCCAGTGCGCCGCGCGCACAATCGGGCTCCCCTTGCCCATGACGGAATAGGCGAGCCGAACTCCATCCGTGGTCGTGCAGTATTGAATCTGCTGATGGTTCATTCGCCGCGAGTATAGAACGATTCTGTTTCACCCGCGCCAAAGCGCCGGGCAAGAGCCTCTAGGCGCGCACTTCCATTTTGATCGGTCCTTCGGCGCGGCCGTGGATGAACTGGTCCACGAAGGCGTTGTCCGTCTGATCGATGTCCCGCGTGGCGCCCGCCCACACGATCTTACCTTTGTAGAGCATCGCAATGTGGTCGGAGATCTTCCGCGCGCTCACCATGTCATGCGTGATCGACAAAGTGGTGACGCCGAGGTCCTTCACCGTTGAGATGATCAGATCGTTGATGACATCGGCCATGATGGGATCGAGCCCGGTGGTCGGCTCATCGAAAAAAATGATTTCCGGATCGGCTGCGATGGCACGGGCGAGGCCTACCCGCTTTTGCATGCCGCCGGAGAGTTCCGCGGGCGAGAGCATCGCCACGTCGCTGCCCAGGCCCACTTTGGCGAGTTTCTCGACGGCGATATCGCGCGCCTTGTTGCGCGGAACTCCATGCCCCTGAATCAAGCCGAAGGCTACGTTCTCCCAAACCGGCAATGAATCGAAGAGTGCCGCACCCTGGAACAGCATGGCAAATTTCTTCAGCACCTCCTCGCGGCTGCGGCCGCGCAGGTGGGTGATGTCCTGGCCGTCCACCAAGATTTCACCTTCGTCTGGCGTGAGGATTCCGAGCACGCATTTGATCATCACCGACTTTCCGGTTCCTGAGCCGCCAATCACCACGAGAGATTGGCTGGGCTGGATGGCGAGGTCGACGCCGTCCAGCACGACCTTGTCTCCGAAGCGTTTCTTCACGCCCCGCAATTCGACTTTCGGTGTGCGGCTGACCATCATTTCGTGAAGAGCAGATTGGTCAGCAGGTAATTGGCTGCCAGAATAAGAATGGAGGCGGTGACGACCGCGTTCGTCGTGGCGCTGCCCACGCCCTGTGCCCCGCCTCTTGAATGAAAGCCGTTGTAACAACCCATCAGCGCAATGAGAAACCCGAATACCGCCGCCTTGATGAGCCCCGAAGAGACATCGTCCCAGGTCAGCCCGTTCATGGTGTTGTTCATATAAACCGAGCCGTTGAATCCGAGGCTCTGTGTGGACGCGACGTAACCGCCGAACACTCCGATAGAGTCTGCAATTGCCACGAGAATTGGCATCGAAATGACGGCCGCAACGAGCCGCGGCACCACGAGGTATTTGATAGGGTTGGTAGAAAGAGTGGTAAGCGCGTCGATTTGCTCGGTCACGCGCATGGTCCCGATCTCCGCCGCAATGGCGGCGGCCACGCGGCCCGCCACCATCAGGCCGGCAATCACTGGCCCAAGCTCGCGCGTGATGCCCACGAGCACCACAACTGGCACGAAGGACTCTGCGCCATAGCGGCTCGCGCCATTGTAGATCTGGAGTGCCAGCACGCCGCCGGTGAAGAAAGCCGTCAGGCCGACAACCGGCAGCGAGTAGTATCCGATCCGCATCATTTGCTGCGCGATGAGCCACCAGTAAACAGGCGGCCGCACCACTCCCGAAACGGAGTTGCTTGCAAACAGGGTGAGCCGGCCGGTCTCGCGGAAGAAGCTCAGGGTAACACGGCCAATGGCAGCGAAAGCATTCATGCGGCTGGCTCGTAGTGCCGCGGCAACCGGTGCCCGAGTGACGTCAGGACTTCATAACTGGCCGTACCGGCGAGGCTAGCAAACTCCTCCAGCGAGATCGTATCGCCGAGGAATTCCACGTCTGCGCCCACTTGCAAAGCGCTTGCCGGCACGTTCGTAACATCCAGAGTGGCCAAATCCATCGAAACTCGGCCCACAATGGGCGCACTCACGCCCGTTATCGCGCCTCTCCCTTTGTTGCCGATGACGCGCATGAGACCGTCCGCGTATCCAAGCCCGACAGTAGCCAGAACGGTGGGCCGAGTGGCGCGAAAGGTGGCTCCGTAGCCAACGCTCTCGCCACTGTCAACGCGCCGCACCTGCAGGATTTTGCCGGTGAGAACCGCCACAACAGAAAACGGATTTGGCAGGCAGATGGAGGGATTGCCCCCATACAGCCCAATCCCCGGCCGGACCAGGTCGAAGTGATACTCGCGCCCGAGCAGCGCGCCGGCCGAGGCACACAGGCTTGCACACGCAGGAGGCAACTGCGCTAGCAATTCTCGAAACCGATCCCGCTGGAGCGCATTCATCGGCGACTCCGAATCTTCGGCGCAAGCCAGATGGCTCATCCACAATACGACATTCAGATGCCGGAGCCGGTGTTTGCCTTGTGCCGCTAATACCGGCTGTTCGTATGCAGGCAGCCCGAGACGGTTCATGCCCGTATCAAAGTGTACCGCGCAGTCGAGCGTTTCGCCACGGCTCGCGGCAGCCGCGCTCCAGAGGCTCACTTCAGCAAGCGAGTTTAGAGCGGGGATCAGCCGGTGCGCGATGACCGCGGTTTCAGTGCCTTGCCGAACACCATCCAACAGAAAAATACGCGCATCGGGCCGGAGCGGCCGCAGCGCAATTCCCTCTTCAAGCCGCGCCACAAAGAACGTGCTGCAACCCGCGGCGGCAAGCGTTGGCGTTACGCCCGCCGCACCAAGCCCGTAAGCGTCGGCCTTCACCGCTGCCGCTACCTCGACTCCTGGGCAGAGGGCAACGAAGTGACGGTAATTTGCCGCGATCGCGCCAAGCCGGACTGTCAGCCGGGCAGTTGCAAAGTGGCAGTCTCCCATTTGCCTAGAATGACAGGGCAGCAGAAGAACCTCAAAGCCGTGCCGAGTGCCGTGGCGTTTCGGGCCTGCTAAAGCATGGCAGCTAGTTCAGCTTGCCCGACTTCAGTTCCTGATGAATGAGCTGATCGCCTCGCAGGATCTCAACGCCTGAGAACTGGACATCAAGAACGGACCTGGCAATCCCCTTTGCCTGTTCGTCGCTGAAGCATTGCGTCATGAAGAAGCAGGCGGGCGAGCCATCGTCCCTTAAAAACTGCAGGTGGTATGTCATTTGATGCCCCTGTTTTCCTCTTGGCGTTCCGTCCACAGTCTCACAGCATGGCGGTGGGTTCCATCGATCCAACGATCCATCCACAGCCGCGAGTCTCACGAAGCCTTTCCCGTACTTCTTGGGCAGGCAGATAACGGGCGCCTAATAGGACCCCCGCGGGGGATTTTTCGGTCCGGCACGCCTGTGCGAAACCGCAAACCCGGACAACGGGCCCCTGCCGCGTTAACCAGCTTCCTTAAATTTGAGCGAAACTGCACGTTCTCGGTCCCAAAATGGTTCATCAGCGAAGCGGAGGCATGCATGCGCAGGGCGATGGCAATCTTTGTCTTGGGTGCAGCTCTGGTGACCGCCGGCGGTTTGGCCAACGCCGCCGAGCGTATCCCCTGTCCATGTGTTCAGATGGACGGCTGCCACTGCCCGCTGCCGCCGCTCACACCGGGCGAGGAAGGGACCTGGCCGGCGGAGCAGGACACCCCCTCCGGTTTCCGCGTGCACCGGTCTCATACAACTGGCTATCGTCATCATTATCGCGTGCACCTTCGAAAACATGAACTCGCGCGAGCCAGGCCGCGCCTAAAAACTGAGAATCGCGCCACGAGCAGAGCCCCGATTCCGGAGCATCAAGTACGTGCGCATACCCACAAAACGGATACTCATCAGCACCTCGCGAACGCTGCACCGAAGAAATCACCAGAACATCACGCGGCCAGGATCGAACCGCGCGCCAGCCGGTCAGCGCGTGTGGCATGGAGAGGCGAGCCCACCTCTCACCACCGCCAGCTGGCAGGGCGGCCGGTGCGTCACGTGCGCTCCATCGCACAGCGCATACGCGAAGCGTCCAAGGATCGGTCGAGCTACGAAGCGAATCTAACCGAGGCACAGGTCCATCAAAGGCACAGCTGGTGGCATCGCCGTCATCTGGCTGACCTGCCACACCACCGGACACAACGCTTCCGTGAGAACTACGCCTTGCAAGGCTCCCGCAGTGAGGAAGCAGTTTCCGGCGGCGCTGAGTTCGGTCACGGTATTGAGGAGGGTAGCGCGCAGGAGGCTCACAGGTATCGCTGGCGAGAGCATGTCGGGCGCCGGCATGATCATGCCTTCACTGAGGAGCAGGAAGAGATAGAAGCACCGGAAGTGCGCATGCCTCGTCCAATTGGGGCCGTCCGGCGGGCTATGTCCATCAACGCGCCATCCGCCCTGTCACCTTGGCACGGCTACGATGCGGACTGCCCGGAGAGACGCCGCAATTAGCTGCTGAACCTTTCTTTCCGGCTGCGGCTGAAGGGTCTGTTCAGCCGTGGTTCAGCCGTCTCGTGGAAATGGTTAAGACGGGTTGGGTGCGTACCCAAGGAGAGAAACGTGAGGAAAATGACACTTCTGCTGGGCGCACTGGCGGCCGGCGCTGTGGCAAGTGCCGTCCCGGCGATTGCAGGAATTGGCACGAACGTCAGCTATGGCGGCGGCGACCAGAAGCCGTGCCGGTTCTATATCCATCATGACCTTCCGGCGCCAAAGCACTGCTACCGCGCCTTCTATGATGTCTACGGGCCGCAGGTGATTGTTCGCGGTGGGATGGTGTTCCAGGATCGCGAGGCGTTTGGCGAATTCCGCAAACGGGATGGCTTCCGCGTCTATGACCGCTGGGCCGAACGGCAGGAGTACCGGGAGCGTCGAGAATACGACTCCCGCCTTGCTGAGACTACCGGGCGCAGCCGCGGCTCGGACGATGCCGATGAGGAACAAGCATCGGGCGGGGCATCGTACGGCCATCGTAGCGAAACGGCAGAGCCAGCCTCAGGCGGAGCCACCTACGGCCATCGCATGGAAAGGCCGCAGCCTTACTCGGGCGGCGCCTCCGGCTATTGAAGCCACGCGATTGGCCCGGCCGATAAGCCGGGCCAATTCTCCGGCACTACACGCTTTCGTTCGCAAGATTGCTGAAGCGGGTGTAACGGTCGTCGAAAAATAGCTCGACCTTGTTCGTCGCGCCGTGGCGGTGCTTCTCGACGAGGAGTTCGGCCCGGCGGTGGGCTCGCTCCATTTTCTCAAGCCACTTGCCATGATCGGGGGTCCCGGGCTCCGGCTCGCGCGATTTCAGATAGTATTCTTCGCGATACACGAACATCACCACGTCTGCATCCTGCTCGATGGAGCCGGACTCGCGAAGGTCCGAAAGCACCGGCCGCTTATCGTCACGCGAATCCACGCTGCGCGACAGCTGCGAAAGCGCAATCACCGGCACATCCAGATCCTTGGCCAGCACCTTCAGCCCTTTGGAGATCTCAGTGATCTCCTGCACGCGGTTCTCGGTCCGGCGGGACGGCGCGACCAGTTGAATGTGATCGATCACGACAAGCCCGATTTTCTTTTCCCGCCGCATCCGGCGGGCGCGCGCCGCAATCTGCGCAATCGAGATTCCGCCGGTGTCGTCGATGTAGAGCGGCAAGGTGGACAGCTCCTGCATCGTGAGGACGAACTTTTCCCACTCGCTCTCCGCGAACTTGCCGTTGCGGATTTTCCACATCTCGATTTCGGTTTGCTCGGACAGAATGCGCGCAGAGAGCTGCTGGGCGGCCATTTCGAGGGAGAACAGCAGGACAGGCGCGCCGCGCGACTGCTCTGCGCCGGCTTCCATGTCCTGCACGTAGGCCCGCGCGGCGTGGAACGCCATGTTCGTGGCCAGCGAAGTCTTCCCCATGCCAGGACGGCCGGCGACAATGATAAGGTCGGATGGCTGCAGGCCGCCGAGCAGCGAATCCAAATCGCTAAACCCAGAGGCCACCCCAGATATGCGCCCACCACGGGCCTGCGCACGCTCCGCGGATTCCAGAGTGCGGCGCAGGGACTCCGCGAAGTCGAGCGGGCCTTCGCCGTAACGCGCGGTGTCGGAAAGACGGTACAGCGCTTTTTCGGCGTCTTCGATCTGCGTTTGGGGCGATTTGTCGTGCGGCGCCTCGTAAGCCGCATTGACGATGTCTTCCCCGACATGAATGAGCCCACGGCGGATGGCGAGTTCCTGCAGGATACGCGCATAGTCCCGAACGTTCGGCATGGCTGGAGCGGCCGCCGCCAAGCCTGCCAGATAGGCATGGCCTCCAACTTCGACGAGGCCGGGATCTGCCTTCATAGCCGCGTTCAAGGTCAGCGGCGTGATGACCATGCCACAGCGATCCAGCTGCCCTTGCATCACTTCGTAGATGCGCTGATGCAGCGGATCGTAGAAGTGCTCAGATTTTAAAACCGATGAAACCCGCTCCAGTGCTGAATTGTCGACGAGAATGGCGCCGAGAAGCGCCTGCTCCACCTCGATGTCGTAAGGGACGTGGCGGTAGATTTCCTGTTCCATCGGTCCTGCGGGCGGCTTCTAGCGGGGGACTCAATCAATCGCGGCGAATCATCGGCCGCAAGCTTGACAGCCCGTGATTCGCAAGTTGATCACAGCTTCTGACTCACAAGAAAATTTCGGCAGCAGCGCGAGGCGGAACGGAGCCTATCACGCTGCACGGACGGGCCGTGCGCCGGCACCCGTAAAGTTCCTGCTGCGCTCGCCCTCGAACATATAATCGCGCGTAAGGGGCAGCGCTTCCTGATGCTTTACGATCTGGACCTGGAACACGGCCTCGTTGTCATAGCGGAACGCCATTTCCGCGCCCGCAAGATAGAACTCCCACATGCGGCAGAAGCGCTCGTCGTACAGCTTCGCGATCTCGGCACGCTGCCCATCGAAACGCCGGCGCCACTCGGCCAGCGTCTTGGCATAGTGCAGGCGCAAGACCTCGATATCGGTGATCAGCAACCCGTTCTCTTCCACCGCCGCCGTCAACTCGCTCAGAGACGGCACATAGCCGCCTGGGAAGATGTATTTCGCTACCCATGGGTTGGTGGAGCCGGGTCCATCCAACCGTCCGATGGTGTGTAAGAGCATCACGCCATCATCTGCGAGCAGCTGCCGGACTTTGGAGAAAAAGGCGGCGTAATGCGGGACGCCGACGTGTTCGAACATCCCGACTGACACAATGCGATCATAGCTGCCGCGGAGGGTGCGGTAGTCTGCCAATTCGAAGCGGCAGCACTCCGACAGATGCGCCTTTTCGCTGCGCTCTCGCGCGACCGCGATCTGCTCCTCCGACAGAGTGATACCGAGAACTGTGGCGTTGGCATCGCGGGCAATGTCCAGGGCGAGGCCGCCCCAGCCGCACCCGATATCGAGCACGCGCAAGCCTGGCTTGTTGAGGAGCAGCTTGGCCGCGATGTGCCGCTTCTTGGCGATCTGAGCTTCATCGATCGTTTCATCGCCGGTTTGAAAATAGGCGCAGGAGTATTGGCGGTCCCGGTCCAGGAAGCGCGCATAGAGTTCGCCCGACAAATCGTAATGATGCGCGACATTTCTCTTCGCCCGTACCGCTGGGTTAAACTGAGCGAACAAGCGCGTAGTATTCCGGAAAATGCGCGTGAGCCGATGCCAGCCTGTAGGCTGCGAAAGAGACAGGTTGTGCATCAGAAGCGCAAGGAGATGGGAAACGTCGCCCCCCTCTTCCACGGTAAGCCTTCCGTCCATGTAGAGTTCGCCGAGTTTCAGATCGGGATTCATCACGAGAGCCAGCACCGCGCGGCTGTCATGCAGGCGTATCGTCACCCGTGGCTCTCCCCGCCCGTAGCAAACGCGGCGGCCACCCGGCAGGATGGCCGTAAGTGTCCCCTTCTTCAGCAGCGAATCGAACAAATGGCCGAGCACCGCGCTCTCCCTTGCGAACCCGAGCCCCTTCAGGAGGCACTAGGCTATCAAAGGAAAACAGCGGATTGGAAGCACATTCCCAGCTCCCAACGCTCCGCCGCTGGTAGCCGGCCCCCGCCGGTCACGGCTCTCCGCCCGTGGTCAGATCCTTTACTGCCGCCTGGGAATTGCCAGCCCACGCTCAACTGCAGGCCGCGCCAGCCCCCGGTCCAGCCATGCAGGGACAAGCTTAAGGCTATCGAACTCCACCAAGCTGCGGGCGCCATAGAAGCCGATCAGATTGCGCACCCATCCCAGCATGGAGATGTCCGCAATCGTATACTCACTGCCCATCATCCAGTCGCGGCCGTCGAGCCGCCGCTCGAGCACACCCAGGAGCCGCTTGGATTCGTCGACGTAGCGAGCGAGCGGCCGCTTGTCCTCGATCTCCCGGCCCGCGAACTTGAAGAAGTAGCCCACCTGCCCGAACATGGGCCCCAGAAACGCCATCTGGAAAAACACCCACTGGATCGTCTCGTACCGTCGAGCGGGATCTTGAGGCAGCAGCTGCCCAGACTTGTCGGCCAGATAGATCAGGATGGCGCCGGATTCGAAGAGGGCCAAGGGCTTACCGCCTGGTCCGTTCGGGTCGAGGATGACAGGGATCTTACCGTTCGGATTGAGCGAGAGGAATTCCGGCGTCCAGCTTTCGTTATCCCCGATGTTCACGTAAGGCGGCTCATATGGCAGGCCGGTTTCTTCCAGCATGATGGAAACCTTCACACCGTTCGGTGTCGGCGCGGAATAGAGCTGCAACTTGTCCGGCTCCTTTGCCGGCCATCTTTCGGTGATCGGAAAACCCGATAGATCGCTCACGCGCCGCTCGCTTCGATGCCGTCCACACGGTTTGCATAGAACGCGAGATGGTCCTTGATGGCTGCCATCGCGGGATGCGGTGCCTCATAGCTCCATGCAGCGTTCTCTGCGCCAGGCAAACTGAAGTAGGAAGCTTCGCCCTTGTAGGAGCAGTAGGTTTGGTGGGTTGTGCGGGCAAGCTGCGCCATATCGGCATCACCGCGGGGGATATAATACACCGGCGGATAGCTCGCTTCTCTCAAGATCAACGCGTTGCGCGTGTCGGCGATAACTTGACCATGGGCCTTAACCACCACGCGCCCGCCAAAGGGCGTGATCGCGATGGGATGATCCGGGCCGGGTAATCGCACCTGTCCATGGCTCTTCCATATCGTGAGCCCAAACTCTTGCTGCAAGTGCCGGCTGGCTGGAAGACAGACCGCAACATTGCTACGGAATTGAACCGCGCTTTTTGGAATCTTTGGCTTGGCCGCGCCTCTGGGCGATGCTCCTCCGCTAGATGTTGTGGTCCGTTTTCAGCGGCACCATTCGTACTCAGGAATCCGGACCAATTTGCACTATCTCCCCTTGCATCACACCGCCTCCACCGCGGCAACCCCCGGCAAAGATTTGATGGCCGCCCGCAACGCGGCGTTCACCTGCTGACGTTGCGGGATCTTGATCTCCACCTCGCGGCCATCGCTCGCCGGCACCACCAGAGTCACGATGCCCTTGCCGCCGTTCTTCAACTGCATCGAGATCGGCCCCAGCGCCCGCTCGTTTTCCAGGTAGACGCGCATCCCCTCGCCCGCTTCAGCGGCGGCTTTGTCCAAGTCTTGCGCGGCAATGGCCCGCAGCCTGAGTTCATCATCGATCCAATCCGCTGCCACCGTAAAGAGAACCGACTTTCCGGGTTCCAGGAAGGGCCGCGCCGCCGTCAGCACTTCGGAAAACACCATCACCTCGAACATGCCCGTGGTGTCGGATAGCGAGATGAACGCGTAGGGCTGCTCGCTGCGGCCGCGGCGCTCCTGCTTGCGGATGATCGTGCCGGCAATCTGCACGCGAAAACCGGAGCGGCGGCGGTCTTCCTGAATGGTGGCGTAAGTGACCGCGGCCAAGCGCTTCAGTGCGGCCTGGTAGCCATCGAGCGGGTGCCCGGAAAGATAGAAGCCGATCGCCGCGAACTCCTCGCTCAAGCGCTCGTGCGGTGGCCAGTCGTTCACGTCTGCGAGCCGCAGTTCCTGTTCTTTGGACGATACTTCCCCGAAGAGGGTTGCCTGCCCAGCTTCTCGATCCTGGGTGCTGCGCGCGGCATGATTGAGAACGGCGTCGGCGGATTCCACGAGGCGCCTACGGTTCGCATTCAGCGCGTCGAAGGCCCCTGCCCGTACCAGGCTCTCGAAGGCCCGCCGGTTGACAAGCCTAGGGTCGATGCGGGCGGCGAAATCACCGATGCTTTCGAATGGGCCCCGGCTACGGCGAACCTCAACCACGTGCTCCATTGCCTGCTTGCCCACGCCCTTCACCGCGGCAAGGGCGTAATAGATCACGCCAGCATCCGAATCGCAGGCGAAATCCGCTTCCGAGCGATTGATGTCCGGTGGTGCCGCGCCGATGCCAAGCCGCTGCGCCTCCTGCCCGAAAACGTTGAGCCGGTCGGTATTGCCAATGTCGAGCGTCATCGAGGCGGCAAGGAATTCAACCGGGTGATTGGCCTTCAGGTACGCCGTTTGATACGCTACTTGCGCGTAGGCGGCCGCGTGTCCCTTGTTGAAGCCGTAGCCCGCGAATTTTGCGGCTTGCTCGAATATCTGCTGCGCAACGCCTTTCAAAATCCCCTGTTCGCCGGCGCCTCTGATGAAGCGCTCCTCATGCACGGCCATTTCGGAGGCGATCTTCTTACCCATGGCACGGCGCAGGAGATCGGCTTCACCCAACGAATAGCCGGCGAGTTCGCGCGCAATGTTCATGACGTCTTCCTGATACGTCATGACCCCGTAGGTTTCCTTCAGGATCGGCTCCAGCGCGGGATGCAGGTACTCCGGCGGCTCCTTCCCGTTTTTCACTGCGATGTATTTCGGAATCGAGTCCATCGGGCCGGGACGGTACAGCGCGACCAGTGCAACCAGGTCATTGATATGGTCAGGCTTCATCTTGCGCATCAGGTCGCGCATGCCCGCGCCCTCGAGCTGGAACACGCCGACGCTTTCGCCGCGCGCCAGCATGTCGAAGGTGGCACGGTCGGTGAAATCGATGTTCTGCGTATCGAGCGCGATGCCTCGCTTCTTCAGAAGTTCCTCTGCCTTCGCGATCACGGTGAGCGTCTTCAGACCGAGGAAGTCGAATTTCACCAGGCCTGCCTTCTCCGCATCCTCATAATCGAACTGCGTCACCGGCATTTCCGAGCGGGGATCGCGATAGAGCGGCACGATCTCGTCGAGAGGCCGGTCGCCGATCACCACCCCGGCCGGGTGCGTGGAGGCGTGCCGATAGAGACCCTCGATTTTCGAGACGATCGAGAATAGCTGCTCCGCTGCGGGCTCGTTCTCGCCGATCTGCTGCAGCCGCGGCTCGCTTTCCAAGGCATCCCGCAGCGAAATGGATTTTCCCGGCGGATTCGGGATGAGCTTGGCAATCTTGTCGACCAGACCCAGCGGCATCTGCAGCACGCGGCCGGTGTCCCGTACTGCAGCGCGCGCCTGCAACGAACCGAGCGCAATGATGTGCGCGACGCGATCCTTGCCGTATTTCTGCTGCACGTAGCGCACGACTTCGTCCCGCCGCTCCTGGCAGAAATCGATGTCGAAGTCCGGCATCGAAATACGCTCGGGATTGAGGAAGCGTTCGAACAGCAGACCGAAGCGGATAGGATCGAGGTTGGTGATGTCGAGCGACCACGCCACCAGAGAGGTCGCGCCGGAGCCGCGCACCCCCACCGGAATGCCGTGTGCGCGCGTCCATTTCATAAAGTCGGAGACGATGAGGAAGTAGCCGGGGAAATCCATGCGAATGATGACGTCCAGCTCGAACTTCAGCCGGTCGCGATAGACCTGTTCCGGCGCGTGCAGGCCATGCGCCGCAAGGCGCCGCGAAAGCCCCTCCTCCGCCTGTACGTGCAATTCATCCGCCGGTGTGCGGCCTGATTCCGGCACGAATTTCGGCAGGATGGGTGCGCGCTTCTTCGGGCGGAAGGCGCAGCGCTTGGCGATTTCGATCGTGTTCTCGATCGCTTCCGGCAGATCGGCGAACTGCACCGCCATTTCTTCTGCCGTCTTAAAGCGGTGCTCGCGCGTCAGCCGCTTCCTGTCCGCTTGCGAAACGAAGGTCCCCTCCGCGATGCACAGGAGCGCATCGTGCGCCACGTACATGTCCTCCGGCCCAAAGTGCACATCGTTCGTGGCAACCAGCGGCAGGCACTTGCTGTAGGCGAAATCGACAAGCTTAGCTTCCGACGCGCGCTCTTCCGGCAAACCGTGGCGCTGCAATTCGACATACAAGCGATTGCCGAACATCACGGACAAGCGATCCAGCAGCGCTTCCGCGGCCTCGGCCTGGTTCTCCACAATCAGCCGATTAAGCGGCCCGCTGGGTCCGCCGGTTAGCGCGATCAAGCCATCTGCGTGCGCGCCCAGCAGCTCGGGCTTCACATGCGGCCATTCACCCGGTTCGACGGACAGATACGCGGCGCTCAGCAGCTTGGTGAGATTGCGATAGCCCGTTTCGTTCTGCGCCAGCAGGGGGAGCATGGGCGGGCGGCGCGGCTGAAACGATGCGCCCGGCTGCGGTGGATCGAAGTCGACCGCCAGCAAGCACCCCACAATCGGTTGCACGCCATTTTTCGCGAGAGTTTCGCTGATCTCATAGACACCGAAGAGATTATTGACGTCGGTCACTGCGACCGCGGGCATGGCATTGTCACGCGCAAGCTTCGCGAGTTCTTTCGCCCGAATGGCACCTTCGAGCAGCGAGTACGCGCTCTTCACCCGCAGGTGGACAAAGCCGGCCGGTTTGCGCGCTCCCACCATCACTCAGAACTCTTCGCGGTCAGCGGCATTATCGGCCACCCACCGAGGAAATGTGGTGCGCCTGTTTTGCCCGTCCACAGCATCTTCAGCCGAGCGCCGCCTGCGCGATCCCCGCAAGCGCGAAGGAGCACACCATGAAAATCACCACGATCGCGCCCGCGGCTGCATCCTGAATCAACGCCATTGCTTCCTCCTGTAGGGTATATGTTCTGTTATTGTTCTACATGAAGAACGAAACAGGAATAGCTTTTGTGCATGGCCGCTATGTGCCCAGTGCGGACGTGCAGGTGATCGCTTCGGAAAATCTAGGATTTATGGCCGATTTCGTTCCAACTGACGCTTTTTGCCAGCCCGTTGGTCCCACTTGTCAGATTGGTCGCGGACGATTGGTCCAAGTACGCATCCGAATCCGTGCGGAAAGTTTGCCCCCAAGCGGAGAATATGGCGCTTGGCAAAGGCGTCAGAGCACCCCCACCGCTCGCCTGGATGGCCAGATCCCAGTACTCTTGGGTATCGAAGTGCACCGCGTCTGGGCTTGAGGAGCCATACTGTGCGATGGTCGTGTAGACCTTGTATCGCCCTGTTCCGTCCGGCTTGAACACGTACCACAGGTGATTGGCGTAGCCGATAATCGGAGCGGCCGGAGATAGCGGCCCGCCTCGCGTTTTGTAGGAATCACCATCGCAGCCGGCCAGCGCGGCAGCCGAAACAAGGCCAAGCGCCGACATGACGGACAGTTTCAGCGCGTCGCGTCTATTGTCAGACATGAGCCCCACTCCGGTGCTAAAGCATATCCTGAACGGAGCTTCATCAGCAATTCCACCCTGAGCATTAGTGGATACCTACTTGCATTTAACCCTTTAGTTATTTAACTTACGGGTTAATATGCAGCAGCTGGACCACACGTTCGCGGCCCTCGCCGATCCAACCCGCCGGGCCATTCTGGCACGGCTCGCGCTCGGCGAAGCCACGGTCGGGGAGCTGGCCGAGCCATTCGACGTGTCGCTGCCGGCCATCTCCAAGCACCTCAAGGTTCTGGAGACCGCGGATCTGATCGTCCGCGAGAAGCGGGCGCAGCAGCGGGTGTGCCGCCTCAAGCCTGAGACCCTGAAGACCGCCAGCGACTGGATCGAGCAAAGCCGGCGCCTGTGGAAGGAGCGCTTCGACCGCCTCGATGCCTACCTGCGCGAATTGCAGAGCAAGGAGAACAACGATGGCAATGGGTAATGCTGCCGCCGCACGCGATGACCGGGTGCTGGTGATCGAGCGCGAGTTCAACGCGCCACGCGCGCAAGTTTGGGCGGCCTGGATCGAGTTCAACCACGCCGCGCATTTCGACGGGCCACCGGGACATCCGATGAAGTCCATGCGCTCCGACCTGCGCGTTGGCGGCACGTGGCGCAATGTGATGCGTCACGAAGGTAAGGAGCTGCCGCAGAACGGCATCTATCGCCAGATCAAGCCGCCCGAAGTCCTCTCCTTCACCTTCGCGTGGGAAGAGAGCGACGGCAGCCGCGGCCCGGAGACTCTGGTCACGGTGACTTTTGAGGAAATCGCCCCAACCAAAACGCGCCTGAACTTACAGCAGGGTGTGTTCCCGGCAATGCCAACCCGCGACGGGCATCGCGCCGGGTGGAATCGCGCGCTGGATGCCTTCACGCAATTTCTGGCGCAGCAGCAATAGCAACGATCAAGAAGGAACCGGGTAATGGCTCTCGAACGCGAAGTGAAACTCGTCCGCAGCTTTAACGCTCCGCTCAAGCTCGTGTGGGCGGCGTGGACGGAGCCCGCGCATATCGCGCAGTGGTGGGGACCACGCGGCTTCTCCAATCCCGTGTGCGAATGGGATGCCCGGCCGGGCGGGCGCATTCATATCGTCATGCGCGCCTCGGATGAGATCGCGAAGATGATCGGGCGCGCCGATCACCCGATGACGGGCGAATTCACCGAAGTGGTGCCGACCGAGCGCCTCGCTTTTGTAAGCACAGCGGTCGATGACAGCAGCAAACCGCTGCTGGAGGCGCTGACCACCGTTCGCTTCACCGAGCGCAACGGCAAAACGGAGATGGTGCTGCACGCGCACGCCAAAGGGTTTGTCGAGATCGCCGCGCGCATGCTGGAAGGCATGGAGGCCGGCTGGACGCAGAGCATCGAAAAACTGGAAGAGCACATTGCCGCCGCTTCCGACACGCCGGAATTCACTGTCACCCGCACCTTCAATGTCTCGCGCGAGGCGGTCTGGAAGGCGCATTCGGAGCTCGACCGGCTCTCCAAATGGTCGGGACCGCAAGGGTTTGAATGGATCGGCGGCACGCTAAATTTTCGGCCGGGCGGCCTCTTCCATTACGGCATGCGTGCACCGAACGGCCGCGAGATGTGGGGCAAGTTCACGTATCGCGAGATTGCCGCGCCGGAGCGCATCGTGTTCGTAAACTCCTTCTCAGACCGCGAGGGGAAAACCGTGCGCGCACCTTTTGCGGCGGACTTTCCGCTGGAGATCCTGAACGTGCTCACGCTGACCGAGCTGCACGGTGCTACCACACTGACCTTGCGCGGCTCGCCGCTCAACGCCACGGAAGCGGAGAAGAAGCGGTACGCCGCCATGAAGCCGTCGATGAGCGCCGGGTTCAACGCCACCTACAATCATCTCGAGCAGTACCTGGCACAGGGCTGAGCGGTTTTCGAAACGGAAGGAGATAAAGGATGGCCTACATAGACGGCTTCGTGATTGCCGCGCCCACGGCGAACAAGGAGAAGTTCCTGGAACACGCGCGCCGCATGGATTCGATTTTCATCGAATTCGGCGCCACGCGCGTGGTGGAAGCATGGGGAGACGATGTTCCCGACGGCAAGCAGACGGACTTCAAGCGCGCCGTGCAGGCGAAGGAGGATGAGACCGTCGCCTTCGCCTGGGTGGAATGGCCGGATAAGGCCACACGCGACGCGGCAATGGAGAAATTTCGCAGCGATCCGCGCATGAACCCGGAGACGAACGAACCGCCACCCTTCGACGGAAAACGCATGATCTTCGGCGGCTTTGTGCCCGTCCTCGATCTCAAGAAATAGGAGAAACGATGCCCACGCTCAACAGAATCGCACCCTGCTTATGGTTCGACACCCAGGCGGAAGAGGCCGCAAAATTCTACTGCTCAATCTTCCCCAACTCACACATCGACGCGGTTTCCCACTACGGCAAGGCGGGGATTGAAACACATGGCCGGCCGGAAGGCTCGGTCATGTTCGTCTCGTTCACGCTGGACGGGCAAAAGCTCGGCGCGTTGAACGGCGGCCCGATGTTCAAGTTCAGCGAAGCCGTCTCGCTGATGGTCACCTGCAAGGACCAGGCGGAGATCGATCACTACTGGAACACGCTGTCCGAAGGCGGGCAGCCGAATGTCTGCGGCTGGCTGAAGGACAAGTTCGGCCTTTCGTGGCAGATCGTGGCCGCCGATTTCGAGCGCATGATCGAGAGCAACGATCCCGCGCGGCGCGACCGCGTGATGAATGTCGTGATGAATATGCGGAAGCCCATTCTCGCCGATCTGCAGCAGGCATATGACGGCAAATAGCAACAAGGAGAGGACGATGGAGATCAATCCCTATCTCAATTTCAACGGCAATTGCGGCGAGGCATTTCAGTTCTATGCCAAGGTACTCGGCGGCAAGGATTTGCGGATCATGACGTTCGCGGATGCCCCGCCGGGGATGCCAGTTACACGCGAAACGAAGAATCAGGTCATGCATGCGCGCTTCAGGGTGGGCGACACCATGATCATGGGATCGGATGGTCCGGGCGGCCGCTACAACAAGCCGCAAGGCTATGCGGTGAACATCGGTGTGGACACGCCGGAGGAAGCGGATCGCATTTTCGCCGCGCTGGCTGAAGGCGGCAATGTCGGCATGCCGATCGCGGAGACCTTCTGGGCCAAGCGTTTCGGCGTGGTGACCGACCGCTTCGGCACGCACTGGATGGTCAACTGCGAAAAGCCGATGTGAGCTTATTGGCCATCGGAGGCCGTCGTGGCCGGCCTTGTGCCGGCCGTCCATAAGCAGCTTTTCCAGATCATGTTGATGGGTCGCCGGGACGAGCCCGGCGATGACGGTATCAAGACAGGAAGGCAGAGATGACTCTCAAGCTCTACTCCCACCCACTCTCCTCCTTCTGCCAGAAGGTGCTGATCGCGCTCTACGAGAACGGCACGCCATTCGAGGCGAAGATGGTCAACTTCGGGGATGAAGCCTCGCGTAGCGAATTCGTAAGCGTTTGGCCGATGGCGAAGATCCCCGTTTTGGTGGACGGCAAGCGCGATCAGGTGGTACCCGAAACCAGCATCATCATCGAATACCTGGACCAGCACTATCCAGGCCGGTGCCGCCTCATTGCGGCCGATCCCGACCTTGCCCGGCAAACCCGCCTGCGTGACCGCTTCTTCGATCTGTATGTCCATATGCAAATGCAGAAGATCGTGGGTGACCGGCTGCGACCGGAGGACAAGCGCGATCTGTTCGGCGTGGCGGAGGCGCGGCGGCTACTCTCCACGGCGCTGGAACTCATCGATGAGAGTATGGCCGGCAAGGAATGGGCGATGGGCGAAGATTTCACCATGGCCGATTGCGCGGCGGCGCCGGCGCTTTGGTATGCAAATGAAGCGCAGCCGTTTGCGGACACTCATCCCAACACCTTTGACTATCTCGAACGCCTTAAGGCCCGGCCGTCTTTCTCGCGTGCGTTGCGCGAGGCCGAGCCTTACCTGCACCTGTTTCCCCGCTAACCCGGCCTTGCCCCGTTAGCTGAGGTTGCGGCCGATGGCGAGGTATTTGTCGCGGCGCTGCTGGCGCAGCTCATCGCGCGATGTTCCGCGCATATCTTCGAAGGCGCGCGCAATGGTGTCGCCCACCGCCTGGATTGCCGCGTCCGGGGCGCGGTGCGCGCCGCCCATCGGCTCCGGCACGATGCCATCGATCACCTTGAGGCTCAGCAAATCCTGCGCCGTGATCTTCAGCGCGGCTGCCGCGTCCTGCGCCTTGCCCGCATCGCGCCACAGAATGGAGGCGCAGCCTTCCGGCGAGATCACCGAATAGATCGAATGCTCCAGCATGTAGACGCGGTTCGCCACCGCGATGCCGAGCGCGCCGCCAGACATCCCTTCCCCCGTGATCACGCAGACGAACGGCACGTGCAGCGAAAGGCACGCTTGCGTCGAACGCGCGATCGCCTCCGCCTGCCCGCGCTCTTCCGCGCCCACGCCGGGATAGGCGCCTGGTGTATCGACAAACGAGATCACGGGCAGATCGAAGCGATCGGCGAGATCGAACAGCCGCTGCGCCTTGCGGTAACCCTCCGGCATGGCCATGCCGAAATTGTGCGTGAGGCGGCTTTGGGTGTCGTTGCCCTTCTCCTGGCCGACCACCGCAACCGCTTCGCCGCGGAAGCGGCCGAGGCCCGCCACCGTGGCTTTGTCATCGCCGTAGAGCCGGTCACCCGCGAGCGGCGTGAATTCGTCAATGAGGCCCTTCACGTAATCCGAGAAATGCGGCCGCGCCGGATGCCGTGCCACCAGTGCCTTCTGCCACGGCGTGAGCCGCGCATAGGATTCGCGCAGCAGTTGATCGGCGCGGGTCTGCAGCCGCTTTACCTCGTCGCCGATATTCATGGAGGCGTCCTGCGCGGCCAGTTGGCGCAGCTCGACGATCTTGCCTTCGAGATCGGCGATCGGGCGCTCGAAATCCAGATAGGTGTGCATGGGCCTGCAGCTCTTGCGGTGGCGGGAACGTGGCGATCCCCCTGCGGCCTGTCAATGAATGCCGCGGCAGGCCTCAGGTGCGGCGTTTGGTTCTCGCCAGCGGATGAGCCGAGAGCATCACATCGCGCAGGCGATCGCTGGCGACGTGGGTGTAGATCTGGGTGGTGGCGATGTCCGCGTGACCAAGCAGGGTCTGCACGCTGCGCAAGTCGGCCCCGCCTTCGACCAGATGCGTGGCGAAGGCATGGCGCAGGACGTGCGGCGAAAGCTTGCTGGGATCGATGTTCGCCTTCACTGCCAGTTCCTTCAGCATCTGATGCAGCCGGCGGCGCGTGAGATGGCCTTCGCTGCTGCGCGAAGGAAATAGGTACCGGCTCTCCTTTGCACCCTTCGGCAGGAACTCGTCACGGATTTTCAGATACGCCGCGATGGCCCTGCGCGCTGCGGCGTTCAGCGGTGCCAGACGTTCTTTGCGGCCCTTGCCCATCACCAGCAGAAACCCATCCCGGCTCCGCGCCGCCGCCAATGGCAGGCTCACCAATTCGGAGACGCGCAGACCGGAGGCGTAAAGCACTTCCAGAATGCAGACGAGGCGCAACGCTTCGGCATCGGAACCCTCGCCGCCCTTCGCGATCAGCGCCTCGATATCGCCGCGCGAGAGAACTTTCGGCAGCGAACGCTCCCGCCTCGGCGCTTCGATGGTACCGGTCGGATCGTCCTTCCGGAGCCCTTCGGCGTAGAGAAACGCAAAAAACTGACGCAGCGCGGAAAGCCGCCGGGATTGCGTTGAGCTGGCCATCGCCGCGAGCGAGGCGATATAGCGTTTGACTTCCGTGGAGGTGACCGAGCTGAACTCGCAACCGAATCCCGCGATGCTTCCGCCGAAGTCCAGAAGGTCGCGGCGGTAGGCGGCCAATGTGTTACCACTAGCGCCGCGTTCCGCGCTCATCATGTCGAGGAAGTTCTCGATCAGCCGCGCACCGTCGGGCGGCAGCCTTACCGCTCCCTCAGCTCGGGAAGCGCGAACTTGGGATGTCGATGGTGTAGGTTTGGTGCGGCGGCTTGAGCGTGCCTCCATAGATCGCAAGGCCCACGGCTCCGAGAATCACGAGCACGAGGATCGCCAAAAAAATACGCGGCGTCCAACCCATGCCACTGGTTTCACGCATGCTGTACCGGTTCATGGCGCCTTTGTGGGGCAAGTTCAGACGGGCCGCAAGGCGGTTGGCAGGCGGCGATTTGCCCTGTAATCGGGCGGCATGGGCCAGCTTAATCGCACCGTCGCGCTGGTAGGGATGATGGGCGCGGGAAAGAGTTCGCTGGGCCGCAGGTTGGCCGCGAAGCTCGATGCTCCCTTCTATGATGCGGATGCGGAAATCGAGGCCGCCGCGGGCTGCTCCATCAATGAAATCTTCGTGCGGTATGGCGAACCGGCGTTCCGGGATTGCGAGCGCAAAGTTATCGCGCGCCTCCTCAACGGCCCCCCGCACGTGCTGGCCACCGGCGGAGGTGCCTTTATCGACGATGAGATTCGGGCGAAGATAAGGGGGTGCGCGCTCTCCGTTTGGATCAAGGTGCCGCTTGAGGTGTTGGTGGAGCGCGTCAAACGCCGCGATACGCGGCCCATGCTGCGCAACGGCGATCCGCGTGACATCGTTTCGACGCTGCTGGGCAGCCGTGAGCCCATTTATGCCGAGGCCGATCTCATCGTCCCCGGCGAAGACGGTCCTCATGTGGCCGGAGTTGCCCGGATCCTGGCCGCGCTGCAGGAACGAGGCATGCTACAGTGACCAGCTTGGTTCGCGTGGCGCTTGGGGACCGCGGCTATGACATCCATATTGGCGGAGGGCTGCTTGCGCGCGCAGGCGAGTTGCTGGCCCCGCTGGCCCGCGGCGCGGTGGCGGTGGTCACCGACGAGAATGTCGCGCGACTTCACCTAGAAGCTCTCCTGCAATCGCTGCGCGGGCGCGGCATCGATGCCCGGCCCCTCGTGCTGCCATCGGGTGAAGAGACGAAGAGCTTCGCCTGGCTGGAGAAACTATGCCGCGAATTGCTGGGCCTTGGTGTGGAACGCAGCGGGCTGGTCCTGGCACTAGGCGGCGGCGTGATCGGCGACCTTGCCGGCTTCGCGGCGGGCATTCTCAAGCGTGGCGTTGCCTTTGCGCAGGTGCCCACAACGCTCTTGGCGCAGGTGGATTCTTCCGTCGGCGGAAAGACAGCGATCGACGTGCCCGAAGGCAAGAACCTGATAGGCCTGTTCCATCAACCGAAATCCGTTCTGGTGGACACTTCCGTCCTTTCCACCCTGCCCGGCCGCGAATTGCTCGCCGGCTACGCCGAGGTCGTGAAGTACGCCGCGCTGGGTGACGCAGATTTCTTCTCCTGGCTGGAAATGAATGGTACGAAAGCTCTCGCTGGGGATCCGGCGGCGCTCACGCACATGATCGCGCATTGCTGCCGCATGAAAGCAGACATCGTCGCCCGTGACGAGCGAGAATCCGGCGAACGCGCTCTCCTCAACCTGGGCCATACGTTCGGTCACGCTCTGGAAGCGGTCACAGGATTTTCCGGTACACTGCTGCACGGCGAAGCCGTGGCAATTGGCATGGTGCTGGCATTCCGGCTTTCCGAGCAGCTCGGCTACGCGCCGCCAGCCGATCGGCAACGTCTGATCGCACACCTTCAAGGGGCGGGACTGCCGGTCCGTATCGGGGATATCCGGAGCGAGAGGCCATCACCGGAAACCCTTCTCGAGTTCATGCAGCACGACAAAAAAGCCGAAAGGGGCAAGCTCAAATTCGTCCTTGTGCGGGGATTGGGGAACGCCTTCGTCTCCGGCGATGTCAGCCTGGATGCCGTGAGAGCGGTGCTCGCCGAATAGGACCGGCCGTGCAGATTCGCGTTATAATGTGGCCGCCGCCCCGCGGCTTTAGAGGACTCCGATGTCACTTATTCTGTTCGCTTTCGCCATTGTCCTTCTGATCGTCATTTCCGGTTTCTTCTCTGGATCGGAAACGGCGTTGACCGCTGTCTCGCGCGCCCGCATGCACCAGCTGGAGCGGGAAGGCTCCGGCGCCGCCCGCCAGGTTAACCATCTGGTTGCCGACAAGGAGCGGATGATCGGGGCGATCCTTTTTGGGAACACCTTTCTCAATATCCTGATCTCATCCCTCACGACAGAAGTCTTGACTGCGCGCTATGGCGATCGGGCGGTGGCAATCGCGACCGTGCTGGTGACCTTAGTCGTGCTGATCTTTGCCGAAGTTTTGCCGAAGACTCTTGCCATTGCACGTACCGATCGCTGGGCCTTGAATGTTGCCTGGCTGTTAAAGCTGACCGTGGGCTTGCTCGCGCCCATCGTCGGCTTCGTTCAAACGCTGGTCTGGTCCATCTTGGGAGCGGCCGGCATCCGGCGCACTGAAGCTGAACCCATTGTCGAGCCGCACGAAGAGATCCGCGGCACGGTGGAAGTCCATCACCGGGATGGCGGCGTTGAGCGGGAACACCGGGACATGCTGAGCGGGCTCCTCGACCTCCCGGAGCTGCAGGTTGCAGACGCGATGGTTCACCGCAAGAGCATGGTGACCATCCAAGCCGGCCAGCCTGAGCAGCAGATCTTCGATCAGCTGTTGGAGGCGCAGCACGCCCGCGTGCCGGTATGGCGCGAGCAGCCGGACAACATCATCGGCATCCTTCACACCAAGGATGTCGTGCGCGAGTATGTGCGGCGCAAAGGCTCGCTGGACGGTTTCGACCTGCTTTCGCTCATGGCACCGCCTTGGTTCGTCCCCGATACCACGACCCTCGAAGAGCAGCTCTCCGCCTTCCGCGAGCGGCGCTCGCACTTCGCGCTGGTTGTTGACGAATATGGCGCCCTGCAGGGGCTGATCACCCGCGAAGACATTTTCGACGAAATTTTCGGCGCGATTCCCGACGAGCACCAGGAGCGGTCGCGCAAGGGCATTCGTCCGCAGGCGGACGGTTCGTACATCGTGGACGGCGCCACCCCCATTCGCGAACTCAATCGCGAACTCGACTGGAATTTGCCTGACGAAGAGGCCACGACCATCGCCGGCCTGGTGATCCACGAAGCACGGACAATTCCGGAGGCGCGCCAGCGCTTCGCGTTCTATGGCTTCAAGTTCGAGGTTCTCCGCCGCCAGCGCAACCAGATCACCGCTTTGCGGATTTTTCCTCCGAAGGAACCGGTGCTGGCGAATTAAGCAGTCTCGCCTGCATGCCCCGAACTGAAGCGCAAAGTCTAATGTTCGTTCCAGGCTTCAGCCGGAGTGAGCACCGTCAGGGACAGTGCATGGATCTGCCCCTTCAGCTCGTTGGCAAGCACGGCGTAAATCCGCCGCTGGCGTTCCACCCGGGACAGCCCATCGAACGTCTCCGCCACGATGCGGACGATGAAATGCGTTTCACCGCCCGGCCTGCTGCCAGCATGCCCGGCGTGACGCGCGCTGTCGTCTTCGACCGAAAGGTCTGCGGGCGAAAACGCGGCGGTTAACTTCTGCGCAATTAGATCGGCGGCAGCCATTGCCCTCGCGTCCCGCGCTTCGCGCTCAATGTCAAGCCTTTCATTTTCTTGTTTTTTCAGACTTCGCGCCCATAATTTGACGATGCAGCGGGCGACGCATTCGCGATACAGGAAGGACATCCGGATCAAGCCGGAACGCCCAGAACCGCGACCCTCTGCGCGCGCTTGCGCCCGTCCTGACTGCGGCAAAGAAGGTACGCATCGGGTTCCACGATCGCGCGACGATCTGCACGATCATCTCTGGTTTTGCCTCGAGCATGCGCGTGCCCACAATGAATCGTGGGATTACTTCCGCGGGATGAGTGAGGACGAAATCCGCGCGTTCCAGGATGAGGCAGTCATCGGCCACCGGCCCACTTGGCCGCTCGGCAAGCGGACGGCGCGGTCCCGCCAGGGCAACGGAAACTATGAGGACCGCTTCGGAGTTTTCGGCGCGACATCGGAACCTCCGCGGCCGCCCCAACGGCGCATAACGGGCGTGCAGGAACGTGCCCTGGACGTCCTCAATCTTGACGCCTCCGCAACGTTGCAGCAGATAAAGGCGCGGTATAAGGAACTCGTGAAGCGGTTTCATCCCGACGCGAATGGCGGCGATCGGGGCGCTGAAGAGCGTCTGAAGCAGGTCATCAAGGCCTATGGCGTGCTTCGCGCCTCAGGGCTGACCTAGACGCCGGCCCCTTCCCTTTTTGCGGCGGTTTCCGCCCGAGCAACGAGCCGGGTACAAGCATGAATATGGAGCCTCAAGGCCTCGACAGTATCGGCGCGCCCGACACCAAGATCGATGTGCGCGACGCCTTTGGTATCGATGCCAAGATGAAGGTGCCGGCCTTTTCGCGGGGTAATGAATACGTGCCGGATCGCGATCCAGCCTACCGCTTCGACCGCGACACAACGCTCGCCATTCTGGCCGGGTTCGCCTTCAACCGCCGGGTGATGATTCAAGGTTATCATGGTACCGGGAAGTCGACGCACATCGAGCAAGTCGCATCCCGGCTGAACTGGCCATGCATCCGCATCAACCTGGATAGCCACATCAGCCGCATCGACCTGATCGGCAAGGATGCAATCGTCCTGCGCGATGGCCAGCAGGTGACCGAATTCCGCGAAGGCCTTTTGCCGTGGGCCTTGCAGCACCCGGTTGCGTTGGTGTTCGACGAGTACGACGCAGGCCGTCCGGATGTGATGTTCGTCATCCAGCGCGTGCTTGAGGCGCAAGGAAAGCTCACCTTGCTGGATCAGAACCGGGTTCTACGCGCCCATCCCGCGTTTCGCCTATTCTCCACCACGAACACAATCGGGCTTGGCGACACAACTGGGCTCTACCATGGCACCCAGCAGATCAATCAGGGCCAAATGGACCGCTGGAATATTGTGACCACGCTGAACTACCTGCCGCATGACAATGAGGTAAACATCGTTCTCGCCAAGGTCCCGTCCTACGCCACATCTCCGGAAAAAAAGAAGCAGATCGCTGCCATGGTGCGGGTGGCCGACATGACGCGCAATGCCTTCATCAACGGCGACCTTTCAACCGTCATGAGCCCGCGGACGGTGATGACCTGGGCCGAAAACGCCGAAATTTTTGGCGATATCGGGTTCGCCTTCCGGCTGACATTCCTCAACAAATGTGATGAACTCGAACGTGCGAGCGTGGCGGAATTTTACCAGCGCGCCTTCGGGGAGGAACTGCCGGAAAGCGCGGCCAAGGTGCTGGTGGCGTAAGAGAGTACCGTTGGACTCGTTGTGGAGTGGTGCGATGTCCAAATATCTGGTTCTTGCTCTGCTGGCTTTGGCCGTTGGCCTGAATGCCGTCACGCCTGCAGCCGCTGCCGCCGAGCCGCAGACCTGCATCGCCATCAACGAAGCTCGCCTCGACGCTGGATACCTGTTCTCTGCGGAGTTCGAAGTCGTCGATCCGCAGGCAAGGGATCTGGCCGCGAGAGAATGGGAGCAGTTCGCGCAGACGAAGGGCTTCGAGTCCGTCGGTTGCGATTCCCAGCACCTCGCCGATGAAAGCGCAGCGCTGCCGCACGATGCGAAAATCATCAGGAGCGGATGGGTCCCGAGCCATGACGCCCTGTTCGCGGGAAACAAGGGGATGGCGTCCGGCAAGCGGAGTTACCGGAGCGGCACAGAATGCCTGCAAGTCACCAACGGCGGTTTACTAAACAAGTGCGGTTATCCGGTTTCCGTAGCCTATTGCTTCCAGGAACCGTTGTCCGGAGCAGGTAGCAGCTACGACAAGACTTGTGCCGTTCAGAAATTCGGAAACCTGTTGTCGCTTGCGGCCGGGGCGACGGGAGAACTCGGTACCTTCCAGCACGTTTTCTACTTCGCTTGCGAAAATCCCGCGGCCCCTGTCGGCATGCAGTTCGATGGCAATGGCGTCAGCGGCGTTTGCACCGCTCCTTAGGGCCCTATAAGCGGGGTAAATGACCAACGAGAGCACAGAGTCATTCAAGCGGGCCGTTGGCGCCGCGGTGCGGGCCATTGCCGGAGAGCCCGAGCTCGAGGTGAATTTCTCAGCCGAGCCACCAACCCTCAAAGGGAAAAAGGCGCGGTTGCCCCTGCCCTCGCGCAATCTTCCCCCCGCCGAGATTGCTATCGTCCGCGGCGCGGGAGACGCCTATGCCCTTAAGCTCGCCTATCACGAAGACAAGGTTCACCAACAATTCCGTCCCCAAAAGGCGGAAGCATCGGCTGTCTTCGAAGCCGCGGAACAGGCGCGGGTAGAGGCCATCGGCGCGTTGGCGATGAAGGGTGTCGCGGACAATCTCGCCGCCAATCTGGAAGCACGGTACAGCACTCGGGAATTCGCCAAAATGAGAGATCGTTCCGATGCGCCGCTGGCCGACGCTGTCGGCTTGATCGTTCGCGAACGGCTGACCGGCGAAGCACCGCCGGAGAATGCCAGGAAGGTGCTCGAGCTGTGGAGGCCATGGATCGAAGAACGCGCAGCCGGCGATCTGGCACGGCTGGAACCCGCAATGCGCGATCAGAAGGCCTTCGCCAAACTTACGCGCACCATCTTGCGCGACCTCAACCTGGGTGAAGAGACGGCCGAACAATCCGAAGCCGAAGGTGAGGATCAGGCCGACGGAGAACCGGAAGGCCAGGAGGGCAGCGAGGGCGCGGAGGCTACACCGGAATCGGATGTAACACAGTCCGATATCAGCGAGTCCCAAAGTGACGAGAGCGAAGATGCGGCAGAAGAAGTAGAAATGCAGATGGCGGAGCCTGCGGACGCTCAGAATAGCGACGAAGGCACGCGGCCCTGGCGGCCAGAGCAGCCATTCGCCCATCAGGATGCCTGGGGATACAGGGTTTACACGACGAAATTCGATGAAATCGTCAGCGCGGCTGATCTCTGCGACTCGGAGGAACTATCCCGGCTGCGGAACTTTCTCGACCAGCAGTTGCAGGTCATGCATAGCTTGGTGGCGCGGCTCGCCAACCGGCTGCAGCGATTGCTGATGGCGCAACAAAACCGCAGCTGGCAATTCGACCTGGAAGAGGGACTGCTGGACACGTCGCGCCTGCCGCGCATCATTATCGACCCCATGAATCCACTCTCGTTCAAGCGGGAGAAAGACATGAACTTCCGCGATACCGTGGTCACGCTTCTGCTGGACAACTCCGGTTCCATGCGCGGCCGCCCGATTATGGTTGCGGCCATGTGCGCCGACATTCTTGCGCGCACCCTGGAGCGCTGCGGTGTCAAGGTGGAAATACTCGGTTTCACCACACGGGCATGGAAAGGAGGCCAAAGCCGCGAGCGCTGGATCGCCGAAGGAAAGCAAGCGCACCCGGGACGGCTAAACGACTTGCGGCACATCGTCTACAAAGCGGCAGATGAGCCGTGGCGTCGCGCACGCAGAAACCTGGGCCTGATGATGCGCGAGGGGCTGCTGAAGGAAAACATCGACGGCGAAGCCCTGATGTGGGCCCACAGCCGCCTGATGGGCCGCCCGGAGCAGCGCCAGATTCTGATGGTCATCTCGGACGGGGCACCGGTGGACGATTCCACCCTGTCGGTGAATTCCGGTAACTATCTTGAACAGCACCTGCGGCGGGTGATTGCCGAGATCGAGGAGAAATCGCCAGTTGAACTGGTTGCCATCGGGATAGGGCACGATGTGACCCGCTATTATCGCCGCGCTGTAACCATCGTCGATGCCGAACAACTCGGCGGCGCGATGACCGAGCAGCTGATTTCCCTCTTTGCGGAACAAGGGGCCCGCGCCGCTCACCCCGGCCTACACCGCGCCCGCGCCCGCAGCCGCATGCGCATTGCCGCATGAGAACCTTCTTTCCGTTAGCGCTTGCGTCAGCGGTGTTGCTTGCCCTCGGCATCGCCGTGCAAGCGGCGATTTGGCCGATCGGAACGGCATTGAGCGCTGGCAATTCGATCGTCCTCAAGTACAAAGCCTTGCCGCTTTCCTCGGCCGACTTGAAAGAAGCGCAAATTGGCAGCCTGATCTACCGAGGGGGCTTGGAGATCACGTCGCCGGATGGACGCTTTGGCGGTTGGTCCGGTCTGTTGGTGAGCGCCGACGGCACGCACATGCTGTCGCAGTCGGATGAAGGCCACTGGCTCCGCGCCAGGCTGATCTACGACAGGCGGGCCAACCTCGCCGGCATCGGCAATGCGCAACTGGCAGACATGGAAAGCATGGATGGTGCCAAGTTGGGCGCGAAACTCGAGGCCGACGCCGAGGGACTTGCAGCTTTGTCGGAAAAGGGCCCGGACGGTCCGGTCGCTGTCAGTTTCGAGCGGGATGCGCGCATCTGGAGATACGATCTCGGCGCATCCCTTGAGGTACCGCCGACAGCAATTCCGGCGCCCGACGATATCAAGACGCTCGATTTCAATTCCGGGCTCGAGGGGCTGACGAAATTCTCCCTCGACCTGTTGCTCACTGTCGCTGAGACGCCGCAGATACGAGGTAACGATCACCCGGCGTGGCTTATTCCCATTCCGGGCGTGAAATCGCGCGCAACCTTTCAGGAATTAAGCATCAAGCACCACGATCCCTATGAGATCTCCGATTGCGCCATGAGCCCGGACGGACGTTGGCTATACCTGCTGGAGCGCCACTATTTCGGGCCGCTGCGGGGCGTGGTGGTGGCGGTGCGGCGGGTAGAAGCTTCAGCAATTAAGCCCGGTGCCCGGCTCGACGGGATAGAAATCGCCAAATTCACCATGCACGAGAACATCGACAACATGGAAGGGCTAGCGCTGCGGCGCGAGCCAGGCGGCAAGACGCTGCTCTACATGATCTCGGACGACAATTATAATTTGATGCTCCAGCGCACCGTCCTGCTGATGTTCGAGGTCGCCGCCTAGGCCGCCTTCGCGGACGACTGCTTCTTTGCAATCTGACGCTTCAGTTTGACAGCGCGGCCGGAGAGATTCTCCTCCTTTGCCTCCAGCAAGAACGGGTCAAGCCCGCCGGAACGGTCGACCGAACGCAGAGCGTTCATGCTGATGCGCAGCTTGACGGGTTGGCCCAGCGCCTCGCTTGCGAGGGAAACCGTCTGAAGATTGGGCCGGAACACCCGCTTCTTCTTGTTATTGGCATGGCTGACATGGTGGCCGACCATCGGGCCCTTGCCGGTCAGTTCGCAGCGGCGTGACATCGAAAACCTTCCAAAACGCAAAAGAGCGGCTCTCATAAAGAGGCTGGGGAGGAGCGTCAAGGTTCATGAATTGTACGCCGGTACCCTCATCTAGCACCCGATCGATGCGAACGTGTCATTAATCCCGCTTTGCTAGACGAGTTCCTGATGCTGGCCGTGCACACTTCTGCCTGGCGACTGGGCAGGGCAGATGTGCTCCTCCCGGTTCTCCTTATCCTTGCGATGCTGGTCGCAGCGGCCGGGCCATTCGATCTGGCAGTTCATCTGGCCAGCGGCGGGGTACCGGTACGCAGGATACTGCTGATCGCCATGCTGGTGATTGCAGGCGCGACATGCGCGAGCCTGTCCGGCTTGAGTATGCAGGGTACCAGCAAGACCTGGCCTTTAATCGCCATTGGGTCTGCACTCGGCGTCGCTGCTTACGTTTGCCTGGTGGACGGCTGGCTGTTTCGGGCGTCGGTGCCGGCAGAATACGTGCATGCCGTGCAGATGCATCCGCTGCGCGACCGCCTGGCCTACTACTTCCTGCGGGCCTTCCAGGAGAACGTGATCTACCGGATGTTCGTATTTTCGGCCCTTACCCTCGCCGTCTCAAAGTTGAGCGGACGGAGCGCTTCCGAGATTTCAACGGCAGGCATTTTGTCCATTGCTCTCACAGCCCAGATCCTGAACATCGCGATCAACGTCGTTGCACTGGAGCCCGCAGCGTCCTTTTCGCTCACCTATGATTCCGTTCGCTTCGTCGTGCCGGGGATGTTCTGGGGCTGGCTGTATTGGCGGCATGGCTTCGTGACCACGGAGTTGGGCCATGTCGCCTGCCATGCTTTCTTGCAGCCCGCGTTGGGAATTCTCATTTAGGTGGCGCCGCTCGGTGCAGCGGCGTGCGCACACGGAAGCTGTGAAGCAAATTGCGAGCGGCGGCACTGGGAAGCAGATCGCCCATCAGGACGCGATCCCTCATCTGTGCTGCTTCCTGCGCAATCTCCGGATCTTCGAAAAGGTATTCGGACAGAATTTGCTCCAGCTCCTGTCCGAACCAGATGTCAAGTTGCTGCGCACGCAGGCTGGACAATTCGCCGGAGTTGCGGAGTGCGCTATGGAACTCGTGCACGGCGCTCCAGACCTCTTTGAGCCCCCTTCCTTCAAGTACAGAAACTTGAAGCACTTGCGCAGCCAAGCTGGGATACTTTGGCCGCATGACGTGAAGCGCGTGCGCGTAATCAGCAGCTGCGCGCGCAGCAGCTTGTTGGAAGTTCCCATCAGCCTTGGTGACGAGCACGATATCCGCAAGTTCCATTACACCCCGTTTCAGGCCCTGCAATTCGTCGCCGGCACCTGGGCCGATCAATAGGACGAACACATCCGTCATACTGGCGACCGCGGTTTCCGATTGCCCCACTCCCACCGTCTCCACAACCACAACATCGAAGCCGGCTGCTTCGACTAGGAGCAGGGCGTCGCGGGTGCGCCGTGCGACCCCCCCTAGGGCAACACCGGCCGGCGAAGGGCGGATGAATGCATTGGGATTGCGCGCCAGCTGCTCCATCCGGGTCTTGTCACCCAGGATCGAGCCTCCGGACCGGCGCGAGGACGGGTCGATCGCCAGCACGGCAAGTTTGCGTCCCATCCCGGTAACATGCGCCCCCAACGCTTCGATGAGAGTGGATTTGCCCACTCCGGGTGCGCCGGAAATCCCGATCCGAATGGAGCTGCCCGTGTAAGGCAGCAACGATGTCAGCAATTCCTCCGATGCCGCCCGAGCCTTGGCGGAAGTGGATTCGGTAAGGGTAATGGCGCGCGCCAGCGCACGCCGATCGCCGTTGCGGATCGCCTGTGCACTGACACTATTTTCCAGGCGCGCGCTTGCCATCGTTGAACCTTCTTCAACGGAGATATAAGCACCTCATCGGGGCTGGGCGAATGCATTGGAATCGGGCATGTCTAGGCTCCCCCCGCAAATATTGCTCCCACTTTTGCTTTTGTTGACGCCCGCTCAGGCCGGCGCGGAGAAGCCGCCGTCATTGGCGGCGGCCCATTCCAGCCGGCTCAGCTTACAATATTCTATCGCGTTTTGGACGATTCCGTTTGGCCGGACGAGTTTCGAGGTCCGCCTGAGTCCGGGGGGCTACGCGACCAGCTCGCACTTCGAAACCAGCGGCATCGTCAGCGCTTTCTGGCAGTCGATCATCGATGCGACTTCGACGGGGACCATTTCGGCGCAAGGAATTTCGCCCACACTTTACGACTCATATTACCGCCGCGGCTCGAAGCACCAGCGCGTCCGGCTTACTTACGGCCGGGATGGCATGCCCATCACGTACGCCGACCCACTGTACACCTTGAACAAATATCCGGTGAGCGATGCGCAAAAAAAGGAGGGCCTCGACCCGCTCGGCGCCGCGACAGCTGTGCTCGCCGGCTTGAGCAGCAGCCCTGCCAATCCGTGCGGTACCGTGGCGGCAGTGTTCGATGGACGGCGGCGCTACAATATCGAGTTCACTTACCTTCGGGATGAGCCGGTGAAGCTCGAAGGGCTCTACAGCGGCTCCGCGCATCTGTGCCAGCTTCACTACAACCAGATCGCAGGCTTCAAACCCAAGATTCTCAAGGAAGGGCGTGCCCTGCCGCCGGCCTATGCCTGGGTGGCCGACTTTCCCGACACAGCTATGCCGATTGGGCGTTATCTCTTGCCTCTAAAGTTGTGGGCAGCCACGGGTTTTGGAACCGTCACCGCGACGCTTGTGCAAAAGAACGGGTGAGTCGACCAGGATGGTCAGGCGCTAGGCACGATCTCTCGCAGTGCCACGGCCATTTCGCGGAACACGGGAGCCCATTGGCCAGGCCGCGATTGCCGAAAGAGGCGCACCGATGGATACCACGGGCTATCGCTGCGATTGAGCAACCACCGCCACTCGGGAACCATGCGGAGCGCGATCCAGGTGGGCCGCCCCAACGCACCCGCCAGATGGGCAATAGCCGTGTCCGATGTGACCACGAGATCAAGGCTTTCCATGACCGCTGCTGTATCCAGAAACGCGTCTGCGCCTTCATCGAAAGCCGTCAAGGTGTCGACGTGCATGCTAGGCGGCAGGCTTTCCAGCTGGTCCAAGCCATGATGTTTCT
>JAFAVP010000144.1 GCA_019242395.1 Alphaproteobacteria bacterium | reverse complement strand
GAGGACGAGATGAAAGCGCTGGACAAGGAAATCCGCGGAATTGTGAACACCGCCGCCGAATTTTCGACGGAAAGCCCGGAGCCGCCATCGGAAGAACTCTACGCGGATGTGTACGCGTAGATGGCCACCACCATTCTCATGCCGGCGCTGTCGCCCACAATGGAGGAAGGCAAGCTCGCCAAGTGGCTGGTGAAGGAGGGGGACGAGGTTCGCTCCGGGGACATCCTTGCCGAAATCGAAACCGACAAAGCGACGATGGAGTTCGAGGCAGTAGACGAAGGGCGCATTGCTAGGATTCTAGTGCCGGAAGGCTCCGAGGGCGTGAAGGTCAACCAGCCCATCGCAGAAATGGTCATCGGCGGCGAAAGCACCGCGCCGTTAAGGCCGCCACAGCCGGACGTGAATGCGGCGCCGGGTCGGTCTGAAGAATCGCTGCAGGAGAAGCGTCCGGCGCGCGCTGAACCGGCGCAACCTTCACAGCAGCAAAGCAAGCAATCGGAAACGCGCGCGCATCCGGCCGGCCATGTTTTAGCCGGCCATCAGAGGGAAGCGGCCGAAGCGGAATTTCCCGCCGGCACGGAAATGGTCACCATGACGGTGCGGGAAGCGCTGCGCGACGCGATGGCAGAAGAGATGCGCCGCGATCCCGGCGTGTTCCTGATGGGCGAAGAGGTGGCGCAGTATCAGGGCGCTTACAAGGTTAGCCAGGGATTGCTCGACGAGTTCGGCGCCGACCGCGTCATCGACACGCCGATCACGGAGCATGGCTTCGCCGGGCTGGGTGTTGGCGCGGCCTTTGGCGGCCTGCGGCCGATCATCGAATTCATGACCTGGAATTTTGCCATGCAGGCGATGGACCAGATCATCAATTCCGCAGGAAAGACGCGCTACATGTCCGGTGGGCAGATGGGCTGCCCGATTGTGTTTCGCGGACCCAATGGCCCGGCGGCACGCGTCGCTGCACAGCACAGCCAGGATTATTCCAGCTGGTACGCGCAGGTTCCCGGACTGAAGGTCATCGCGCCCTATTTCGCCGCGGATGCCAAGGGCCTGTTGAAGGCGGCAATCCGCGATCCGAACCCGGTGATCTTTCTGGAAAACGAGATCGTTTACGGCCGCTCGTTCCCGGTGCCGAAGCTGGACGGTTTCGTGGTGCCGATCGGCAAGGCGCGTGTGTTGCGCGACGGCAAAGATGTCACCATCGTCGCGCATTCGATTTGCGTGGGCCAGATCCTCGAAGCGGCGGACAAGCTCGCGGTCGAGGGCATCGAAGCCGAACTGATCGATCTGCGTACCTTGCGTCCGCTCGATTCTGCAACCGTGATCGCATCGGTGAAGAAGACGAACCGTCTCGTCACCGTCGAACAGGGCTGGCCGATCTGCTCCATCGGATCGGAACTGGCGGCGCGCGTCATCGACGAAGCATTCGACTATCTCGATGCACCGCCCACCAAAGTCACCGGCAAGGATGTACCGATGCCCTATGCCGCCAATCTGGAGAAACTTGCGCTGCCTTCCGTGGACGACATCATCGCCGCCGTGAAAGCGGTTTGTTACCGGAGCTGAGATGGCGCGGAAAGAAGGAAAGGCCATGCCGAAGCAACCGGAGATGCATCGCCATCGCGGCGGATGTCACTGCGGCGCGGTTGCCTTCGAGGTCGAAGCGCCAGACGAGGTGGAACTCGTCGACTGCAACTGCTCGATATGCACGAAGACCGGCTATTTGCATCTCATCGTGCCGAAGTCGCGCTTCAAGCTGCTGCGCGGCGAAGATGTGCTCACAACCTACACCTTCAATACCGGCGCGGCGAAACACATGTTCTGCAAGGTGTGCGGCATCAAGTCGTTCTATGTTCCCCGTTCCCATCCGGACGGCTATAGCGTGAACTTCCGCTGCCTGGACGCCACCGAGTTCAAATCCATCGTCACCACGGAATTCGATGGCCAGCAGTGGGAGCTGCACGCCGGCGAACTGGCGCAGCTGGATCCCAACTGATGGCGACGAATATCCTCATGCCGGCGCTGTCGCCCACCATGGAGGAGGGCAAGCTCGCCAAGTGGCTGGTGAAGGAAGGCGACGATGTCCGCTCCGGCGATATCCTCGCCGAAATCGAAACCGATAAAGCGACGATGGAATTCGAAGCGGTGGATGAAGGCCGCATCGGAAAAATTCTCGTGCCCGAAGGCAGTGAGGGCGTGAAGGTCAACCAGCCGATTGCCGTGCTGCTGGGCGAAAACGAAAACGCGAGTGCTGCTTCTGCGCCCGGGCCTACCGCTGCGGTCGATATTTCCTCTGCGATGGAATCCATCAAGCAGGCGGTCAGTAAGGAAGCGCAAAAGCCAGCTGGAAAATCGCAGGCAACGGAAGCTTCATCCCGCTCCCCCCTTGAAGGGGCACCAAGATCGCACGCTGTTCTTGGTGGGGGGGCTGCGCAAAGCGCTGCTGCACACCTCCCCGAAGCGCTTCGCGCTTCGAGTTCGGCCGCTAATCTCGGCCTCAACCCTCACGGGGAGGGTGGTGAAGTATCCCAAAAATCCAACGGGCGCATCTTTGCTTCGCCATTGGCGAAGCGATTGGCGGCGCAGGCGGGTCTCGAACTTTCATCCGTACACGGA
>JAFAVP010000055.1 GCA_019242395.1 Alphaproteobacteria bacterium | reverse complement strand
GGGGGTGGCGGGACGAAGTCCGCGCCACATGGGTTGTAGTTGTTCCCGCCGATCCAGTTCTGGACACGGCGGAGCTGGCCACCAGATTCAGGCGCGCTCGTATGCCGCATGAGCGCCCGATGGATGGCGAGCACATCGTCGACCTCTAGCGGGCGCTTGGCAGCATACTCAGTGACGGCTAGCTCCATGACCTCGATGTTGCCGAGCACGGCTTCAGCGGTGACGTCGTTTACAGGCTGACCCTCCCGCCTGGCGGCTTCTGCGCGAGCGAGGCGGCCGACGCCAACCTCCAAGCCCTCGATGCGCGAAGACGCCACAGACTCGGCGCGCAGCAGCAGACGGGCGAGCGCCTCGAGGTTGGCCACCTGCGGCCCACGCGCGTTCAACGCGGCGACGGCCCGCTCGGCGTCGCCGACATCGGCGGCGACATCCGCCGGGAGAACAATGGGCAGCCCGGCCAGGCGATCTGGCAGATACGCCCCGTACTGGCAGGGTCGGCGCGCTCGACGGCTGATCCCAGCGTCCAGAATCTCACCCCACATCCGACTGAGCGCATGCGCCAATCTTGAATGTCGTCCCTCTAACTTATTCAAGGTTGACACAAAGCCTTGAACATAGGTATGCCGCATTCAAGGTTGGCGGATCACCGCAGCCACGGCGCACGAACAGTAGCGCGCGCAGACCCCACCGCCGCAGCGTCTCGAAGTGCCACTCGATCGAGCGCGGCGTCCAGCGACCGGGGTCGAGGATCAGCGCCACGTGCGCGGGGTCGGCCGCTCCTCGCCTGCGCGCTGGGCAGTGTCGTAGTGTTCCGAGGCACCGAGCCCCAGGCTGCACCGACGCGGGCAGTCGGCACCGATCTCACTCCTCAAGAGCCTCGCCTTGGAGGTCAGCCATCGAGATCCCCGTACAGCCGCCATTCGCCGCAAGCGCTCGAGCAGGTCCGCGGGCGCCACGATGGCCGTGCCCCGCACCACAGCATGATGCCGCACACGCATCATCCGGCTCAGACGGCCGGCGAAGCGATCGATCATCCGGACCTACCACGCGGTTCCACGCGCTACTCACTGATCAGCGAGCAGCAGCGCCGCAAACATGTCACTTTGGAAGGGTACAGGAGGGGTACAACGTTGCGGAAGGCGCGCTCATCGAACGCGAGCAAGCACTAGATCCGTAGTGCTGGGCAAGAACGACTGGCCACGCATCGTCGAGACTGAACAGCAGCTCGACGATGCCATCGTGGAACAGTCTCTGCGATCGTGGCGACAAGCTGTAGATGCTCCGCGGGGGATCAGATGGCGCTCCATGCTCCTACCGCATCGACCAGCCGGGACGGCCCACTGCTACGGGAGGACTCGGAGGTTCGAGAAGATCAATAATGGCACCGATCTCTCGCTTGACAGCCGCCTTACGGACCATTATTGCCTGAACCCTTCTCCCAACCTCTGCGCCACATTTGCCATTCGGACGAGGAATCTTCACTTCTAATAGTCGAGTGCCAAGCGTATCGATGACATCCCGAGTGAACTGCTTGGCCCGCATTTGACGCCTAACCAGAGGTACGTTGAGGTACGCTAGCAGCGCGTGCGGATCAAGCCGCTCGTGATCCACCGACCGCAATCGGTAGATTCCACCGCTGCACAAGGCCGGAACATCATCCGGCATCACCAGCGCAGACGACCCAACCAGATAGGTTCCGTCACGCACCACTAGGATGTCATACGGCTGAAGAGCTGCATCAGGATAGGCTTGAAATACATCGTCACTTATCCCGTGCTTCGTGGCGCGACTTACCTCCCACGCAATTAGGTCAGAGGTGCGAATAAAAGGGACAGCGCCGGTCCCATAGGCCATCTTACCGACCTCAACACCGGTAGTGATCTCTAGGAGGCCGGCATCGACCAAACCACCAACCCGTGATCCAAGGCGCGTTGGACCTCTCCTCCTCCGCAGCGATCTCACTATTCACCGTTGGATCATAGTAGCGAGGCAGAAGGATTCGATTCCTGATTGCATCGCGAGTAACCGTGAATCCCAGATGACCAGGAGCTCGCTCACGCGTCATCCGAAGCAGCGACCCTGTCACATCTTGGATTTGGGCCAAAGTGGCACTCTGTTCTTGCAAGACCGCAGCCACGCGATCGCTCAACTCTGATCGCTTTGTTGGATCTGGAGGAACTGGAACGCGAATGCCAAGATGCCGATCGCCGAGCTTGTCAATGATCTCCGCAGAGAATTGACGGGAACGAACCTGTCGTTGGACAAACGCGGTAGACAAGGCAGCCAATAGAACCATCGAGTCAACTGCGGTGGACGAGTTGACTCGCAGCCGGAAGACGTGGTCCTGCAAAAGCATAGGTACGTCGGACTTCGTGACAATCGCCATGGTGCCAACCAAGTAGGTTCCATGTGCGACCATCAAAAGGTCGCCCGTATGAACATCCTCATGCTTGAAGCTCTC
>JAFAVP010000152.1 GCA_019242395.1 Alphaproteobacteria bacterium | reverse complement strand
TGAGTCCTGCCGCGCCGCTGCTTTGCAATGCCTAGCTCGCCGGCGCGTTCTCGGCGGCGGCCTTGTTGGCGGCGATGATGGCTTCGAGCCGCGCGATGTTCTGCATCAGCCGCTCGCTGGTCAGGCGTAGGAAATAGTAGCCGAATTGCTGGTTCTTAAAATAGAGCTCCAAGAGCTTTTCATAGGTGATCGTCAATACGTTGCCGTCCTCGATGCACTTGACGGTCTGCGTGCGACGATTCTCCGGCGTCACAAACCCGAGCTCTCCCATCATGCGGCCGGGCGGCAGCTCGACGCCGATCTCCACGACCAGGAATTTACCGGTCACCGTTAGAAACATTTCCTTGGCGGGATCGCCTTTGTGGAACAGGACGTCGCCGTTGCGATATTTCCGCGGCGTCATGAACGGGCGCAGCCAGTCCATCGACAGATCGCCTTGCGCCGACACGCGCGCCTTCTTGACCAGGTTGAGCATCTGATGGAGACGGAGCAGGTTGATCGGCAGTGACAACAGGTAGAGCAGGAACGTCGGGATGACGCCGGCCAGCGCGCCGTAAATGATAAAAAACACGTTGCTGATGATGCTGATGATGCGCAGCGGCACGATGGTGCGGACCATCAAAGTGGTGACGAAGAATATGGCGCCCATCAGCGCCATCAGGTTGGCGAAATTGATATTGGTCAGGAAGACTTCGACGAGCCGGTTGAACACCACGTCATAGGTGACGTGGGCGGGATCGAGGCCGAGCTGGATCAAGAGCTTTTCGACGCGCAGATTCTGCGCCGCCACTTCCAGGGCCCGGTTGAGGATCGCGCTCGGATCGAAGTTCGCGCTGCTCATGACTGCCTCGTTACAAAGCGCCTGCACTGGCAAGCATACCATTGCCGCTTTCGCCGCAAGCAACGGCGCGCGGTGCGGCTTTAATACACGCCGAAATCCGAGCTTAGCCCGGGGATGCTGCAGCAGCCGTCCGGCTTGACGGGAAGGGGAGCGGTTTTCCCGGTGCCGACGTTGAGAAGCTTTGCCATGGGCGGCCCGCCGCGGTTCCACCAGCCGCCGCCGAGTGCCGCAAACAGCGCCACGGTGTCGGAGAGCCGCGCGGCGCGCGCCTGCACCACCTGGATGTTGGCCTGCAGGAAGGTCTGCTGCGTCGTCAGAAGGAGCAGCACATTGGCGTTGCCGGTCTGGATCTGCTGGTTGGCGAGATCGAAGCTGGTTTTGGCGGCGCGTTCGAATTCGAGCGCAGCGCGCAGCGCGTCGGCGTCGTTCTGCAGCGCGCGCAAGCTGTCGGCGACGTTCTGCACCGCTCCGACGACAGTGCCGCGATAGGTCCACGCGGCAGCCTGATAATTGTCCTTGGCCTCCTGCAATTGGTGCAGTAGCGAGCCGCCGTCGAATATCGTCTGCGTGATGTTGCCGCCCAGATTCCAGAACGCGTTCTCGGGCGCTAGGAGATGCGCCAGCGCCGTATTCATGTAGCCGGCATTGGCGCTGATGCTGAACGATGGCAACAGGTTGGCGGTGGCGACGCCGATCTGGGCGCTGGCGGAGTGCAATTGCTCCTCGGCGGCACGGATGTCGGGCCGCTGCTCGATCAGGCGCGACGGCACACTCACGGGCAGATCCACCGGCAAATGCAGATTGGCGAGTATGAAGGTCTCGCGTGGGCCGTCGCTCGGATAGCCGCCGGCCAACGCCGCGATCAGGTCGCGCTGTTGCGCCAGCGCCTTGCGCAGCGGCGGCAGGGTGGCCCTGGCCTGGGCCAAAGCGGCCTCCTGGGCGGCGACGTCGCTGCGGTTGGAATAGCCGGCATTGAGACGCTGCTGCAGCGTTTCCAGCATTTTGCCATTGGCGGCGATCAGTTCGTTGGTGGCCTCGATTTGGCCGCGCAGGGCGGCCTCGGTGATGGCGGCTGCCACGACGTTGGAGGTCAGCGTCAGATACGCAGCCTCGACCTGGAAGCGCTGCACGTCGGCGAGCGCTTCGAGCGATTCGACGGTGCGGCGGTTCAGACCCCAGACGTCGAACGTGTAAGACACCAGCACTTGCGCAGTGTGCAGATTGAAATCGGTGGCGCCGGAGGATGGCACCGGCGCAATCGCCGCCGAGGTCCGCTGCCTAGTGGGATTGAAGTCGCCCTGGATGAGCGGAAAGAACTTGCCCTCCTGCGCGTACGCGGCTTGGCGCGCCGCACGCAGGCTCGCCAGCGCCGATTGCAGGCTCGGATTGTTGGCGATCGACCGTGCCACCAGCGCATTGAGCGCCGGCGAGCGGAACAGCGTCCACCATTGAGCGGGAATGTCGCGGCTGCCGGCGAAGCGCTGGGTTTCCCCGGACGGCCCGTCGGCCGACAGCGTCCGCGACGCCAGCGGCTCGCGAGTGTAGCGTGTGATCTCGGGCGCCGCCGGGCGCAAAAAATCAGGCCCCACCGCGCAGGCCGACAACAGAGTCGCGGCCGCAAGCGCGGTGGCAGCTGCCGAACAGCACCGGATCGGTACATGCGCCATAAGGAATCGGGACGATCGCCACCGACGAATCACGCACGCTTTTAGGGGAGTGGGACTACAGCCAACGACGAATCACGCAGCGCCCCAAAGCATTATCGCCGATTTGCCGTAGCTTGGCTGTGTCCGAGCAGGCTGCTGCGTGGTCGGAAGCCTACCATGCTGTATAGAGGCAGATTAGCGCGAAAGGCACTCCAGCTAGGCCGAGATAAACCCAGGTATAGTACCCGTGCGCATCGTCAGGACCACGAAACAACTGAAAACTAAGCCAAAGGCAAACACCGATCCCGAGACAAAAGCGAACCAGGTCGCCAGGTGTGTCGTAGGCTGTCCAGACTGTCTCGTTCTGCGGCAGGCTCACGCAGAGTGTCACCATTATCACCAGACAAATGAAAGCTGTCCGCAAAACAATCGCCGTTAAACGCAGTCCGGCCGAAATATCCGAAGTACTGGACCCCTTCTCAGGGGAAGTGTCCAAATTTGGCATTGCGTCGCGCTCCGCCCGGCATTCATGGCTTCCATTTGGGCTCTGGACTGGTCGCTCAAAACTCGTCCTGAGCGGCCACTCGCTCCAGCGTTTGCTCCGAACATAGTCCGAATCCGTCAAAAATCTAAGATTTTGGATGACTGATGTGAATGTGCGGCGAACCACGGCTACTCAATGAGCGAAAGCAGCCGGGCCTTTTACGCCCTGTTTCCCAATAGGAGGATAGAACAAGCTCTGATTTCCTAGGGGTTTACCGGTCAGCCACCAAAAAGAGGC
>JAFAVP010000141.1 GCA_019242395.1 Alphaproteobacteria bacterium | reverse complement strand
TTTCTCCTGCTTCTGGTCGGCCAGCATGTAAATGGCATGCTCGTCCTGGCTGGCCGTGACAGACATGGGGCGCGCGCGGTTGCGACCGCCATCCCAGGTGACCAGCATGCAGGTGCCGATTTTCTCCATCAGCTTCCAGGCGCGCGCGGCGTGTTCTTCGGCCATGATCTCTCCGTTGTGTGTGCGGGAGAGAACGGAGAAGAGCGCCCTTGCGTTCCTGAGTGCCGTGCGCCGCAAGTTTCGCGCGGATCGCGGCGTTTGAGATGACTCGCGCCCGCGCAGGCGTTGAAGTTCCCTGTTACCCTCAGTTCCCCTTGCCGTAATAGCGGCCGAAGCGGTTGGCGAAGAAATCGGAGAGCTTCGCCTCTTCCTGCCGGACGAAACCAGCTTGCGGCAGCTTGCCTTCCACCAGCAGGTCCGTCATCGCGCAGATCCCGCATGCCGTCGTAATCTGAATGGCGCTCATGACGTGCTCGCCGACCGTCTGGGAATAAATCTTCTTCGCGTAGCTTTCCTGCGTCAGGTGGCCGTTGATCCAGCCCGACACCGTTACAAAGATCAGCACCACGTCCTGGTAGGTGATGGGAATCGCCGTCTCCAGCACATCCTTCATGATGTCGCGGCGCACGCCGAGGCGCAGGTCACGCACCAGCATCTTGATGATGTCGCGGTGGCCGGGATAGCGCACCGTCTTGTAGTTCAGGTTCTCGACATTGCCTTCCAGCGTGTCGCACAAGGTGCCGAGGCCGCCCGAGGTGTTGAAGGCCTCGTACTCGGTGCCATCGAGCGAGAAGTGCTCAATTTCCTCGAGCGCCGGCACTTCCGCGCGGCGTCCGTCGCGGATGGATTCGCACGGATTGCAGTATTCGTTGATCAGCCCGTCGGTGGACCAGGTAAGGTTGTATTTCAGCGCGTTGGTGGGAAACACCGGCAGCGCGCCCACCCGCATCTGCACGTCCCGCAGCTTGTCGAACTTCCGCGCCAAATCGTAGGCAACAATCGAGATGAACCCCGGCGCCAAACCACACTGAGGCACGAAAGCCGTGTCGGCGCCTTTGGCCAGCCGCTTCACGGTGCGGGTGGATTCGACGTCTTCCGTCAGGTCCAGATAGTGCGCGTTTGCGAGCTTCGCGCCCTCCGCAATCACCGGCGTCATATGGAAAGGCGTCGCGGAGAGGACGATGTCGTGCCCCTCCACTTCACGAGCGAATTCCCGCGCGTCGGCGATCTCCCGCTCGCGCAATTCCACGGTGCTGTGCTTGGGCATGCGGGAAAGCATGGCTGGGTCGCGGTCCAGCACGGTGACGCGGTAATCGCCACTCGTGGAAAGGAATTCGGTGATCGCAATGCCGATTTTGCCGCCGCCGACAAGTAAAACGTTCTTCATCCCCAGAACTCCGATATGCGAGAGCCCGAATTGTGCAGCGGCCGCAAATCGGGCGGGAGGGGGCAAAGCGCCGGAACTTGCGGTATGCTTCGGCGAATCGCCGGACCTACCGGCGCTATGCCGGAATGTATGCCATGCGGGATACCGACGCCAGGCTCATCGCTCTCCTGAAGGTGAATGCGCGCGAACCGACCGCGTCGCTTGCCCGGAAGCTGGGGCTCGCGCGCTCCACGGTGCAAGAGCGGATGGCGCGGCTTGAGCGCGACGGCCTGATCAAGGGGTATACAGTGCGCCTTGCGGAAGACGCGGAGGCGCGTGGCCTGCGCGCCATTGTCATGATCACCGCCGATCCCAAACAGGCAGACCGCGTGGCCGCGGAACTCAAGCGCATGCTGGAGGTTCGCACGCTATGCGCCGTGTCCGGGGCGCACGACATGGTGGCGAGCGTCGAAGCCGCAACGCCGGCCAAGATGGACGCCGCGCTCGATCGCATCGGCCGCGCTCACGGAGTGGCTCGGACCGTCTCCTCCATCATCCTGTCCGAAAAATTCAGCCGCTGACAATCATGCTTGGTCCGATAGACGCTATCGGATAAATTGCGCCGGGCAGGCGGGCGGGCATAGGCGTACCATTTGCCGCCTGAGAGCGATCGAGTTGATGGTGGGGCCTCACTCAAGAACCGGACGCGTGCATGGCTTGCTTGCGCGGGCTCGACGGCCAGACCGCGATCAGGTGGAGTCGCTTAAGCTGTGCGTGCCGTATTGGTTCATTGCAGTTGTGCTGGCCGGTTTCGCCGCCTTCCAGATATGGATGAATCCCTTCGGATTCAGCGACCTGGTGCAGCGTTATTCTCAGGACGTCTCCGATCTCCTGATCACCGGCCCCTATTTCTACGGCAAAGAGGGGCGGGACAGTGTCTCTGTCGCGATCGTCGATGAAGGCACGCTGCACACGCTCCATGCACCCTGGCCGTGGAAGTACGGTGACCATGCCCGCGTGCTGGATGCCCTGCTGCAATATAAGCCGAAGGCTGTGGTGCTCGACTTCCTGTTCGTGGATTCCCGGCCCGACGAGACGCTGAAAGACCTCACGGACGAGATTGGCCGATACAAAAAGGCGGGCGTGCCGATCTATTTCGAAGGCGGCATCGATCTGCCGTATGGGGAAAATCCGCTCCGGCCGGAGGTCGCCAAGACGGGCGTGCCGGTGCTGGATCCCGCAATCCCGATCAATGCGGGGGTGGCGCGCCAGTATTATGCGACCGGGCGCTGCTTCAATCAGAAGCCGGATGGGGATGGCACCTGTCCGTCGCTGGCGTTCCGGGTCTACCGCGATCTGTACGGCAAAGAGCACCCGCTCGTGCGCGTCGATGACAAGATGGAAATGGTGTGGGGCACACGCACCGCGCCGGAAAACCATTGGATCACGCGCACGGGTGCCGATGGCGCCCAGCACTCCTGCTTTGAAAAGATGGGCCTTTTGCGCCGTTGGTACTTGGCGTTTTTCGATACAGACGCGGTGAAAAGTCCGTGTCCTTACACCGCTGAGTTTCCAGTCGATGCGCTGCTGCTGACGCCGGACGACAAGGATGTGGCGAAAATGGCAAGAGACCGCGTGGTCTTCTACGGCGGCGCGCTACAAGCGGCGCAGGATCGCACCTACACGCCGGTGAACAATCTTCTGCCCGGTGTCTTCGTGCACGCCATGGCGATGGACAACCTCATCACCTTCCATGGCAGACCCTTCCAAAACACCGTAACGCTGAATGGCAAACCAGTGGATGGCAACCTCGTTCAGCTGATCGCGACGATTCCCGTCATCCTGATCCTGTCGCTCTTTCATTGGCGCAAGGTTTGCCGCAAGCGAGTTACCGCCTCTCCGTCCGGTGGCAGGGACAGCTCCGTCGCCGAATATGTTCTGGAGAAGGTGGTGGAGAAGATATGGCATTACCTCGCCTTTGGCCTTGCGCTCGGTGTAGGGCTGTTGCTCACCAGTTCCGCCGGACTATCCGTGGCCAATTGGGTGGAGGTCGTGTTCGTGTCGGTGGAACTCGCCGCGATGCTGCTCGTCGGTGTTCCGGATTCTATCTGGGGCTATCTGCATCACGTCATTGGCGGCATGCCGCTGCCGGAGGCGGCGCGGGTTCCTGGTCTGGATACAGCAGAGGAAAGAGCTACATGAAGTTTGGGATGTGCATCGGCGTGGTTCTGGCATGGATGGGGGTGTCGGAGATCGCGTGGGCGGATGAGGCTTGCAGTTCCTCCACAGGCGACGTCGTGCTTCAGGCCCGCACGCCGGAAGTCGATCTCTTCGATACGCCGTCGGGGAAGAAAATCATGACGTTGGAGCAGTCGAAATTCCCCTCCTGCGCCCCGATCACCGGCCGCGCGCCCAACTTCATGCTGCAGGTCGCAGTGAACGGAACCAAATACTGGGTGCCGCCATACATGGTGCGCTACCGGTTCTCCGGAAAGCTTCCCGCCGTCTGCCGCAATCTCGCGATGGGTAGCAACGAACAGAAGGTCGGATCTACGCGGGGCCTCGGCGAGGGTTGCCCGAAGGCCGGGGGAGCCCACTGATGCGCGCGAGTGGTTTGGCAGTTGCGGCAGCACTTTTCGCCGCCGCTCCTGCGGCAAATGCAGATATCGGTGCCGGTTACCCGAACCGCGGCACGGCGCTGTCACAGCTTTCGGCCGCGACCGACTACAACGACGTGCTATCAGGCCGCCCGCTGGCGCTCGGGATCATGCGGGCCCGCGCGCAGGGCTTCGTGCCGTCGCGCGAACTGCAGACCTATGTGCAGAGCGTGATGGTGCGCCTGCTGGCAGATGTGAAAATGCCGCCATCGTTTCACCCGCAAGTGCGCGTATTGGCAGCGCCGGAATTCACGGGTGAATGCACGCCGGACGGCACCCTGATCATTACCGTTGGGCTCCTTGAGCAGATCGAGAACGAAGATGAGCTGGCGTTCGTGCTCGGACACGAAGTGGCGCACGCCATCTACAAACACCAGGCGAAAAACTGGTTCAAGAAGGCGCAATATTATGCAGTGGTGAGTGGCGGTGCCGAAGATGCCATCGCGCAATCGGCGGCTGCCGCGATCGGCGGCTCGGCCGGCGCCAATGTTCTGCGCGGGCTGGATGTCGCCAAGCACCTCGCCAAGCTCAGCAGCAATGTGCTGATGCCGCAGATGGAGCGTGAGCAGGAAGATGTGGCGGACGCGCTTGGCTACGACCTGATAGTGAAGGCAGGATACGATCCGGAAGCCGCCCTGTCGGTGATGGACAAGCTTGCGGAACAAGAGGCCGAAGCCGCTACTGCGGCCGCGCAGGCCCGCGCTGCCGCGCAGAAGGATTCGGAGAGCGGCGGCAGCAAGCTGACGGAGGGCCTTACGCTGGGCATGGGTGCGCTCGGCAGCATCTTGAGCGGTAGTGCGCCCAGCACCGGCCAAATGGCGGATATCGCGATCTTCGCGTTCGACACGGCTGTCGACAACATGGCGGAAGACGCGACGGCGCACCATCCTGCAAAAGAGCGTCAGGATCTGTTGAGTGCCTACGCCTTCCGTGAGTATCGCAACGCAGCGATGGTGAACCCGACGCCTCTCCCTTGGAGCGTAGCCAGCAAATCGCCGCTGAAGCCACAGCTGACGCTGCTTCTCTCTCATTATGCCTTGGCGGAGAACGCGGCCGCCTATGTCGCCGACCACACCCAGGGAAATCCCGGAGCCGTCAAGGTCTATGTGGCGTCATCCACCTCAAACCCGACTGCCGATCACGCGTACACGGAATTCGTCGCCGCAGAATATTACACGCTGGCACGCCAGGACGTGCAGTCGGAGCTGGCGCTGGTAAGGGCGGCCGGCGGCCCCGAGCCTTCGTGGGAGGTCTATTCAAGGCTCGCGGATCTCTACATGCAGCGCGGTGAATACGGAAAGGCGCAGGAGCTGATGGACCATGCCGTGTCCCGGTTTGAAAACTCGCCCGTGCTCTTGCCGAAGCGCATCGCGGTTCTGCGCGGGGCTGGGCGGCAGCCCGAGGCCGACGCGCTGGTGCCGCAGTGCCGCAAGTACGATATCGACGAGCTGACCGACGCCTGCAAAAAGGCGGCGGGCCAGGGGTGATTCGAGGGCCGGTTTCGAGTACGCTCGTTCCGTGGCGTTGCGGCCAAAGGGGAGGTCGGCGTGTGGGCGTGGCGTGGGTTTGTGCTGTCGAGCTTAGCATCCGTTATGCTGCTTGCGACGGCCGCTCATGCAGGGCAGGGGGATGGTTATCCCGCCCAAGGCACGGCCCTGCAGCAACTCGTGCCGGCTGCCGATTACACCCAGGCCCTGCGCGGACGCCCGCTGGCGCTCGGCATCCTTCGAGCGCGCGGGCAAGGTTATGTCCCGTCGCCTGAGCTGCACGCTTACGTTAAGGGCGTGCTGCTGCGGCTGCTGGCGAATGTAAAGCTGCCGCCCTCGTTCAAGCCGGATGTACGGGTTCTGGCGGCGCCGGAGTTCACCGGCGAATGCACGCCGGACGGTACGCTCATCGTCACTGTCGGATTGCTCGAGGGGATCGAGAATGAAGACGAGCTTGCCTTCGTGATCGGTCATGAGGTTGCGCATGCAATCTACCGCCACGAAGCGAAGAACTGGACGAAGAAGTCGCAGTACTACGCGGTCGTCAGTGGCACCGCTTCGGATGCCGTTGCCCGCTCGCAAGCGCTGACGGCCGCAGGCTTCGCCATTCCCTATGTCGGCGGCGCGCTCAACCTTGCGGTGCATCTGCGGAAGCTGAGCGACAATGTCCTCATGCCGCAGATGGAGCGCGGCCAGGAAGATGCCGCCGATGCGCTCGGGTTCGACCTGATGGTGAAGGCCGGGTACAATCCCGAAGCGGCGCTCGCTGTCATGGACAAGCTGGCGCAGCAGGAAGCGGAAGCCGCTGTTGCCGCGGAGCAAGCCAAAGCTGCCGCGAAGAAGTCTTCAAATACCGCCAATGGCGTGAATATCGGGATGCAGGTTCTGGGGGTCGCCTTGAGCGGCGGCACCAACGCCCTGGCCTGGGCAAATCTTGCGGTGGCGGGCTTTGGCGCGGCGGTGGACAGCATGGCGGAAGACGCCACCTCGCATCACCCTGCCAAGCAGCGGGAAGAATTGTTGAGCACCTACGCCTACCGCGAGTACCGGGCCGCGCCTATTGCCAATGTCACGGCCTTGCCCTGGAGTCCGGAGAGCGCCTCGCCCCTCAAAGCGGGCCTGACGCCGCTTCTCGCGCATTACACCTCGGCGGAGAACGCGGCAGCCTATGTGGCGGACGCCTCGCAAGGGACGGCCGGCGGCACGCGCGCCTACATTGCCGCCTCGACCGCTTCCCCCACCGCCGATCATGCGTACACGGAGTTTGTCGCCGCGGAATACTACCAGCTGGAAAAACGGCCCGCGCTTTCACAGATCGCCCTCATCCGCGCGGTGCACGGGCCGGAGCCCTCATGGGAGGTGTATTCCCGGCTATCCGACATCTACATCGCTCACAACAAATACGCGAAGGCGCAAGCTCTGATGGACGAGGCGGCAAGGCGGTTCGACAATTCGCCGGTGGTGCTGCCCAAGCGCATCGAGGTGCTGCGCGGCAATGGGCGCGAAGCCGAAGCCAAGGCGCTGATCGCGGAATGCGCGAAATATGAAATCGGCGAGCTCACCGATGCGTGCAAGCGCGCCGCCGGCGTGAGCTGAGGCTGATCATCGACGCAGTGCCCGGTGGAGAGCAGCGACGCAAATAGGCGCCTCTACCTTGCACGACTGGCCGCACGCCCAATAGTATGACAATGTCATTCAAAGGGATATTGCGATGGCCCGAACGAGTTTGCCGTTGACCGTCACGTTGGGCGATCTCAAGAAGCATGTGGATGCTCGTGTGCGCTCGGGGAAGTATGCCTCGGCGAGCGAGGTGCTGCGCGCAGCCGTGCGCGCTCTGGACCGGGAAGACGACGCCATCCGAGGCGCTCTGCGAGAAGCGATAAATGGCTCCCTCAACGATCCGCGGCCCAGCATCCCTGCGGAGCAGGTCTTCTCCGGGCTGCGCCGAAGGCATGCGCGGCGGCGGCGCGAAAAGGCGTGAGGACGTACAAGGTCTTATTCCGGCCGATGGCGGAAGAAGATTTGCTGGGGATGTACGACTATATAGCCGGGCAGTCAGGGCGAAAAGTCGCAGGCGACTACATCGCCAGAATCGAAAGCGCCTGTATGTCGCTCCAGAGCGCACCCTTGCGTGGAACGCCTCGCGACGACGTCGTACCGGGTCTGCGGATCGTTGGATTCGAACGCCGCGCGGCGATCGCTTTTCAGGTCAAGCGGTCAGAGGTGGTCATCTTGAGAACCTTTTACGGTGGCCGCGATTACGAGCGAATCCTGCGTGATTCCCCTGACGAGTAGGATTGCGAAGCGAGCGCTTCATCGCAATCGCGCTGAATTGACGCCGCCTTCGCAAAAAGCCGGCAACTAAGCAATAATGTCCGGCAGGAGCGCGTCTTCGATGCGGGTGATCTGATCTCTGAGCTGAAGCTTGCGCTTCTTCAGCCGCGTGATCTGCAGCTGATCGTTGACGCCTTGCTCGCCCATCGCCGTGATCGCGGCGTCGAGGTCGCGATGTTTCTGCATCAGTTGAGCCAGCCGCGCGCGCAGCGGCTCTTCCTCGGCTTCTGTCATGCCTCGCCCTTGCCGCGCCGGCGGCCCTTGGCGAGATCCTCGCCCCAGCGCTTCATGGGCCAAGTATAGCCCAGAAGATCGAGCATGCGGCCGACCATCTGGTCCACATGGTCGGAAATCGTCTGCGGCTCGGTGTAGAAGGCGGGTACGGGGGGCAGGATGATGGCGCCCATTTCGGCCAGCTGCGTGAGCGCTCGAAGATGACCGAGATGCAGCGGCGCTTCCCGCACAACCAGGATGAGCGGCCGCCGCTCCTTCAGGGTGACGTCCGCGGCGCGGGTGAGGAGGTTGGTGGTGACGCCGGTGGCGATCTCCGACCAGGTGCGCACCGAACAGGGCGCCACGATCATCCCATCCGTCTTGAAGCTGCCAGACGCGATTGGCGCCGCGATGTCCCCAATCCCATAGACATAATCCGCTTTGGCGGCGACGTCTTTCGTGGCGAATCGGGTTTCGTAGCCGATCGTCATCTCGCCGGGTTTGGTGATCGCCAGATGCGATTCGGCCCCCACCTCTTTCAACGCCTCCAGCAGGCGTATCCCGTAGGCCACTCCGGAGGCGCCGGTGATGCCCACGACAATCCTTGGCTTTTGCGCTTTGTGCGGTGCAGCGGGCATTAAGGTCCCTTAACAGGCCAGAAGCCACGTCCGGAAGAGGGGCGTGACAGAAGCGGCGTTTGGTGTTCTAATTCTGTCATCTTTCAACCCGATGAGGTGCAAGATATGGCCATGGACGGGCACATTCACGAGCTCAGCGAAAAACATCAAAAACTCGAAGAACTCATTGAAACCGAAATGGCACTCCCCGATTGGGACGAGATCAAAGTCGCCGCCCTCAAAAAAGAAAAACTCAGGATAAAGGACGAACTGGAGCGCTTGCGAAGCAGCATACACTAGCGTCGCGCAACGTCTGGGGCGCCTTCGCCGTCATGCCGTCTGCCCGGCATGACCTTACGGAAGATTTGTTTCTATTCCGCCGCTTCCGGCACGGCGTCCGCAGTGGTCTGGGCGCGAATCCGCGTGAAAAGAAGTGAAGCGGCGAGCAGGAAGATGCTTGCAGCCAGATAGGCGGCGCCCGGAAAATAGATTGGCGCGGTAGCGCGCGTGAAATAGAAGAAAATCTGCGTGAGGATCACGGGGGCGGCGACAGAAGTCAGGCTGCCGACACACGTTAGCGCCCCTTGCAGCTCGCCCTGTTCTTTCGGCCCCACGGTTTTCGACATGATTGCATTGAGGGCAGGGCCGGCAAAGCCGAAGACCGCAAACACAGCCGTGAACACGAACATCGCCGCCGTGCTGCCGGCGAATGCATAGCCCGCGAACGCCACGGCGCCGCCGAGCAATCCCAAATACACGCTGTTGGTCTCGCCGATCTTCGGCGTGACGATTCGAATGAGGAACATGTAAACCATGCCGAGCGATACGCCCACCACCGCCAGAGCCGCCCCCACCATCGCCGGGCTCCAGTGGAATTTCAGCATTACGTAATAGGCGAAGAGCACCGGGTTGGAATCGTGCGCCAGCCGGACGAGCACGATCACGGCCATCATGCCGAAGATCATGGGAAAGCGCCGCATGGCGTGCAGCGCTCCGGCCGGATTGGCCCGCCACCATTCGAAGTTCCGGCGGTTCTGCTTCGCAAGCGATTCCTTCAGCACCAGCAAGCCAAACAAGGCGTTGGCGAAGGCGAGCGCCGCCGCGGCAAAGAAGGGTACGCGGGAGCCGAATTCGCCGAGCAGCCCCCCCATCGCCGGGCCGATGACGAAGCCCACGCTGAAGGCAGCGCCGATCACGCCAAAGCCGCTGGCGCGCTTCTCCGGCGGCGTCACATCGGCCACATAGGCACCAACGGTGGGGTAGGACGCGCCCGCAACGCCGGAAAGAAACCGCCCGATGAACAGCCAGGCGAGTGTCGGCGCAAATCCCATGATCGTGTAGTCGAGCGCAAGCGCCAGCAGCGAGGCGATCAGCACAGGCCGCCTGCCATACCGGTCGCTCAGATTGCCAATGAAGGGCGCGCAGAGAAACTGCATGCCCGCATAGACGAAGCCGATCCACTGTCCCCACCACGCGGCGCCCGCAATGTCTTCATGCGCGAGTTCCGCGATCAGCTTCGGCCAAACCGGGATGATGATTCCGAGCCCGATCGAATCGATCATGGCCGTGACGAAGATGAACGCCAGCGCCAGACGGTTGGATTGTGCGGTCACGCGGCCCCCATGTTTATTTCAGTTCATACCGTGCCGCGTGCGCATGTAAACGGCGGTCCACAGCCTATGCCGCGTTTTCCCCATGGATTGGTTGAAGGAGACCTTTTCCTGTACCTTCTCGCGCGAACGAGGCCTTCAGAGAGACTCTCGACGGCGAATGATAAATAACACCGTGAAGTTGGTCATCTGGGACCTCGACGAGACCTTCTGGCAAGGCACTTTGGAGGAGGGGGGGATTACGGCCATTCCAGGCAACGTGAGCCTGGTGAAAGAGCTGGCGGGCCGCGGCATCGTCAGCTCCATTTGTTCCAAGAACGATCACGAGCGCAGCAAGGCCAAGCTCACCGAACTGGAGATTTGGGATTACTTCGTATTCCCCGCCATCAGCTTCAGCCCCAAAGGCAAGACTGTTAAAGACATCATAGAAACGGCCGCGCTGCGGCCCGGAAACGTCCTCTTCATCGATGACAACAACCTGAACCTGGAGGAGGTCAAGTTCTTCAATCCGGGAATCATGGCCGCCCATCCGTCCGACGTCCTGCATCTGCTCTCCGCGCATCCCAACGCGGCTGGAAACCCCGACCAGGAGCTGAAACGTTTGCAGCAATACCGGTTGTTGCAGCGCAAAGCCGAACAGCGCGCGGCGAGCAGTCTCTCGAACGAAGAGTTCCTTCGCGCGAGCGGTATACGCATTTCCCTCGATTATGACGTCGAGGCAAACTTCGAGCGCGTTGTCGAGCTGATCAACCGCAGCAACCAGCTCAACTATACCAAGCAGCGCCTGGAAACCCGGGAACAGATCGAGGAATTCCGCCACATGCTGAACGGATTCGGCTACCACGCCGGATGCGTGCGGGCCGCGGACAATTATGGGGACTATGGGTTGATTGGCTTCTATCTGCTGAAGCGGCGGGCCCGGAAGAGCAGATTGATACATTTCGTTTTTTCCTGCCGCACGATGCATATGGGAATCGAGCAGTACGTCTACGAGATGCTCGAGTGTCCGGACGTGAATATCGCGCAGCCAGTGTCATACGGGCTCGACACTCACTCGAATATCGACTGGATCGCCCTTGAGGGGGCAGCGGAAGGAGATTCGACGGGCGGGCAGGCGGAGCCCAGGCTGTTGCTCCTGGGCGGCTGTGACCTTTTGCAGCTCGCAAGCTACTGCAGCAGAAACCGCATCGAGTTCGTGAACAAGGCCGAGCGCAAGATGATGGTGCGCTACGACGATCCAAGCTTCGTTCTCGGAGACCGTGAAGCGATCCGGAGATGCCGCGCAATCCGGAAAATCCCCTGCTGGACGCACGAGGATGCCGTGCAATTCGATGCAGCGCTGGCATTCTCGGACGTCCTTCTGATCTCATTATGGCCCGGCATGAATGGACAATATCTGCAGGCCGCCGATGGAGTGCGTGTTCGGGTCTCGAACATCGCCAAAGACAAGATCGAGAAGCAGCGTCCCGACTGGTTTCGCCGCAACTTCCGCGTCCTGGAGGTGAGTGACGAGGAAAAGAAAGATCTGATCATTCAATCGCTGGAGAGCATTTCGGATCGCGCGCCGAAAAAGGCCAAGATATTCGCCTTGTCCTGCTGTACGCTCTGGGTGGACGAGGAAATTAAGCTTGCCCGCCGGGTTGCGTACAACGCCTTGTGCCGCGCCTACTGCGCAGGGCGCCCCGGCCGGTTCGTGTACGTGGACGTGGACGGGATCGTACCGTCGGACAGCATCATAGGGAACGGGCATTATACCCGAAGCGGGTATGTTGCGATTGCCAAATATATCCTTTCAAGATTGGAAGATGCCCTATCCGCCGCAACTCGAATCTCAAGAGGGGGCGGCGCCGATGACGCTGCCCGAACGGCTGCTTGAACGGCAACCTGCGGGATCGGTAGAGCTGGCGGAACGGCCGATCCCCACCCGCCAGAAAACGCTTCCCTTCGCCCCGGCCGATCAGTAGAACCGGGGCCTTCCCTGAATGAGGACGATTCACGGAAGGACGGGGCAGCCCCCCGCCCGGAAAGGAAAGAGTCATGGCCGTAGAGACCAAACCCCTGATGCCGAAGGCGACTGCCGTCTGGCTGATCGACAACACCACGCTCACCTTCGAGCAGATTGCCGAATATTGCGGGCTGCATCCGCTGGAGGTGAAGGGCATCGCCGACGAAGACGTGGCCAAGGGGATCAAGGGCCAAGACCCGGTGTCCTCCGGCCAGCTCACCCGCGAGGCGATCGAAGCGGCCGAAAAGGACCCGAACAAGCGCCTGAAGATGGCAGCGCCAAAGCATAAAATGCCTTCGGTCAAGCTGAAGAAGGCACCGCGCTACACGCCCGTCTCCAAGCGGCAGGACAAGCCGGATGCCGTGTACTGGCTCCTGCGCAACCATCCGGAATTCGGCGATGCCGACATCATCAAGCTGATCGGGACCACCAAGGCGACGATACAGAAAATCCGCGAGCGCTCCCACTGGAACGCCGCCGCGATCAAGGCGGTCGATCCGGTGACGCTGGGGCTATGCTCGCAGCTGGAACTGGATCTTGCCGTTACGCGCGCGAACCAGAAACGCGACCGGCAGGTCAGGAAGGCGGAGAAGCGCGGCGAGCGTTTGCGGCCGATCGAGGAGACGGTCGGCGGGGGACGCCATCCCGCCGAAGCTGCGGAATCGCCTCCTCGCAATCCCGATGAAGGCGCCCCCGCTTCCGATGAATACGCCCTTTCCGCCGAACTCGAGCAGGATTGACAGGGGAAGCTAAATCGTCTGCGGCTGCTCCTCGTGTTCGCCGCGAGGATCCAGTTCGAGCGCGGCTGGCGAGGCTTGCGCCGGCATGGGTGCATATCGCTCGCCGTGCGGCGGCGAAGCGAAATTCCGGATGCGCGTGAGCACGAACGCGGCAAGGCTTAGGTGCACGGCGGCGGTGTAAAGGAACAGCGCCGGCATTCCGAAGTGATCCGTCACCGTCGCAGCAATGACCGGCCCGGCGACCGAGGCCGCTGCGTTGATCAGCAGCAAGGTCGCTGAGGCTTCCACAAACATTTCGCGCGGCAGCCTGTCGTTCGCATGCGCGATCGAAAGGCCGTAGACCGGCAGCACCGCCATCCCGAACAACGCCACCAAGGCCAACGTCAGCGTTCGGCTGACGCCGCTGAAGTACCAGAGGGCGATCCCCAGCATGGCGGCGATGAAGGAAGCGGCGGCAATGATCAGCCTTCTGTCCATGCGGTCAGATAGCCGCCCAACAGGGAGTTGTATCAGCGCGCCTCCCAGAGTGAAGGCGCTCATGAAGCCGGAGAGCAGCCCGCGAGTCAGATGCTGGCCGTGCGCATAAACGGGGAGGAACGTCCAGCAGGCGGCATTGGCGAATCCCACGGCGATGCAGCCTGCCACCCCCACCGGCGAAATCGCGAACATTCGCGCGGGCCTGAGGCCCGGCACCTCCTTCGCATGCGGCTGCGGGATGCGGGTGAGACCGAGTGGAATGAGGCAGAGCGCGTAAAAGATGGCGCTCAGAATGAAGAGCGTGGAGCTGACCGGCCGGCCGGCGACGAAACTCCATTGTCCCACGATCAGACCGGTAAAATTCACCAGTAGGTAAGCGGCGAAGATGCGTCCGCGCGTCTGGTTGGTGGCGCGATCGTTCAGCCAGCTCTCGATCACCATGTACACATTGGCTGCCGCAAACCCGAAGAACCCGCGCAGCACGATCCAGGCGAATTCGTTCACCGCCAGCGACATCATCAGCACCATAGCGGTGGCGATGCCGGCCGCTGCCGCAAAGGTGCGGCTGTGCCCCACCCGCGCGAGCAGCCGCGGGCCCACATAGCAGCCGGCGATGAATCCCGCGAAGTAGGCCGAGCCGATCAGGCCGATGGCAAAATCGGAGAACTGCGCGAGATGCGCGCGAACGGGCAGCAATGTTCCCGTGAGCCCCTGGCCCGCGAGGAAAATCACAGTCGAAAGCAGGATCGCGCCGACGGAAAGGAACTGCGACATAGCGGCTATCGTTGAGCGCGGCGCCCATAGCGCGCCATTGCGGCGAAATCAAAGCAGCGCATCGGGATTTCATTGAGTGGCCGCGCTTTCAAAGTCTGCCGACCAGCTGCGCAGGCGCGTCTGCGTTGGCGCCGAGCGCATGCCGTAATGCGCGGCAAGGCGATCCAGTGCTAAGGCGAGGACCACCTTCCCGGAGCGTCGCGGCCACTCCCGGCCCTGTTCCGCGGCTTCGAGTCCCTTCAGCGCGCAGCACACATCGAACAGCAGGTCCGACAAGCCGCAACCCACCGCCGCCATGGCTTTCGCAAAACGCTGTTTGGCAGCGAGAACGGTATCCGGAATCGAGAGCGCGCCCGGCACACGGCTCGCCAGCACGACAGGCGCGCTGAGGTCGGTGCACATGCGGGGCTCCAGTTGCGCGATCGTGTAGTCCCGCCGCAGCTTTTCGCCAGCCTCGAACTGAATTGCGTCGATGCTGCCGCGCGCCTTTAGCCATGAGAGCGGCGACTCGGCTTCGTTCACCGCCACAATGGACTCGGCGCGGCGCTCGTCCCGTACAAGGCGAAGCCCCAGATGCCGGCCCTGTGCGGGATGGCCGTCCTTCCCGGCAAGTTCGACGGCCATCCAGCGCCGGCCAGCGGCGCTCAAGCGGAGCCTTTCGCCATCGGGCTCGAGCCAACCGCGCTCCCGGAACGCGCGGACCAGCGCGGCGCTCGCCTTCGTGCGGCCGGACTCGGCGTCGCGCCGCTGCACGGCCGCCCAGCTGCGTTCGTTCACGCGCGCCAGCCGCGCCTTCGGATCGGCGAGCTTGCGGAAGATGCGGCGCGCTTCGCGCGCGATCTCGTGTTCGGTGGGCGTACTCATGCCGCCCCCCGCGCCGCGCGGCGGACCAGCATCTCCAGCCACTCCACGGTGCGATCGAAGGCGGGGTCTTCACGCGCATCCTCGATCCGCTGGCAAGCCTGGACCACCGCGCGGTGGTTGCGGCCGAAGCCGCGGGCCGTTTCGCGCAGGCCGAGCTTCAGCGACATCCGCGCCAGGTACATGCCCAGCTGCCGCGCCCGATCCGATTTCCGGTTGCGGGCTTGCAGGTCCGGCAGCGCCAGCCCGAAGGCATGCGCAGCCACCGCTTGTGCGAGCCCAATCTCCCCTTTACGCTCGTTTGCTGTAACTTCCGCCATATCGCCCACCTCGTCCTATTGTTTTCTGTTATAGGAATAATAGCACGGAAATGGACACGGAGAACGGAATTGGAACAAAAAATCTTATGTGAGCCGACGCTTATAAAAAGAACAATTGAAATCAATGTCTTAAGTCGTGCATGGCTTGTGAGTATGGCGTCCATTCGCGGTCAAAGTGGAGAATGGAGGCTCCCATGACCTGCGGCGCGATGATGACCGGGGGTCCCCTGACGGCCATGGAGGGTGAAACGGTAGGGGAGGCCGTCCGGAAGCTGATCGAGCACCGCTACATCAACCTGCCGGTGGTGGATGGCAGCGGCACATTCCTCGGCATGTTCGGCATCTACGACATGTTCAGCCTGGTGGTCCCCAAAGTAGCGTTGGCGGGTGGCCTGCTGCCGAATTTGCGCTTCATGGGCGATGATGCCGGCGAACTGCGCCAGCGGTTTGGCGAGATTGCGGGCCGCAAGGTTGGAGACGTGGCAGACCGGGATGTGCGCGTTGTCTATCCGGACACACCGCAGCTCGAGGCCCTGCGCCTGTTCTGCCAGCAGCACACAACCCTGGCCGTGGTAGAGCGCGGCACGCGCAAACTGCTCGGCATCCTCTCCTACTGGGATGCCGTGTGCGCGCTGCGCGGATGACAGCTAGACTTTCCGGCTCTCTTGGGCCTTCCGAGATCGGCGCACCGTTTCACGATTGAGCCACCTTCGTAGGGCGTCGATTGAATGCCAATCGCCGCGCCCTTAGCGTCTCGGTCCGACAAACGAGGAGAGGCCGGGATGATCGAGGGCTACTGCACAACGTGGCGATCCGATGGATCGCCCGGAATTCCGATGAGCGTCGGACCCGGCGAAACGGTGAAGTTTCACATCAGTTCCGATCGGAACTATACCGTCGATTATATCAGACTGCGATCCCCTGCGGATGTGTTCCAGCCCGGCGATCCGCTTATGCCGTCGCTCTCCAGGTCTGCAGCGACACAGTCAGTTCCGCCTGCGTACGCGTGGCAGGGCTTCGGCTGGTCGTCCGATAATTTTCCGCCCCTTCAAATCCCTCCCTTTGAGCCGTCAGACGGCGCGAACACCTGGAAATCCGGCTATTATGCAGCCCGCTGCTGCAGTGACGACGGAAGCGATTTTTACATTCCCTTCGTTGTGCGGCCCTCCAAGGAAGATGTCGCCGGCAGGTACAAGCGCTTCGCAATGTTGGCGAGCACGCTCACCTGGAATGCTTACAATCCGCGCGGCGGCCGTTCGCAATATTACGACGGCAAGAGCGAAGTCACGCTTGGCTTCGAGCGGCCGTTTCCTTTCGCGCGCCCGTGTGGGCCCTACCTTCCGATTCCGGGCACACCAACGGACGCCTATTATGCGAGCTGGGATCCCGAGTTTAACTCGCGCCACACTTTGCGTGCTGACCTTTGGCTAGCAAGCTGGCTCGAAGATCCTCCGCGCAATTACCAGGTGGACCTTTTCACGGATCTGGATTTTCACATCGGCGAATTCAATCCGGCCGATTATGCCGGACTGATTTTGGCGACCCATCCGGAATACTGGACGGTCGAGATGCGCGACCGGCTCGATCAATATTTGTCCGAGGCTGGAAGTCTCGTCTATCTCGGCGGCAACGGTCTGTTCGAGCGGGTCGAATTCCCCTTGGATTTCTCAAAGATGCGAGTCTCGGGACGGGGCCCGGGGCCCGGTTTCGGAAACAGATGGCTTTTCAGATTCATGTCTCGCCCCGAGAGATCGGTGCTCGGCGTGGCTTACGAAAGCCGCAGCGGCAGCGGCCCATACTTTACCCGCGCAGCTGATCACCGGTTTTTCGCGAAGACCGGGCTGGAAGGACAATACAACAAGCCCTTCGGCCAGTCTGGCCTTACCTCACCGGCGGGCGGCGATGGCACACAGGGCGCCGGTCGCGCCTGTGGTTGGGAAGTGGATACGTCAGCGACCGTGGACGATGACTCCGCTCCGCTCTGCACAACCGTGTTGGCGGCTAGCGCAGGCGAATCAGAAGATGCTTGCCAGATGGTTGCAGTGGAAGATTGCCATCGGGGCTGCCTTGTCTATTCGGTGGGGTCGCTCTGCTACGGCGGCAGTCTTGTTCAGGACGAGGTTCTGGACAGGATACTTCAGAACGTGCTTGGCGAATGCATTCTCATTGCCACGCTGCGGCACGAGCTGCCGATGCTGAGGTGGCTGCTCGAGCTGACTCATATTTGGCCCCCGGAAATCACGCCCCCGCGGCCTCCCGAAGGACCAGACTGGAGGCTCCTTGAGGACTTCCTCGCAGACAGCAGGCCTGACTCGATCCAGGCAGTGCTGGGGCGCGCTATTCATCCAGCTTTCAAAGGCGAGAGGCTGAAAGCTGCGGCACTGCAGATGCTTAGGGACCGGTTCTGATTTCTCACCCAATGAACGGCATGCACAGCCACGACCCTCAATCCTTCGCGTTCCTCGCCTCCAGCGCGGCGCTGGTGATTGTCTACGCGCTGGTGGTCACGGAGCTGGTCAACCGCGCGATTGTGGCGGTCCTCGGCGCAGGGTTGCTCATCGCGCTCGGCATTCTCAGTCAGCAGCAAGCCATTGCCGCGGTGGACTTCAACACCATCGGCCTGCTGGTGGGCATGATGATCATGGTGGCGGTGGCGCGAAAAAGTGGGCTGTTCGGCTATGTTGCAGTCAAGGCGGCGCAGTTTGCGCGGGGTTCGCCAGCGGGCATTCTGTTCGCTCTGGCGCTCGTCACCGCGATCCTCTCCGCCTTCCTCAACAATGTCACGATGATCCTGCTGGTGGTGCCGGTCACCTTCCTCGTGTGCGGCGAGCTCAAGGTGCCAGTCTATCCCTTCTTGTTTGCGGAGGTTTTTGCCAGCAACATCGGCGGCACGGCCACCCTCATCGGCGATCCGCCCAACATCATGATTGGTTCGGCGGCGCATTTGAGCTTCGATCAGTTTCTGCTCCACCTTGCGCCGGTGGTGCTGGTGATCCTTGCCGCTCAGTTCGCGGTCAATCACCTGATCTGGGGCAGGAAACTGCGCGCTGACGCCGGGGATCGCGCGCACGTCATGCAATTGAAGGCTGCGGAGGCCATCGAAGACCGCCGCCTGCTGCGCTGGTCGGTGATTGCACTGCTGCTCACCACCGCAGCCTTTGCGGTGGAGGATCAGCTGCATCTTCAGGCCGCCACCATCGCCATGATCGGCGGTGCCGCGATGCTGCTGATCGACAACATCCCGCTCGCCCATTCCGAGCATGCGCGGAACGTCACGTCCGCGCTGAACGAGATCGAATGGATTACGATCTTTTTCTTCCTGGGGCTTTTCATGGTCGTGGGCGCGGTGGAGCACGCGGGCGTCCTCGCCTGGCTGGGCGATAGACTCATTGCCGCCACCGGCAGCGATATGCGTCTGGCGGCGAGTGGCACTCTGTGGGTTTCCGCGGTGCTCTCGGCGATCGTCGACAATATCCCATTCGTCGCCACGATGATTCCGTTGATCAAGACTCTGGCGCCGCATTTCGGTGGCGAGGCAGCTATTCAGCCGGTGTGGTGGTCGCTGGCGCTGGGCGCCTGTTTGGGCGGCAACGGGACGTTGGTGGGCGCAAGCCCCAATCTGGTTGCCGCGGGTCTCGCCGAAAAGGCCGGCGTGGAATTCAGCTTCCTGAAATTCACGGCACTGGCATTTCCCATGATGCTCGGCAGCATCGGCCTCTGCCAAATCTACATTCTCTGGCGGTATTTCTGACCGGTTCCCGGAGGAACCCTTCGACGCGGGTCCGACTCTATCCTTATGGAAGATTCGGACATTGCTCTCCAGTGGGAAGGACTCATGCGGGAGGGGCGGTTCGCCGATGCATGGGCCGTGTCTGACGGCGTTTTGCGAGCAGCAAGGCCGCAGGATCCTGTGTGTCCCAGGCATCTGCAGAGGGTATGGACTGGCGGTCCGCTGGCAGGACAACGCGTCCTCGTCCGCTGCTATCATGGATTGGGCGATACCATACAGTTTGTGCGGTTTGCCCGACCGCTGCGGGACATTGCCGCCAGCGTGAGCGTCTGGGTGCAGCCCTCGCTCCTATCCCTCATTGCCGGCGTCGATGGCGTGGATGCCGTCGAGCCACTCACGGACGGCGTTCCTGTGACGCGGTTCGATGTCGATATCGAAGTCATGGAGTTGGCACATGCGTTACGCATTACGCCGTACGATTTGGGTGCTACCCGGCCGTACATCCGGCCTCTTACGTCGTGTCCAGCAGACTTGGCCGGGATGATTCACTCCGGCGATACTGTATTGCGGGTTGGCATTGCCTGGCGGGGCGGAGAGTGGGACCGCAGGCGCGACATCTCCGCGAAGCTGATTGCCTCCCTCAACATTCCGGGTGTCCGCCTGTTCTCTTTCCAGCAAGATGGCTCCGCGGAGGCACACAGCATGGGCGCGGCCGATTTTGGTCACTTGAGCGTCGTCGAAATTGCCTCTGCGGTGCCGGAACTCGATCTCGTGATCACGGCCGACACAATGCTGGCGCATCTCGCCGGTGCCATGGGCCGGCCGGTTTGGACCTTGCTCCCGACGCCGTGCGACTGGCGCTGGATGGATGCAGCGCCGGACACACCCTGGTATCCGGCCATGCGCCTCTTCCGGCAGGAGACGCCCGGCGCATGGGCCGATGTCATAGGCAGTGTAAGGGCCGCATTGCGCGCGGAGGTCCGCTCCTCGCCGCCGTTCGCGAAGCTACGTGGCGTCCCGCCGGGCGGCGAGTTCGTGGTTGCAGAGGACGGGCCTGCCATGCGCGTCCTCGATGTGCACATGCCAGATGTCCTCCTTCCCGCTTAGACACAATGCGCGCTGGATGGCGTCCGCCCGAGACTCCGCAGGCTTGGCAAGCACGAACGAGCCTTGATGATAGACGACGCGAAAGCTGTGCATGACGATGTACCCCGGCGTGGCGACCGCATAACGCGCGCCCGCTCCTTCCGCTGCCCCGGCAGCGAGTCTTCGGTTAATGTTGTCTCCCGCAGAAGCGTCGGATTTGTATGCATCCCCGATTCCGTACAAAAGGCGGCTCCGATTGGAAGGACGGCCAACGTCACACGAGAATCATGGTGGCTCAAAGCAGGAGCGAACATCAACGAAGCAGGAATTTGCGGTTCCCGGGAATAACTCGGCACTCACCGGTCAGGTCGAACCTAGGTCATGCGTTAAGCGGCGGGTGAAGTTGACTATCATTCGTCTTACTGGCATCTTACTTACCAAAGGACATATCGAATGGCACAGATTTCCAAGCTCACAACCGTCCTTTCCACGAAGGGGCAGGTGATCGTGCCCAAATCCATTCGCGAACGGCGCAAATGGGATACGGGCACGCGGCTGATCGTGGAGGACACAGCCGAAGGTGTGTTGCTCAAGCCTGCACAGCTTTTTCCGAAGTCCCGGCTTGCAGCCGTTTTCGGCTGCCTGAAATATGACGGCCGGCCGAAGACGGTCGAGGAAATGGATGCGGGAATCGCGGCGGAAGTGAAGCGGCGCCATGCTCGCCATCGATACTAATGTTCTTGTCCGCTTTCTGACGCGCGATCAGCCGAAACAGGCGGCACGCGCCGGAGCCCTTCTTGAAGGACACGAGGTGTTTGTGGCCACTACAGTGCTTCTTGAAACTGAATGGGTGCTGCGCAGCACCTACGGCTTCGAACCAAGGCAAGTGGTAAATGCGCTGAAGGGATTCCTCGGATTGCCTCAGGTGCGGCTTCGGGATCGGGAGATGGTCGCGCAGGCATTGGCGTGGGCGGCAGATGGACTCGATTTTGCCGATGCGCTGCATCTCGCGGCCGCGGAGGATTGTGAAGCGTTCGTCAGTTTCGATGAACGGTTTGTGAAACGAGGCCGCGCGTTGGGCGCATCTGTCCGTCATGCCTAGCGGGCAGCCAAATGGCGGCTTCGCGCGTTGTGAGGTCTTGAAAGTGCCGCAAAGATGGCCGACGAACGGCGGCCTCTCGTGCCCCGCGATGACATAGATGACATCTAGGATATGGGCGACGATTCGCTGATGGACTACCTCCGCGCGTTCGCCGCCTGGGCTGCGCGCCCCTCGGGCCCGTTCGCCAGGGGGTTGGCGATTCTCACTGTCCTTATCGCGCTTCCCCTCGCGCTGCTGGTTTGCTCGCCCTACATTGTGGCCTCGCTGGCGCCGCCTCTCGATCTTCGCCAGGACCTCTACACGCTCAATCGTCCGGTCGCGTTCACCTTTTTGGATTCTGAAGGAAATCAGATTGGCCACCGGGGCGCCATCGTCGGGGAGCGGCTCAAGCTCTCCCAGATGCCGTCTTACCTGCCCGCCGCCTTTATTTCGGTGGAAGACCGGCATTTCTATTCGCATGGCGGCATCGACATCCACGGCCTGTTGCGTGCGGCTTGGGTGAATTTCCATGCGCATCACGTGGTGCAAGGCGGGTCGACCATCACGCAGCAGACCGCCAAGATCGTCTTCCTCAATCCCAAGCGCACTTACCAGCGCAAGCTCGCGGAACTGATCGATGCGGAAAGCCTCGAGAAGTCCCTGACCAAGGACCAGATTCTCGAGCTCTACTTGAACCGCATCTATCTCGGTTCCGGAGCTTATGGGGTCGACGGCGCGGCGCATGTCTATTTCGGCAAGAGCGCGCGGGATCTTTCGCTGGCCGAAGCGGCGATGCTCGCGACCTTGACCACCGCGCCGTCTGTCTTCTCGCCGCGCCGCGATCTCGCCGCCGCGCAGGAGCGCGCCGATCATGTGCTGAATGAAATGGTGAAGACGCATGCGATTACCCGCGCGCAAGCGGAGGAGGCAAAGGCGCATCCTGCCGTTATCACCGATCGCGCCGTGCAAGACGCGCGCAATTTTTTTCTCGACACGGCGGCCGACGAAGCCACGCGGCTCGCCAGCGTCAACGGCGAGCAGCCGACGAGCGATCTCGTGGTGCACACCACCCTCGATACCAAGCTGCAGGACGCAGCACGCCATAGCCTGAACCGCGTGCTCGCCAAGGAAGGCCGCCGCGCGCGCGCACACGAAGGCGCCGTGATCGTGATGAAGCCGGACGGCGCGCTCGTCGCCCTGGTGGGCGGCCGCGATTACGACGAAAGTGTCTTCAACCGGGCGACGCAGGCGAAGCGTCAGCCGGGCAGCGCCTTCAAGCCGTTCGTGTATCTCGCGGCGCTGGAAAGCGGCATCAGCCCCTGGGAAACGCGCACCGACAACGAGGTGAACATCGATGGCTGGTCGCCCACGAATTACGGCGGCCGGGAGTGGGGCACGATCACATTGGCGAGCGCGCTGGCGCACTCGGTCAACACCATCACCGCCGCGCTGGGGCAAGAAGTTGGCATCGACAAGGTAATCGACGCGGCTGAGCGGCTCGGGATCAAATCTCATCTCGATCCGAATCCGTCTATTACGCTCGGCACCTCGGAAGTGACGCCGCTGGAGCTCACCACCGCCTACGCCGCGTTTGCCAACGGTGGCATGCGCGTGCAGCCCTACCTGGTGACAGAGGTGAATGACCCTTCTGGGCGTGTCCTTTACCGGCGGCAGCCTCCAAGCGCCGAGCGGGTGATCGCCGACAATGTCGATCGCGACATGGTGGCCATGCTGTACGGCGTGGTGCAGGAGGGCACCGGAAGAAGCGCGGCGATCTCCGGCCATGAAGCCGCCGGCAAGACGGGCACCACGCAGGATTACCGCGACGCCTGGTTCGTTGGCTTCACCACCGATTACGTAACGACGGTGTGGATCGGCAACGACAACAACAAGCCGATGCGCGAGGTCACCGGCGGCACGATTCCGTCCGAAGTCTGGAAGGCGGTGATGACCAGCGCGGAAGACGGGCTTCCTGCGAAGCCGCTCAACAAATCCGAACCGCAGGCGCCGATCGAGAACAACGGGGTCGTCACGGCGGAAAACGGCAGTGCCACCGTCGAAAACGATGGGGAAGGCGCGGCGAGCGCGGATGAAGAATCCGGCGGCGCCAAGATCGAGGACGATTCCGACTCCGCTGCCAATAGCGACACTGGTGACGATCAAGGCAGCAGTTCAGGCAAGCACGGGCGCGGCGGCGGACTGTGGGATTGGCTCTTCGGCAAGGATCAGGCTGCCAAGGAAGCCAGCCGCAAAACGGTTTCACCGGAAGACGACAGCGGAAGCAACCCGCCCCGCATGTGAGCAGCACAACGCCGTCGCGCCGCGATCTCGCACCCGCCCCGCACAGCCTTGGCACCTTGCCGGCGAACGACGATGGCGCTGGCAGCGACACCGCCCCGGCACACGACATGGGCTCGCGGCGCGCACCGCCGCCCCGGGTTGTGCGCCCGGCAAACGATGAGCCTCCGCCCCCGCCGCCACGCGCTGGCCCTCCTCCTCCGCCGCCTCCCGATGTGGAGGATGAGGGCGCGCAGCACCCCGATGGCGGTGAGGACGACAGTCCCCAATAGGGGCAGATCAGGCAAGCCGTGCAGCGTTTATTGGCGAGCACAGGAAGCCAGTTCGGTTTTTCCGAGATGGCTGACACACCGTTCATGTGCATAGCAGAATGTCCGCGTGGTCGAGTTTGTGAGGGCCACGCCGAATCGGTTAGGTTGCGAACCGCTCATGACGGCCAGCCCGAATAAGCTGATCGGTTCGGCCGGGACAACCGGGGATGCGGCCACGCGGCTTCCCCTTTTTTCGCGGCTCTCCAACGAAGTGGCGCGGCTCGCGGGTAAGCCAGTCACATTCGCATTATGCTGCCTGACCATCATCGTGTGGGCGGCAACCGGCCCGTTGTTCCACTACTCCGACACTTGGCAGTTAATTATCAACACCGGCACCACGATCATCACCTTCCTCATGGTCTTTCTCATTCAGAACACCCAGAACCGCGACGGCGCGGCGCTGCAGGCCAAGCTGGACGAACTCATCCGCGCCACCCAGGACGCCCGCAACGAGCTCGTGGGCATAGAGCGCGAATCCGAAGCCAAGGTGGAGAAACTGCGAGAAGAGATTGTCAGCGAGGCCGCAACAGAGCGGGGCCGATAGGCGCAGGTTCTCACATTCGCACTTGTGGAGCGCTAGACGACCGGCTCGTCCACGAAGGCACGGCCATCGCGATCTTCGATCTCCAGGATCCACAGGTCGGGATCGAAGCGAAGCTGCTTGTCGAGATAAGCGGTGACCGCCGCCTCATCGGCGCTTTCGCCCAAGGGTTTTGTCCAGATCAATTCGCCGTTGCCGCGGCGCGCCTGGTTGAGAACGGTGATGGTCCCGTCCAGCCGCGACACTTTCAGGAAAAGCGCGCCCGCGTCTTCCTGTCCGCGCCGCACCAGAAAGGCTTGCGCGCCGGCCACCTCCGCGCGGCGGATGATCGCTTTCACCTGAATCTCGCTCTTGATCCGCGGCGGCATCATGCGCCGGGCGCCCGGAACACTGCTGCCGTGACCTCATAATTGTGCTTTAGCCAGTACAGTTTGCGCATGGAACGCTGCCACTTCTCGCGGTCGATAAAGGGGATTGGCGCGCGTAGCACATGCCGCAGCAGGATCCACGGCCGCTGCCGGACCTTGTCGCGATAGGATTCACCCACATCGATCACTTCGCCGCGCAGCAGCTTGGCCGGCGCGAAGAGCTCGGCAAGTTCCTCTGGGGACGGACGATACATCGTGTCGATAGGATCGCGGTGATAGGGGTAGCTGAATGGCACCGTGACGAAGACGAGGCCGCCCGGCTGCACGATTTCGAGGCAGCGTGCCGCGAGCCGTTCTGGCTCCCTCACATGCTCCAGAATGTTGCAGCAAAGGATGGAATTTGCCCGGAGCGCCTTCAACCGCGGCACATCTTCATCGCCCAGAATATCGGCGCGGACGTCTATGCCGTCGCCCTCGCGAAAATCGAGGTGAATTACCCGGATGCCGCTTGCGCGCAGCGGCGCGAACAACTCCTGGCTCGTCCAGGGCTGCTCGACTTCCCGGAAGTGCTGCGTGCTGGAGCCGATGTTGAGCACCGGCGTAACCTGCTCCGC
>JAFAVP010000117.1 GCA_019242395.1 Alphaproteobacteria bacterium | reverse complement strand
TTGTCCGCCGCGACCTGCCAACCGGAGAGGTAGATCGCCTTCAATCCGGCGCGCACCATCTGCATCGCCTGGTTGCCGGAGAGCGCGCCGAGGGCTGGCACGTAGTCTTCCGCATGCAGGAGCCGCCACAACCTGTTGGCGCCGCGCTGGGCAAGCGTGTGCTCGATGCAAACCGAACCGCGCAGCCGCTCCACGTCCTGGGGGGTGTACGGGCGTTCAATGCCTTCGAAGCGGCCGCGCGGCGCGGAAGGGATCAGTTCGTCAAAGCTGCTCACGATGTTGCTCCGGTGGGATGGGTTTCGTGTTGAATGAGGCGCTGGTAAGCAGGAAGGGTTAGGAACGGTTCGAGTTCCTCGGACAAGCAGAGCTGCTCGAACAGCGCTGTGGCATCATCCAAGGTGCCGAGCGTCTCGTCCTTCTTGAGCTGCGCAGTTTCTTCTGCGATCGCGGCGCTGATCAGCGCGCCATCGACGCTCTTGCCGTTGTCGAGGCGCACGTGGTGCTTCCGCCACTGCCATATTTGCGTGCGGGAGATTTCCGCGGTCGCGGCATCTTCCATCAGATGGTAGAGCGGCACGCAGCCATTCCCGGCGAGCCATGCGGCAATGTATTGGATGCCAACGCGGATGTTGGTGCGCAGGCCAGCTTCCGTGATGGTGCCCTCCGGCTTTTTCAAGATGTCGGCGGCGCTGACGTTCACGTCCTCGCGCAGTCGCGACACCTGATTGGCTTCCGGCATCAGCTTATCGAAGGCGGCCGTCGCAATGGGAATAAGGCCTGGGTGCGCGACCCACGTGCCATCGTGGCCTTCCCGCGCCTCGCGTTCCTTGTCCGCCTTCACCTTCTCCAGCGCAGCCGCATTGGCGTCCGGATCGTCACGAATGGGGATCTGGGCCGCCATGCCGCCCATGGCATGAGCGCGGCGGCGATGACAGGTCTTGATCAGCAGCTGGCTATACGCCGCAAGCGCGGGCGAGGTCATCGTGACCTGTGCACGATCCGGCAGCACGAAATCGTCGCGCGCGCGGAGCGTCTTGATCATCGAGAAGATGTAGTCCCAGCGCCCGCAGTTCAGCCCGGCGATGTGGTCCTTCATCGCGTGAAGGATTTCATCCATCTCGAAGGCGGCGGGCAGCGTCTCGATCAACACTGTGGCGCGGATGCTGCCGCGCGGAATGTCGAGCGTGCGTTCGGCGAACAGAAACACGTCGCGCCACAGCGCCGCCTCCCTGTGGCTCTCTATCTTCGGCAGGTAGAAGTAGGGGCCGGTGCCGCGGCCAAGCAGTTCCTGCGCGTTGTGGAAAGCGAACAGGCCGAAATCGAACAGCGAGCCCGACATGGGCGCGCCGTCGGTTTCCACATGCGCTTCGTCGAGGTGCCAACCCCGGGGGCGGACGATCAGTGTCGCCACCTTCGGATTGAGGGTGTATCGCTTGCCGCTGGCCGAGTCGTCATAGGAGAGCGTGCGGCGCACCGCCTGAATCAAATTCGCCTGGCCGTCGATGTTGTTCGCCCAGGTCGGCGAATTGGCATCCTCGAAATCGGCCATAAAGCAGTTCGCGCCCGAGTTTAGCGCGTTGATGATCATCTTCGCGTTGACCGGCCCGGTGATCTCCACCCGGCGGTCCAGCAGATCGGGCGGCGGCGGCGCAACCGTCCAGTCGCTTTCGCGGATCGGACTGGTGTGAGGCAGGAAGCCGAGTTGCTCCGTTCCGGCATCGAGCCGGGATTGCCGCTCAACGCGCGCTGCCAGGAGCTCTTGGCGGCGGCGCTCAAACCGGCGGTGCAGCGCAGCGAGAAAGCCAAGCGCGCTGGCGGTCAGAACGGCATTTTGGCCGGGGACCTCTTTTCGTACTGCTATGCCGGCGTGTTGCTGCACCCGCTCACTCCCGTTCTGTAACAGTCTTTACAAATGAAGAGTTCCGTTCAATGATCGTGCCGACCCAAAAAGGTTGATATGTCACAATATTGACATCTATAGCAGGAGATTTGTCATAGCTGTAATGGAGCAGGCCCGGCGGGAGTCAGGCGACCGCAAGGTGTTCGCGGGCCCGCGCCTGCGGCACTTGCGCATGTCGCTTGGCCTCAGCCAGAGCGCCATGGCGCGCGACCTAGGGATTTCCGCGAGCTACCTCAATCTGGTCGAGCGCAACCAGCGGCCGCTGACCACCCAGCTGGTTCTGAAGCTATCAGCCATTTACGACCTCGACCTCCGCGAATTGCACG
>JAFAVP010000244.1 GCA_019242395.1 Alphaproteobacteria bacterium | reverse complement strand
CCGTATCTGGACGTGTGAGAATTTCTCCAGCCCGGAACTCTGCGAATGGCTTGTGGCACGCGCGGGCAACCGCTTCAAACCGGCCCTGATGCGCGATGCTTCCACCGGAACGGCGCAGGCGCTCGAGAGCCGCACCTGCAGCGATTTCGTCTTCGACATCGTGGAAGGCGGCTTGGTGATGCTGCTGCTGCGCATAAAGATTTCCAACGTGACGTGCATCCCCGGTCCGCACATGGAACCGCCGCAGATCTTCCACTACGCCATCGGGCAGGAGATCAAGCCGCATCACGACTTTCTCTTTGACGGCAAGCGGGCATATGGCCGCGATGGCACCTATAAGGGAGACCGGCTGGCTACGTTCCTGATGTACCTGAACGACGGGTACGAAGGCGGCAGTCTGGTGTTCCCGCGCGCCGACTTCCGGTATAAGGGCTGGTCCGGCGACGGCATCTTTTTCGCAAGCCAGCGGGACGGGAAGCCCGACCCCTTGAGCCTGCATGCTGCCACACCAGTCACCTGGGGCGAAAAGTACATCCTTTCGCAGTGGATTCACGACCGGCCGTTCGCGGCGTGACTACAGTGGGCCAAACGGCCCGAACGATGCGTCGCCGATGAATGCAAGAGATGCACGCACCGCTGCGGTAGACCTCGATGACGCATTATTCGCGTCGCCAGGGACATTTCACTCAGAGGCGTGTTGGACTCGTCATTCGCGCGGCTCATGCATGACGAACGCTCCGCGCGCGCCGGGCGCTCCGCAAATCCAGCAATTCACCGGACGGCGCGCTACCCGCCGGACAATTTGCGCTCGCGTAGCTTACATCTCGGCGGCGCTGGAATTCCTGCCACGCCGGCAGCAGCAGGCGCATGCGCTTGACGATCTCGGCTTCGATGCGCGCGCGCGCTGCCGCTTCGTCCGGGAAAAATCCGAGATGCTCGTGGTTCAGCCATGCCTTCCAGCGCGCGCCAAGGCCAAAGTCATGCGGGTAACTCACCTCGCCGAGAAACACCGGCCCCAAGCACAGTTTGGCGCCGGCGCGGCCATTGCTGCTCCAGCCCTGCCACTCGCTTTGCTCCGTGCCGCGAACGGTTTCCATGCTCATGCGGCCGCTCCTGCCGCGAGCTCCAGCAGGTTTGCCTTGAGGATCTTTCCGTTGGGCGCCATGGGCATTTCCGAAATCAAGCGGAATTCCGTGGGGCGCTTGTAAGGTGCGAGCCGCGACGCTGCGTAATCGGCGAGGCTCTCGGTGTTTGCTCCGGCGCCGGGCGCGGGTTGCACGAACGCGATGATTTCCTCGGTGCTCCCGCTCTCGCGTCCAACCACGGCAGAGCGCAACACGTCGGGGCATCCGTTCAGCACCGCCTCGATCTCCGCCGGATACACATTGAAGCCGAAGCGGACGATCATCTCATTGGCGCGGCCGGCGATGAAGAGATGACCGTCTTCGAAGCGGGCGAGATCGCCGGTTCGAAACCAGCCTTGCTTGTCGATTACCTGACCGGTTTCCTCCGGCGCCTTGTAGTAGCCCTTCATCACGCCCGGGCTGCGCACCCAGAGTTCACCCACGTCGCCGGAAGCACATTCCGCCCCGTCCTTCAGAAGTTTCGCCTCGACGCCGGGCAGAAGGCGTCCCACCGAACAGTCCGCGCGGGGAGCATCGAAGGACGTCAGCGAGATACTGGGGCCGCATTCGGAGATGCCGTAGCCGTTGTGCAAAGTCTGCCTGAATGCAGCTTCGGCCTCGCCCTTGGTGGCGGCGTCCAGCGGGGCACCTGCGGAAGAGATAAGCCGTAGGGCAGGGGCGGCGATGGGAACACAGCCTTTGCGCTTCGCCTGCTCGATCAGCAGCGCATACATCGACGGCGTCCCGATCAGGACGCTGATGCCGTCGCTCTTCAAGGCCGCGAGCAGGCGGCTGGGATCGAAGCGGGAGGAGAGATGAACTTCCGCGCCGCTCAATAGCGAGCCCAGCAGCACACCGGTGAGGCCGAGCGTGTGCGAAATGGGAAGGGTGGCATAGACGCGATCCTGCTCTGTCAGGCGGCGCGCTTCCGCCGTCGCCCGCGCCACGAACAGCAGATTGCGATGGGTAAGCATCACCCCTTTCGGCCGCCCGGTCGTTCCGGTGGTGTAGATGACGGCGGCAATTTCCGACTCACCTTCCAAATCGGCGGCCTCCTGTTCGGCGGCTTGGTCCGCGATGGTGCGCGCGATGTCGCCTAAGCCTGCGGCATCCGCCGTGAGGCGCGCGTCGTACCGCTTGGCGTGCTCGCGGGCGTGGACAGAGCACGCGGTGGTGAAGACAAGGAAACGGCAGCCGGAATGCGCGCGGATGTCGTCGATCTCGCGCGCCGAGAGCCGCGCGTTGACGATCACCGGCCATGCACCGGTAGAAAGGCAGGCAAAATACAGCGCAACGGCGGCGATGGCATTTTCGCACACCAGCATGATCCGGTCGCGCGGCCTTGCGCCGGCCGCTGCAAGCCACGGGGCCAGGCGCTCGATGCTCTCCTGCAGCTCGCCGTAAGTGCAACGGGTGCCGTCTTCGACCAGCGCAATCCGCTCCGGACAACGCACTGCTTGCAGCGCGATAATGTTCTGTACGCTGCTCGGGTCGAGTGGCGTCATCGAATGCTGCGGCATCACGGTCTCGTAGCCGCGGGCGCGATAGCGGAAAGTCTTGGCACAGCCGGGCGTGTCTCGTCGCCGCGGATCGCAGCGGTGATGGCGGCAGCGACATCGGCCGCATGCTGATGGATGATTGTCGTGTGGGAGCCGGGCGATGTCCGCACGGTCAGGTCTTCAAACAGTCCGCGGTAGACGCGCTTCGGATCGCGCGGGAAGTCAGGGTCCGGGTGCGCTGCTTTCAGAAAAATCGTTTTGCCTGGGTAATAACTCGGCCGGTAGCCGATCAAAGCTTTGTCGCTGGCAAACCGCGTCTGAAGAAGCGGAAGAGGGAGGTCTGTCCGTGTCTGCTTCAACCAGGTCCGTTTGCGCGCGAGCCTTTGGGCCGGGGTTTCGTTCCGTCCCCGGGCCAACCTCCTTTTGATGAAGTGTACAGCGCCATTGAACATCGCGGGCGACGGGGCGCGTAGGTTGGAAAGCAGGCGGCTACCCGTTCTGCGCAGCCTCACCTTCAGCTGGGAAATTTTGGGCCAGGTGATCGGGTGCGCATAAGCATCGATCATGAAGAGAAGCCCGATCTTCTCCCCTTTCGCTCTCAGCCGCCGGGCAACCTCGATCGCAATGACCCCGCCGAAGGAGTAGCCGCAAAGCCAATAAGGTCCGTGCGGCTGCCTGCTTTCGATGGCCTGCACATAAAGTGCAGCCATCTCCTCGACGGATTCGAGGGGCGGGAGCGTCCCGTCGATGCCCTGGGCCTGAACCGCATAAACCGCGCCGTCGATCCCGATCCGCCGGCCCAATTCGGCGAACTCCACGACGGTGCCCCCGATGCCATGGAAGATGAAGAGAGGCGCGGTATCACTGCCGCGCTTCAAAAGCACCAGCGGCGAAAATTCCGTGCGGTCTTCCTCCTGCAGCAGCGCCGCCTGCTCTGCTACAGTTTGCGCATCGTAGATGGCCGTGATCGGGAGCTGCCGGCCAGTGGCGCGCTCGATTTCCAGGAACAGGTTGAGCGCTAGGAGCGAATCCCCGCCTAGGTCGAAGAAGTTGCTGTCCGGCGTGATGTCTGCCGTTTGAAGCACCCGCCGCCAGAGCCCCAGCAAGAGCTCCACCTCGCCCGAAACTGGGTTGCTTCCCAAAGCAGGGGCAGGAACGAGCGCGTTCATAGCGCGTGCGCCAACTCAGACCGGCGCGCAGAGACAACACCGGGACGCTCTGCTTTCCGGCGGTCGATCCGTTCAAGCCAGGAGGCCATGAGAGATGCCATGGGCGGGGGCTGCTGATTCCGGCCGGGTGTCAGCTGTGGAAAGAAATCCATCAGGCGTTCATCGCGCTCGTGCATCGCCTTCTCGCGAAACCGTCCCAAAGCCTCATGCTCACCGGCACCAAAGTAATTCTTCGGGCAATCGGGATAGCTATCCGCACAACCTGCGAGGAAGCGTTTGACGTCCCGCCGGTATTCTCGGGCCAGAGTGTCGGCATCGTATTCCGGATGGCCTTGATGAAACAGCAGATCATCGCGATTGCGCGGCACGAACAGATCGGCCCCCGCCTCGGGCGCGTAGGTCAGAATGCGGTAGCCCTCTTCCCCGAGCGCCTCAACCGGAAGCTCATTCCAACGGGAGTGCGCGACCCGCACCGGCGCGGTCATGGAGGCGGTCAGCGGATGGCGAGCAACCGCAGCATGTTCGAATAGACCAAGACGCTTTTGGGGAAGGCGCTGGCGCGGGATCCCGCTGTAGTGCAGCACGGCGGCATGAGCGGCGAGACAGGAAAACAGAGCTGGAACTCGCTCTTGGTCCACCCAATCGAAGAGCATGGCGAGATCGGACCAGTACGGCTCCTGGCGCAAGTCGGGCTGTTGAGGCTCCGTGCCGGTCACGACGATCGCGTCGAGGGGGGTGCGGAACAGGTCCATCATTCCGCCGTAGTATTGACGAAGCAGGTGAAGGTTACCCTCGGTGGTCCGCGGGATGCTGCGGAGCGTGAACAGATACCAGCGGATATTCAGATTCGGGGCGGCGGCACTCAACAAATTGCCGAACTGCCGCTCGGCGCACTCGAGCGCGGCGTCCGGCATGTTGTTGAGCAAGCCGATCCGCAACACGTTCTCTTCCTCGCCCACTGCCCATCCGCCGGTCGGGCATCCCAAAAAGTTGTGCAGCCGGGGGCGCATGGATCATCCTCCCGAGGACGCGAGACGAAGCGCCGGCGCTCGGCCAGCAATGGAGGGGCAGGCCGCTGCCAGTGCCTGATCAAGGTCCGCCAGAATATCGTCGATGTGCTCGATGCCGATACAGAGCCGTATCATCTCAGGCTTGACGCCCACCTGCGCCAGTTCCTGCTCAGTGAGTTGCCGGTGCGTGGTCGAAGCCGGATGGCAGGCGAGCGATTTGGCGTCGCCTATATTCACCAGGCGCTTGAAAAGCTTCAACGCATTGTAGAAGCGCTTGCCCTCCTCAAAGCCGCCTCTCAGGCCGAAGGTGAGAAACGGCCCGCTCCGGCCCCTCAAGTATTTGAGGGAAAGCTCACGCGCCAGCGCGCTGCCGCGCCCAATGACCTCGCACCATGCGACCTTGGGATGCCGGGAGAGAAACTCTGCCACCTTCTCTGTGTTCTCGAGATGGCGTTCGACGCGTAGCGCCAAGGTCTCGGCGCCTTGCAGCAACAGGAAAGCACTTAAGGGCGCAAGGATGGCTCCTGTATTTCGCTGGCAAACGGTGCGGCAGCGCGCGACGTAAGCGCCGCGGCCGTATTGTTCGGTGTACGTGACGCCGTGGTAGGCCGCTTCCGGTTTCGTCAGCATTGGAAAACGGTGGGAATGCTGCGTCCAGGGAAAATTGCCGGAATCGACGATGGCGCCGCCCATGGTGGTGCCGTGACCGCCGACGAATTTTGTCAGTGAGTGCACCACCACGTCGGCGCCGAATTGGATCGGCTTCAGCAGAATCGGCGTGGCGATCGTGTTATCGACGATCAGCGGCAGCCCGTTGCGGTGCGCCACCTCGGCAAGGCCTTCGATGTCGGCGATGCCGCCTCCCGGATTACCGATGCTTTCGCAGTAGACGGCCCGGGTGTTCTCGTCGATCAGCGACTCCACGTCCGCCGGTCCGTCCCTCCTCGCAAACCGCACATCGATGCCCTGCTTGCGAAGAACGTGTTCAAAAAGCGTGTAGGTAGCGCCGTAGAGTTGCGGCGTGGAGACAATGTTGGTTCCAGCTTCGGCGACATTGGCGATAGCGTAATGGATCGCGGCCATTCCGGAGCCGACGCACAGGGCATCCACCCCGCCTTCGAGCACTGCGATACGCCGTTCCAGGACAGCGGTCGTGGGATTGCTCAGGCGGGTGTAGATGTTGCCGGGCACTTCGAGATCGAACAGTGCGGCGCCGTGCTCGGCACTCTCGAATTCGTAAGCAACTGTCTGATAGATGGGAACGGCTACCGATTTGGTGATTGGATCGGTTTCGTATCCCGCGTGAATGGAAAGGGTTTCGTCGCGCATGATTGCTCAAATTCCGTTGGCGCACATGGCGCGGGAGGTCTTGCCGTGAATGGTGCGGAAAGCCTGATCCAGACGCTGGTGAATGGCGGCGTCGACGCCTGCTTCATGAATCCCGGCACCTCGGAGATTCATTTCGTCGCAGCCCTGGACAGCACGCCCGGCATGCGCGGCGTGCCATGCCTGTTCGAAGGCGTGGCCTCGGGCGCCGCGGACGGTTACGCGCGAATGCGGGGTAAACCGGCGAGTACCCTGCTTCATTTAGGGCCAGGTCTCTCGAATGCCCTGGCAAACCTGCACAATGCGTGCCGCGCTCAGGTGCCGTTAATCAACATTGTCGGCGATCACGCGAGCTTTCACCGGCATTTCGAAACGCCGCTGGCATCGGACATCGAGTCATTGGCTCGCCCTTATTCGGCGTGGCTGCGCAGGGCCGGGTCTGCTGCAACGGTGGGGCGGGATTGTGCGGAGGCGATTGCGGCTGTGCGCCAGCCGCGCGGCGGCGTCGCAACGTTAATCCTTCCCGCGGACGCGGCGTGGAGCGAGGGTGGCCATGTCGGTCCAGTGCCTGCCGTACCGGTACTTCCAATGCCGGGGCGAAAGAAAATTCAAGACGCAGCGGCTTTGCTGAAGCTCGGGCAGAAAGCAGCGATAGTCCTTGGACCACAGACAACCACTGAAGAGGCATTGATCGCAGCCGGACGTATCGCCGCGAAAACCGGCGCCAGATTGCTCGCGCCGTTTGCCTTCACACGCCTGCAGCGCGGTGCAGGAAGGCCGATGGTGGAACGGATTGCCTATGTGACCGATCAGGCTATTCAGCAGCTTTCCGCGTACGCAGCCGTCATCCTCGCGGGCGCTCCGCCCCCCGTTTCATTCTTCGGGCATCCGGACAGGCCAAGCGTACTCACGTCCGAGAGTACGGAAGTCTTTGCCCTTGCCGAACGGGAGCAAGACTGCGCCGGCGCATTGATGGCGCTCGCGGAGCTCGTTGGCGCTGCGCAGACCCCTCCGCAGGTTCAGGCGCGCGAAGGCTGCAGCAACCCCACGGGTGACATCACGGCCGGTGCCCTGGCCGCAGCGGTCGCAGCATCGCTACCGGACAACACCATCGTGGTGGACGAATCCATTACCTCCGGCCGGGGAATGATGGCGGCGACCGCTGGCGCCGCGCCGCATGATTGGCTGGTGAACACGGGCGGATCGATCGGCATTGGAATGCCTTTGTCGGTCGGCGCAGCCGTTGCCTGCCCGGACCGGCCAGTGTTGTGCCTGGAAGCCGATGGCAGTGGTATGTACACACTACAGGCCTTGTGGACTGCGGCACGCGAAAACCTGAACATCACCGTGGTCGTGTTCGCCAACCGCGCTTACGCGATCCTCAAAGGCGAGCTGGCGAACGCCGGGCTGAATGCGGGGCCGAAAGCACTGGACATGCTGGATATCGGCCGGCCTGACATCGATTGGGTGATGCTTGCCCAGGCAATGGGGGTGCCGGCGACGCGAGCTGCCAACCTAGAGTCTTTCGCGGCCGCTTTGCGCTCTGGCCTGACGAGCGGCGGGCCAAATCTGATCGAGCTTCCATTGTAGATCGCCCAAGCGGTTTGGAGCGAGTTGTGTGCTTCAGTGCCATGGAGGCTTGCCGCATATTCCAGCGCTAAGCTTCAAGACGACGGCACCTAATACGTATTAGTCAGGGTTTTCAAAAAGGAGCGGATGCGCCGGGTATTGCGCCCCATATCCGTGGGCCCGAATGGTGTCCGGCCAAAATCCTCACGGCTCTTTGAGCGAATATCGAGCCTTACGCCCTGGCCGGAAGGCCTCACACGGATGGCGATATCGTCAGTAAGGCCGAACCAAAAACTCGAGTCGCTCGCTTCGATGCGCCCTTGGTCCGGCACGATCGCGATGACATGCCAGCCCATGCGATAAGCTGTTTTGACTGCTCGATCGAAAAATTTCTCCGGCGAGGTCAGGTCCGCCCGCGGATGGATATCGCCATAGTACTTCTTCTGCAGCGCTGAAGTGGTTGCCGTCTTGCCATCGGGGCCTCTTGCCAATTTGGACCCGTCGTATTCAGGCGAGGTGAGGTCGTTTGGATTTCGCACACCTTCGCTTCTGATCCTGGCGAGGGCAATGAATCGGGGCGGGTTCTCTATGTCGGTGGAGATGTCGTGGATTGCCGGCGAGGTGAGCGCCATATAGATGTCGTAGAGGGGCACCGCGAGAATTGCGATCGAGCCAACGAACCCGATGATACCATAGCGTGCTGCTTCGCCGCGATTGGCCAGAACGGCCCAAGCGAGCCAGGCCAAGCCGATTGCAAAAGCGAACACGGCAAGGCCTAGCGACCAAGGAAACAGAACGAACAGACCGAATCGGAAATCCCACAAACCGAGCCGCGTGCCGAATGCCGCAATCCCGCCGAGCACAGCGGAGACTAGAAACGCCGCAAAGCTGACCTTTGCAAGCCAAGGTCGCAGGCGCATCAATCCTCTATTCGGCGGCCGCCCGCGCAATGTGTTTTCCGAATTGCTCACGCAACGCGGTTTTTTGAACCTTCCCGGTGCCGGTGTGGGGGATTTGCTCCACGAAAACCACATCGTCCGGCATCCACCACTTGGCGATCTTGCCCGCAAGGAATTGCAGTAACTCCTCGCGCGTTACAACCGCTCCGGCTTTGCGCACAGCAATGAGCAGCGGCCGCTCATCCCATTTCGGATGCGGAATGCCGATGACGGCCGCTTCGGCAATGCCAGGATGCCCCATCGCGATATTCTCGATTTCGATGGAAGATATCCATTCACCGCCGGACTTGATGACATCCTTCGCCCGGTCAGTGATGGTCATGTAGCCGTGCCTGTCTATGGTGGCCACGTCGCCTGTGTCGAACCAGCCCTCACTGTCAAAGGCATCGGCGCCTTCGCCCCGGAAGTAACCTTTCGCTACGGAGGGGCCCCTGACCTTCAGCCGGCCGAACACCTTTCCATCTCGCGGCAGTTCACGGTTCTCGTCGTCGGTGATCTTCATCTCCACCCCGAACGGGGGGTGGCCCTGCTTACACTTGTAGTCCAGTCTCTGTTCGTAAGGCAGTTGCAGAAACTCCGCCTTGAGGATCCCTAAGGTGCCAAGCGGGCTCATCTCCGTCATCCCCCAGGCATGCGTCACCTCGATTCCGTACTTCCGCTCCAAAGTTTCGATCATGGAGCGCGGACATGCCGATCCACCGACCAGAACACGTTTCAGATCCGGCAGGGTCTTTCCTGTCTTCTCCAGATATTGAAGCAGGCCGAGCCAAACGGTTGGCACGCCTAGGGCCATGGTGACCTGCTCGTTTGTCAGCAGTTCGCAGATGGAATCACCATCCAGCTTCGGCCCGGGCAGCACGAGCTTGGCCCCGGAGAAGGGGGCCATGAACGCCATGGCCCATGCATTGGCGTGAAACATCGGCACGACAGGAAGAACGGTATCGGCATTTCGGACCCCGAGCGCATCGCCCTGGCCCGCGATCAACGCATGCAGCACATTCGAGCGGTGACTGTAGAGTACGCCCTTTGGATTCCCCGTCGTGCCCGAAGTGTAGCAGAGCCCGCAGCCTGTTTGCTCGTCAAATTCCTTCCAGGCGAAATCTGGAGCGCCTCCGGCGATGAAGTCCTCATAGGCGACGAGGTTCGGAAGATGGATGGCGGGTAGATGCGCCCGGTCCGTCAGCGCCACGTACTGGCGGACGGACGGAATTTTGGGGGCGATCTGCTCCACCAGGCCAGCAAAGGTGATGTCGAAGAATAGGGCGGCATCTTCGGCGTGGTTGACGATATAGGCCAGTTGATCTGGGAAGAGCCGCGGATTGAGTGTGTGGTAGATCGCGCCGATCCCTGTGATGCCGTACCACGTCTCCATGTGGCGCGCGGTGTTCCACCCCAGCGTGGCTATGCGGTCCCCCAAGCCGAAGCCTGCGCGGTCGAGCGCGCTCGCCATCTGCCGTGAGCGCCGCGCAATGGCGGCGTAATCGGTGCGAACAATCGGCCCTTCCGCGCTGCGGGTCACCACCTCCCGCTGTCCGTGGTACAGCGCTGCATGATCGATAATCTTGTGGACCAGCAGCGGCCAGTCCTGCATGAGCCCGAGCATTCCCTCACCCCATAGTTCGGAACATCCTAACACATGCGCAGGCCGCGGTGAGGTGGTGGGAGCCTCCTTTTTGCGAGGTCCCTCAGGGCGGGGGGCTCCCCGCAACCGTGCGTAAACACTCTCGGGGGTTAAATGAGGCTCAACCCGCGCGCCGCACGCGCTCGCGGGCCTTCGATGGGGAAGGATCTATGCGTCTCGGCGATATTCTTGTGGCACAGGGACTCGTCACCCAGGACGATATTGCGGCGGCCCTGGACCAGCAGAAGGTGCAGGGTGGTCGCCTTGGCGATCTGCTTATTGCCGCCGGCAAGCTCAAGCCTGCCGATCTCCAGGCGATCATGGAGGAGGCGCCGACGCCACCAGCCACGGTCGAGGACACTGGTCTTGCGATCACCGACCTGCTCAATCTCGCCCTCAAGGCGATGTATGCGGCAGGGGCGGAGACGACTTCGGCGGTGGCCGACACCCTGAAGCTGCCAAACCGGGTCGTGCAACTGGTGGTCGATCAGGCGCGTGACCGGAAGCTGGTGGAAGTTCTGGGCGCGGCGGGTCTCCGCATTACCTCAGAGTTGCGCTTTGCGCTCACCGAGAAAGGGAAGCAATGGGCCGCCGAAGCCTTGAGCCAGAACCAGTATGTCGGCCCGGCGCCGGTACCGCTCGCGGAATATCGCGAGCGCATTGAGCGGCAGCGCATCACGAACGAGCGGGTGGACCGCGACGCCATCGCCGCAGCTTTCGCGGACATGATCATCTCCGAAACCTTCGTCAGGCAGCTGGGGCCGGCGATCAATTCGGGCAAGTCCATTCTGCTTTACGGCCCGCCGGGTAACGGCAAGACGAGCGTCGCTGAGTGCATCGGCAATATTTTCCGCAGCGTCGTCTACATCCCTTACTGCTTCGAGGTGGAAGGCCAGATCATAAAGGTTTTCGACCCTGGCGTTCACCAGCCCATCGCCCAGAACGCTGGTGAAGCTGGTGGAGGCGGGCGGGTGCCGGCACTCAGGCGCGAGGATTTCGACCGGCGCTGGGTTGCTTGCAAGCGCCCTTTTATCGTGGCGGGCGGCGAGCTGACGCTTGAAATGCTCGATCTGAGCTTCAATCCGCTCGCGAAGTTCTATGAGGCGCCGCTGCACGTGAAAGCCTTGGGCGGCATTTTCACCATCGACGATTTCGGGCGGCAATTGGTGAGCCCGGAAGCCCTTCTCAACCGCTGGATCGTGCCGCTGGAACGCCGCGTCGATTACCTGAAGCTTCACACGGGCAAGAGTTTTTCCCTGCCATTCGATGAGCTCGTGGTGTTCTCCACCAACCTCACACCGAAGGAGTTGATGGACCCGGCGTTCCTGCGCCGCATTCCGTACAAAATGGAGGTAGCGGGTCCGACACGCGAGGAGTTCAGGCAGATCTTCAACGGCGTCTCGGCATCCCGCGGATTGGAATCCTCCGATCAGGTGATCGGTGCAGTCGTTACGGCGCTGCAGGAGCTGGGCGGCATGCAGCTCGCCAGCTACCAGCCGAAATTCATCATCGACCAGGTGCTTGCCGCGTGCAAATTCGAGAACATCCCGCCCCGCTTCCGGGCCGATCTCATCGCCTTGGCCATCGGCAATCTATCGACGGAGCACGCACCTGCTATTGGCGCGGCGAACGGAGCTCAGGCGAGCAACTAGTGGGCGATCACGTGCGCTGGGATGCGCCGAAACGGCGGCACGGCCGCCAATCTCAGAGTCTATTTCCTGGGCGCCCGCTTGCACGCATATGTGCCGCCGGTGGTGCCATTGCCCGGGTTCTGGCTTGACCAAATGCCAACGCAGAAGGCATCGCGCGGATTGACCACCCAGTCGTTGCCGTAATTGGTGCCAAAGCCGTTCATCACGATCTGCGTGTCCGTCCAGCTCGAAATGTTCACCGTGACGCCGTTGCAATCGTTGGCGCCGCAATAACCGGCGTTCCAGGGGAACCCGTCGCTGCCGGGCAGATCGCGATTGTAGCTCGTGAAGACAAAGAAGGGCGATTCGAAATTATTGCCAATGCCTGCCGGGGTCGGCCCGAAACTCGAACCGCTGATGGTCAGTGTGAGGTCCGCGCCTTTGCCGGACCTTTCGATTTTTGCAATGACAGGTGTGTTCTTTTCTTGGGCGATAACCGGTCCACCCCAGGTATCTACGGTTCCAAGGGTTTGGTTGTACACGCCAACGCGCATGGAATCGCCTTTGCCGACAGCGATCCCCGTTACAGTGATGGCGGTATCGGACCAGCCGGTGACATTGATGACCTGCTGCTGCGGCTGCGAGGCGATATCTACGATTTGCAGCTGCAAGGGCTGACAGCTGTTGCATGGAATTCCATCAGGCGCCACGCCGAAATTCGTTCCGGTGATGGTGGCGCTGTAGTTCCCGTTCGTGCCGCTAAATGTCACGCTCGTGATGCGTGGAACGGGAACGCCGGCTTGCGCTGCCGCGCACAGGGAGGCTGCGCTCAATCCAGCGGCAACTGCATGTCTGATGGCGCGACGCATCATGATTTCCCCTTTGGCCGCTGCAGCGGCTCCCGACCTGGCGCCCCCTTCTTACGGAGAAGCATTAGCGCGGGCAACCGGCCGGCGCTTTACTCCGGCGGGGAAACATGACGAAGCTGGCGGGGGATATCGTTGGGGCGCCGGGGTGACTCTCCTCGCGCGATATAAGCATCCATGCCTGAGCCGAACGTGGCCCCTAACCAGAAGCTGAAGTTCTGGGACGCGGCCCTTTATACCCTGGCGGTAGGGACCGGCATCCGCTGGATCGCGGTTGCCGCTGCGGTAGGCCCCTCGTCGTTGCCGCTATGGCTGCTGGCGCTCTTCGTATTCTTCATCCCGCTTTCGGTGGCGACTGCCGAACTGACCTCACGGTACGAAGGCGAGGGCGGCATCTATCTTTGGGTGCGGGAGACGCTGGGTCCGTTCGCTGGATTCCTCTGCGGGTGGATCTATTGGATATCGCTAATGCCGTACTTCGGCACGATCCTCTATTTTCTCAGCGGGTTGATTCTTTCCGCGGTTGGGAGCGATCCGAAAAACACCTTTGCCTATCTGTCGATTTCAGTTTCGCTCTCGCTCCTGGTCACCGGGATTCAGATTGCCGGGTTGAAATACGGAAAGTGGCTGCCCAATCTCGGCATGGCCGGAGGGTGGGTCGTGGTGGCTATTATCCTCGCAATCGGTCTGGTGCTTGCCTTGCGCGGCGATAGCGCCACGAATTTTGCCCATGCCTCCTATATAGCGCCCTTCAGCTTCAGCACGGCCCTTCTGTGGGGCACGATCTTCTTCGCCTATTCCGGGGTTGAAACGGTGGGCATGCTGCGCAACGAGATCGAAGGGGGCATGCGGACGGTGCTTTGGGTGCTCGTCATCTTGGGCATGGGCTCCCTCATCATCTATGTCCTTGGCACCAGCGCCTTCCTCGTGATCCTGCCGCAAAGCGAATTGACTCGGCTTGCCGGTTTTCCGGATGCCTTGAGGACGGGGTTGACGCGTGTGGGCCTTGCCGGCTTTGCGCCCGCCGTCATTGCGTTGTTCGCGCTTACCATGATGGGCAGTTTTACGGGCTGGTTCGGTGTCGGGGCCCGGCTCCCATTTGCCGCCGGG
>JAFAVP010000286.1 GCA_019242395.1 Alphaproteobacteria bacterium | reverse complement strand
CGTAGCCGGACTGCTTCAGACCGCCATGCGGCATCTCGTTGGTCAGCATGAAGTGGCAGTTGATCCAGGTGCAGCCGTATCGCAGCCGCGCCGCCGCCTGCATGCCGCGCGAGATGTCTTTCGTCCACACGGACGAGGCGAGGCCGTAATCGGAATCGTTGGCCCAGGCGATGGCCTGCTCGACATCCGAAAAGCGCGTGACAGAAATCACCGGCCCGAAGACCTCGCGCCTTACGATTTCATCGGCCTGCTCGGCGCCGGCGACGACGGTCGGCTGATAATAGAAGCCGTTGCCGTGTGGCTGCGCGCCACCGGCCGCGATTTCGATGTGTTTTTCAGCCTTGGCACGCTCGACAAAGCCGGAGACGCGCTCGCGCTGCCGCTCGGAAATCAGCGGCGCGATTTCATTTTCAGTATCATCAGTCTGATTGAATTTGAGAGAGGATGCTGCCGAGGACAGATCGGCCACCAAATTGTCGTACAGCTCGTCGCTCGCATAGACGCGGCAGGCGGCCGTGCAATCCTGGCCGGCGTTGTAGAACCCAAAGGTGCGCAAGCCCGCAACCACTTCGCTCAAATCGGCATCGTCGAACACAATCACCGGCGCCTTGCCGCCAAGCTCCAGATGCGTGCGCTTGAGAGTGGCCTGCGCGGCGGCGATCACCTTGCGCCCGGTGCCGACATCGCCGGTCAGCGAAATCATCGCCACCTGCGGGTGATTGATGAGGCGGTTGCCAACCGTTGCTCCGCGTCCGGTGACGATGTTCGCCATGCCTTCTGGCAAATACTCCGCCAAGGTGTGCGCTAGCTTCAACGCGGTCAGCGGAGTCTGCTCGCTCGGCTTCAGCACGATGGTGTTGCCGGAGGCCAGCGCCGGCGCGAGCTTCCACGCCGCCATCATCAGCGGATAGTTCCACGGCGCGATAGAGGCGACGACGCCGATAGGATCGCGGCGGATCATCGAGGTGTGGCCGGGCAGATATTCTCCTGCAAGTGGTCCGTGCATGGTGCGGCAGGCGCCGGCGAAGAAGCGAAAGCAATCGACGATGGCGGGAATCTCGTCGGCCAGCACCAGGTGCCGCGGCTTGCCGCAGTTCAGGGACTCCAGCTCGGCGTACGCCTCTGCCTCGCGCTCGATCGCATCTGCGATTTTCAGCAGCGCGGCGCTACGCTCCGCCGGTGTGGTGCGGGACCAGCTGTCGAACGCATTCGCCGCGGCCGTAACCGCCGCATCCACCTGCGCATCTGAAGCTGCCGGCACTTCCAGAATGAGCTGCCCGTTGCGCGGATTGACGATGCGCTCCGCCGCGCCGTGCCCCGCCTCAAATCTTCCGCCGATGAGCAGTTGGTCTTGCATCGATCCCTCCGATCACTTCAGCCAAGTTGACGGATTTGTTTCGAACGGTCCAGAAATAGAGTTGACACGAATGGGGCAGGGGATGGACGCGAAGCATAGGGACGCCGATAGCGCGCAACTGGCGGCGCTCGGCTACACCGCGAAATTCGACCGCTCCATGAGCGTGTGGGAGAACTTTGCGCTCGGCTTCACCTATCTCTCCCCGGTTGTTGGAGTATATTCGGTATTCGCGCTGGGGCTCAGCACCGGCGGGCCGCCGATGTGGTGGTCCTACTTCCTCGCCGGCGCCGGACAATTCCTCGTCTGCCTCATCTTCGGCGAAGTGGTTTCGCAATTCCCGATTTCCGGAGGGCTGTACCCATGGGCGCGGCGCTTGGTGGGCAAGCGCTGGGCGTGGATGGCCGGTTGGATCTACGGATGGGCGCTTTTCACCACGATTGCGGCGGTGGCCGTGGGGGCGGGGCCGTTCCTTGCCAATCTGCTCGGCTTCACGGCATCCCCGCTCGTCACCACGGCAGTGGCACTTGGACTGGTGGTCCTCTCCACCTTGATCAATCTGGCGGGCACGAAAATTCTCGCGCGCGTCGCGATGTTCGGATTCATCTGCGAGATCATCGGCGCGATTGTCGTCGGCGGCTACCTGTTGCTGTTTCACCGGCACCAGCCGCTCTCCGTCGTGACAGACACCTTCGGAATCGGCGCAGGCGGTGCCTACTGGCCGTTCTTCTTCGCTGCCGCCGTCACCGGGCTCTTCACCTGCTACGGCTTCGAAGCCTGCGGCGATGTGGCGGAAGAGACGCCTAACCCCGGTCTCTCCATTCCTCGCGCCATGCGCATGACGATCTATGTCGGCATGGCGGCGGCGGCATTCGTTTGCCTCGCGCTCATCCTGGCGCAGCCGGACATCGCGGGAGTGATCGCCGGCAAGAACACCACGCCGGTGGAAACCGTGCTGCTCTCCGTGTTCGGACCGCTCGGCGCAAAGCTGGTGGTCGCCGTTGTGATGGTGTCGTTCATGTCCTGCATTCTTTCGCTGCAGGCGGCGACCTCGCGCCTTGTTTTCGCTTACGCCCGCGACCGCATGATCGTGGCGAGCGACTACCTCTCCGCCATTTCCCCGCACACGCATGTGCCGGTGCGGGCGCTGGTGCTGTCGGGAATCGTCGCCGGGGTGATCGTCTGTCTCGGCTATTTCTTTGCCAATGCCGTCGCCACTATCGTGAACTCCGCCATCATCGGCATCTATGCCGCATTCCAGATGATCGTGCTGGGTGCACTGGTGGCGCGGGCCCGCGGCTGGAGACCGGCGGGACAATTCCGTCTCGGTGTTTGGGCGTGGCCCGTGAATACCGTGGCGCTTGTCTACGGCGTTGGCGCGCTGATCGACATGCTCTGGCCGCGCACGCCGGCCGCGCCATGGTACATCGACTATGCCATGGGCGTGACGTGGCTGGCGATTATCGGCATGGGCGCGGTCTACATGTTGCTCGCGCGGCCCTACGACGTGGGCTCGGCACCCGCAGGGGATGCCTGGAAGTTGGCCTGAATTCCCCGCGGCGGAGCATTGGGGAACAGGACACAAGGGCCCGCGTTCTGATGTTGGGCCGATCCTGCGTGATCGGCTGTAACGATTTTCCACAAACCTTGGAGGGACCTGATGAGCAAATCGAAAATTCATCTCCTGGCGAGCGCCTGCGCCTTTGCGGCCGCGCTGGCTGCAGCGCCTGCTTTTGGACAGGCAGGCGGAGGCGGTACCGGGACAGGCACGATGGGCTCGGGAACGACGGCTCAGAGCGGCAACCTGGGATCGGCGTCTAGCGGCGCGACCAATATGGGCACTAGCGGCAACGCCGTGGGCAGCGCGCCGATGGGGGGCAATCTCAACACCGAGAACGCCTCAGACGTGAATGGCGGCGCGGCCGGTACTGGCGCTTCCGGTACCATGGGCTCCCAGGATCAATCCGGCGCGAACATGGGGGCGTCCGGAGCTGGCACGGCGAGCGGCGCAAGCTCTGGCCTCAGCACCACCAGTGCCAGTGGCACCACCCATCATACCACCCATCATCATCACATCGTCCATCACACCACACGCCATCGCCTGCACACCACGTCTGCCGCCTACCACCGGTCCCGCAGCAGCGCGAGTGGTACGATGGGCACGAGCGGTACGGCCGGAGCAACGGGCACGGCCGGAGCGGGCTCATCCCTGAACGGCAGCGGCAGCATGGGCACACAGTCTACCAGCCCTGGTGCGTCGCCCACGCCGAATCCAAGCACGACGCCGCGCTAGGGCGCCTGCCCGATAGACATGAAGAAGGGCCGTTCGCGGCCCTTCTTTTTTTGTGGCACAGCGCGGAATCGGTAGCGTTAACTTGATATTTCCTTGTTTGGTTGATTGTCCTACTGTTTTTGAGCCGGTCGGCGGAGTGTGCCTATGACATCGTCCAGCCCGCAGCATGAGCCCACGATGGAGGAAATCCTCGCATCCATCCGGAAGATCATTTCCGAGGATACGAGCCAGCACCAACCGCCAAAGCATGACGGCGATGTGCTGGAGCTGACGAAGGAAGTTCCTGAAGAGCCCGTAGCCGCAGCCGTTGCGCCCAGCGTGCCACCCGCAAGCTCACCAAGTGAGACTGCAAGTGCTCCGGAAACAGCCGTCCCCGCACCAGTCGCAACGCCCTCTCCACAACCGGAGGCGGCTGCACCGGCCGAACCAAATCTGCTGTTTGTCTCGAATGAGGAGGCCCTCGTGAGCGCGCCAGTCGAAGAGCCGCATGATAGCGGCATCTTTTCGGATAAATCCCGCAAGGCGATCGACGATGCCTTCGCGAGCCTTGACGAAGCGGAAGAGGCAGCGCCGGAAGCAGTTGCTGCTTCCATGCCTGTGGTGAACGGCCACTCCGTGGAAGCGGTGTTCGAGCGCGCGGTGTCTTCCAGCGTTGAGCCGTTGCTGCACCAGTGGATGGACGGCCGTAAGGACGAGCTGCTCGCCGCGGTGAAGCCCATGATCCGCGACTGGATGGACGAACACTTCCCCGCCCTGCTGGAAGGCGCGGTACGGGATGAAGTCGCCCGCGTCGTCAAGGCGCGCGGCCGCCGGTAACTCCTCCAAAATTCCACCTCCCCCTTGAGAGGGGGTCGAAATTCGTGAGCGGCAGCGAATGAATTTCGGGTGGGGGTTGCTAATTTCCCCCCACCCGGAGAATTACTCATTTCATTCGTAATTCTCCGACCTCCCCGCGTGGGGGAGGTAAAGTGGCCTTTATGCTCGACAAGACATTCAATCCCCGCGAGGTCGAACCGCGCATTTATGCGCAATGGGAGGCGAGCGGCGCCTTCCGTGCCGGCCGCCGGCCGGATGCCGAGCCGTTCTGCATTGTCATTCCGCCGCCCAATGTCACCGGGCGGCTGCACATCGGACATGCGCTGAACAATACGCTGCAGGACGTTATGGCGCGCTTCGAACGCATGCGCGGCAAGGACGTGCTGTGGCAGCCGGGCATGGATCACGCCGGCATCGCCACACAGCTGGTGGTCGAGCGGCAACTGGCGGAGCGGCAGCAAAGCCGGGTCGCCCTGGGCCGCGAGAAATTCCTGGAACAGGTGTGGCGCTGGAAAGAGGAATCCGGCGGTGCGAT
>JAFAVP010000270.1 GCA_019242395.1 Alphaproteobacteria bacterium | reverse complement strand
GCCATTTCATGTCGAGCTCCGAGGCAGCGAGCAGTTCGCCGAGCTCATATCCCTGATTCCAGGTCTGTGACTTCTTGATCTTATCGACCAGCGCCTGCGGAATGGGCTGCCCTGTCTTGTAGTGCACGGCAAAATGTTTCAGCACGTCGGGATAGAGTGCCCAGTGCTCATTGAACTGCGAGGGGAATTCCACCCAGTCGCGCGCCGTCGCCGTGCCCGAGAGCGTCTCGTACTTCTGACTGGCGAAAAGGCCGTGCAGCGCGTGGCCGAATTCGTGGAACATCGTGGTGGTGTCATCCCAGGAGAGCAGCGCTGGCTGCCCGGGCGCAGGCTTGGTGAAATTGGCCACGTTGTAGATCACCGGCTTGGTGCCGAGCAGGGAGGACTGGTTGACGAAATTGCTCATCCAGGCGCCACCTTGTTTGTTGTCGCGCTTGAAGTAGTCGAAATACATCAGGCCCAGTGTAGACCCGTCCTTGTCCAACACCTCGAAGCAGCGCACATCCGGCTGGTACACCGGAAGGTCATGACGCTCCTTGAAGGAAATGCCATAAAGCTTGTTTGCGGCGTAGAACACGCCGTCATGCAGCACCTTGTTCAACTCGAGATAAGGCTTCAGCTGGTTCTGATCGAGGTCGTACTTCGCCTTCCGCACCTTCTCAGAATACATCTCCCAATCCCAGGGCTTCAGTTCGAAATTCTGACCGTCCGCTTTGATCGCTGCCTGGATCTGCTTCGCTTCGTCGGCGGCCTTCGCGCGCGTCGGCGCGGTGAGAGCGCCAATGAACTTCTGCACGGCATCCGGCGTCTTCGCCATCTGGTCGTAAAGCACATAGGCGGCATAGCTGGGATAACCGAGCAACTTCGCCTTCTCCGCCCGCTCCTTGGCGAGCTTAAGGATGATGTCGCGCGTGTCGTTCGCATCGCCCTTCTCGGTGCGAGTCCAGGAGGCGTTAAACAATCGCTCCCGCACCGCCCGGTTCTTCAGCGAAACAAGCAGCGGCTGCTGTGTCGTATTCTGCAGCGGGATCACCCATTTGCCGGAGAGCTTCCGTTGTTTCGCGGCATCGGCGGCCGCGGCGATCTCCTGATCGCTCAGGCCGGCGAGATCGGCCTTATTGTCGATGACCAGCGCGCCGGCCTTGGTAGCCGCCAGCAGCTTCTGCTGGAAGGCCGTCGAAAGCGTCGCCTCCTGCTTGTTGAGTTCCCGCAGCTTCGTCTTATCGCCTTCCGAAAGATTGGCGCCGGCGTGCACAAACTGCTGATAATAGATTTTGAGCAGCTGTTGAGATTCAGGATCGAGCTTCAGGTTATCCCGCTGATCGTAAACCGCCTTCACCCGCTGAAATAACTTCGCGTTCAGGTAGATGGCATCTTGGTGTGCAGCAAGCTTGGGCGCCATCTCCTCCTGCACCTTGTCCAGCGTTGGATTCGTATTGGCGCCGACGATGTTGAAAAAGGTGGTGGAAACCCGGTCCAGCATCCGGCCAGATTTTTCCATCGCCACGATCGTGTTGTCGAAGTTTGGCGGCGCCGTGTTGTTGGCGATCTGCTCAATCTCGGCGAGGTGCTCCTTCATGCCCTGCTCGAACGCAGGCGCGTAGTCAGTGTCTTTTATCTTGTCGAATGGCGGCGCCTGCAGCGGCAAGGTGCTGGGCTGCGCGAATGGGTTCGTCGAGGCTGAATTTGCTTTAGCGGACACGGCGCCTTGTGGCGCAGGCGCCGCGCCGGTGCAAACGACGAGCGCTGCCACGGCGGTGGCGCACAAAAGAGCGGTGCGGATCGAATTCATCGGGACACTCCTGAAAGGTCGCGAAATTGGCAGCAAGGAACGGATGGCAAACCACGGTTCCAGCACGGAACGGCCGGTGCTTCAAGCACCCTCACCGATTGGTGACTATTACTCAGCCATGTGCTGGATGCTGGCAAGGCTTGCATCGGTCTCAGACTCGCGCCGGCGGCGCAAATAGATGGCTGCAATACTCGCCAGCGCCGTCGTGACGATCATCGGCACCAGGGCGAGCAGCCTTGGGCCATTTTCCCGCGCAAGGCTTACCACGTAGTCCCGTGTCACCGCTGGCCCAAAGTTGAGCAGAAGATCGGCGACCGCCCGGCCATAACCCAAGAGGTGGAAAACGCTTGTCGCCAGCACGATGGATAGGAGCACGGCGGAAAAGGCAGCGGCAACCAGGAAACCGGTAGCTGCAAGCGGCCGCGTGCGAGCGCTGAAAGCAAGCCCGGTCAGAATGAGGCCGACGGGTAGAATAGCCCAGTCAAACCCTACGGGCAGCCATTCGAGGACCGTGAGGACCACATGCACCATCAAGGCCTATATGCGGCAAAAACAGGACGGCTCAAGCAGAGCAGCTACTCCGTATACGTGATCCCTGCCCAGACGATCCGCGGCTGGCCGTAGGAGATCACCTCACCGAGCAAGGCGTCCTGGGTTGCCGCAGTGGCGACATTGGCGTCTGTTGCGTTGTCGACCGCGACATAGCCGGCAAGCGCTTCGGTAATGCTGTACGTGGCACGCATATCCAGAACCAGCGCCGCGCCAAGGCGGAGCGTATTCAGGTCGTTCTCGTAGCGGAGCCCCTCCCACCGAAGCTGCGCATCCAACGCCAGCTTCGGAAGCGGCTGCCAGCTGGTGCCACCAGTTATCGTGGCGCGGGGAGTCTGCGCCGGCCGAAAGCCATCGAGCGGACCTGACGTGAACTTTGCGTTGCTCAGCGCGACCGCGCTCCACGCGCTGAAATTGTCGGCCACCGTGTAGGTGAGCTGGCTCTCGAAACCTAGTGCACCAACATCGCCGGCATTCTGCCGCTGACGCAGGGTCCCGCAAGCGACAGGCCCGCAAAACACCTGACCGATGGTGACATTGGCGATTGCACTGTGCAGTTGGTTGTAGAAGAGCGTGGCATCCCAGCGCAGGCGGTCCCAGCCTCCACCCCAGCCTAGTTCCGCGCCATATAGCTTTTCGGGACGCAAATTCGCATTGGCCTGCGTGACGTCGTTGCCGACGCGGAATGGCCGATATAGTTCGTTCAGGCTTGGTACGCGAAAGCCCGCATAAGCGGCAGCGCGCAAATACTGTCCGTCGTTGAAGTTGCGCCTGATACCACCGCGCGCGGTTGGCACGATCCCATGCTTTCCCTCATACTCCTGCTGGTTGGTGATGGTGCCGGTGGCACGATCCATCTCGACAAGATGGCCTTGCGAGGTCGCCCAGTAATCGCCCCGCCCGCCCAACGTCAGCAGCCATTGGCTGGTGTCGATGGCGCCTTCGCCGTAGACGCCCGCAACCACGGAGCGGCCGCCGGAGCGGCGAAACATCGAGAATTCAGAACCGTTGAATTTGTACAACTCACGCGACTCGCCGCTGTCGCCGCGAAGGTCGGCGCCCGCTTCCCAATGCAACGCGCCGCTCTGCCCTAGCAGCGCTGCATTGCCGCCGAACCCCAGCGCCGGCGTCGCGAACTGATCGTTGGCAGGCGTGGTGCCGCCGCGTCCGGGTGCCACTGAAACCGACGTGTTGGAAAACCCGCTGTGCACCATCCATCCCTGGAGGCGCCAGCCAGGCCCGGAAGCGCCCGGGTTGCTAGCGAAGGATAAACTGCTCGTCAGCCCATGCGCGGATGATGTGGCACCAACCACCCCTGCTCCCCGGCTTTCGTCGTAATAACCGATGCGTGCCGATTCCAAGATGGAGCCAATTTGAGTTTGCGCTCGCAAGGAAGCCTCGCCACCGTCGAACCACACGTGGTTGTCGGCGGCACCGCGATCCGGCTCCTGAACGGGGATCCAGCCATTGGTACGCTCTCCGGCGATGCTCGCGAAGAGATCGATCCCATCGAGAGCCTCTCCACGGGAAGCGCCACCGCGTGCTGAATTGAGTGTGCCCCCGGCAATATCGGCAATGCCTTGCGCAGAATCGCGCTCGGTCAGCAGGATCGTGCCGGTCAGCGCGCCTGCGCCGTATGGCCCCGCCCCGGCGCCGCGCACGATCTCGGCCCCGCCCATGTCCTCGAAGGGGAGTTGGGTCCAAATCACCCATCCACCGAAGGGATCGTTCATGGGAATTCCATCCAGAAGCACTAGCGCACGGCTGGCACCGGACGGCGCGATTTCCCGTAAAGATACACCTTGCGTGCTGGCATTCGCGCTGATGCTGTTGGTGCGCCGAAAAAGAGAAAGTCCCGGCACCTGTTCCAAAGCCTCGTCAAGCCGGCCGGAAACGGAGAGCTGCTCCGGGGTCAGGCTTACAGTCGAGAAGGCCGCGCCGCCGACAGCTTCTGGCAGCTTGGCTGCCGTCACGAATACCTGCTCGGTTTCGGCATGGCCCGGTCCGCCCGAAAGGGTGGCCGTAAGCACCGCCAGCAAGGCGATCGTGTTCGTGTATGTGATGGCCGCCTCCCCGCCCCATCGAAGGGTGCTTCGCAGTTGGCTCAGCTTACGCTAGGTTCCGCCAGGAAGGGGAGATACCTCATGAAATATGGACTGCATTTCACCGCGGCTGCCCTTGCATCGGTCGTTGGGAGCGTCGCTGCCTCGCCGACGCCGCCCTACATAACCGCCGCGATTTCCGACAAGAGCCGCCCCGCGGAAGACACGGCCCGCGATGCGGGCCGAAAGCCTGCCGAGATGCTTGTTTTCGCTGGGATCAAGCCCGGCGACAAGATCATCGAGTTGGTGCCGGGTAAAGGGTACTTCACGCGCATTTTCGCCAAAGCGGTGGGGCCTTCCGGGCATGTCTATGCCTTCCTGCCCACCGAACTCGACGCAATGATGCAAAAGCACAATATGCCGATCCCAAGCGGCACCGATGCCAGCAATCCGAATGTCAGTTTTATGCATCAGTCGCTGACGGCGATTTCGGTCACGGAACCGGTGGACATCGTGTGGACCTCACAGAACTACCACGACATGCACGACAGCTTCATGGGGCCGCCCGACATCAGTAAGGTGAATGCGGCGATCTATCGCGCGCTCAAACCGGGCGGCACGTATGTCGTGCTGGATCACGCGGCCGAAGCCGGCTCCGGCCTGCGGGACACCGACACACTGCACCGGATAGATCCTGATGCCGTGAAGAAGGAAGTCACCGCCGCGGGATTCGTGTTCGTAGGCGAAGACAGCACATTGCGGAACCCGGCGGATCCTCACACCAAAAACGTCTTCGACCCCTCAATCCGCGGCAAAACCGATCAGTTTGTGTTCAAGTTTCGGAAACCCGCGAACTAGGACGCTCAGGCTTGCTCTTCAATGGGGATTGGTGGCGGGCCGCGCGGCCGAACGATCGAGCGCGCCAAGCGAGTCCCAATCACCTTCCGGCCGCACGATGATATAGGGGTCGCTCATCATGGTGATGGGGCCTTCATGCGGTTCGATATAGGCGGCCATCTCGATGTATTCGTGATCTGAATAGACGAGCTTGAAATTTTTCTTGAGCGGCTGAAAGCCGAAACGGGACCAAAAGCGCGCAAGGCGCTTCTGCGCATGACCGTAAAGAGCGCGATACCCTTTCCTTCGGGCGATCTCGATGCCGGCATCGACAACCATCTTAGATATCAAGGTCCGCCGGAAGCGCGGTAACACAGCCAGCCGCTCAAGCTTGGCGAATTCCGCGAAGAAACGTACCCGCAGCACGGCCGCAGGCTCGTCATTCGCCAGTCCAAGAATGTGGGTAGCACAGAAATCGTTGCCGTCGAATTCTTCATCATACGGACAGTCTTGCTCGCTCATGAACACAGCTGCGCGCACCGCGAAAACTCTTTGGATTGCGTCCGGGGTCGCGGCGACAACCGCCTTCAGGTTCATGCTGCCCTATGCGGCCGTAGAGTGCTCACTGGCCACCCGCGCTTGGTCCAGGCGAAACAGCTGGCCCAGAGTGGGCGCGCCGCCGGCGCCCTGGCTGAAGCCGAATCCCTTCATCAGATTCAGGCCGCGCAAGCTGCCGGAAGTCGCAAAGATCGGTACTCCGCCGTACAGCTCGGCACCGAGAGCATGCGCAAGGAGATGAGTGGCCTGGCGGCCGACCTTGGGCGCCACGATCGCCCAGACATAAATCGCCGCGGGACGCGTGTTGCTGGGCACCACCAGCCGAACATCCGGCTCGTGGGCATCGAAATCCCCTGCTTCCAAGCGGCTGAGCCCGGCTATGTTCAGATGCAGCAATCCAATATAGCCAGCCAGCCAGGAGTCCGCCTTGGAGCGGTCGGAGGCACGGTTCACAGTCCAAAAGCTGTCGTGGTTCCGCTGAAAGACCTGTTCCACAGCCGACAGGGGTGCGACCTCCGCCGATATCTGTTGCTCGGTCAACGCATGGATAGAGCCGATTTCCTTGCTGCAGGCGCGGCGGACATAGATGATCCCTCCATCAACAAGCTGCATCCACGGCTCATCGGCAGCGGTTTCCGCCACAGTTCTCAGAACGGTGTTCAGGTTTCTCTGCATAGAGCTGCTCGGTTGAGGGTTTCTGTGGCACGGGCCTCCCCGGCCGGCGTAAGCTCGGCGGAGGCTTGCATTATACAACTTACACTAGAATGTGGGGGAAGAAAAGTGGCAGCCAGCGAATTCTCTCATCCGGAGCCGTCCGACGAGTCGGACAGCATAGACTGGGACGATTTCCGCGTTTTCCTTGAGGTTGTACGCACAGGAAGCTTCAACAGGGCGGCGATGAAGCTTAAAATGACACAACCTACGGTAAGCAGGCGCCTGCAACGATTGGAAGAAGCGATCAATGTTCGTCTCTTCGACCGCGATCGGAAGGGCCCCCGCCTCACGGTGGAAGGCCAGCGGATATACTCAGATACTTGCACTGCCCAAGCTGCACTGGAACGGGCTGCCAGCCATGCCGCAGGTGCCCGGAAACGTGTGGAGGGCGATTGCAAAATCCTCATGGGCGAGGGAGTGGCTAGTTACTGGATGTCGCGCTTTCTGGCGCCCTTCTTTAACCGGTATCCCAACATCGAGCTGAAAGTGTTCGGCAGCAACGATGCGAGCCAGCACAAGCGCGAACTGTTTGACCTGTGCGTGCACTATTTTGAGCCCAGCCAGGCTGAGCCTATCGCGGTGCGCCTTGGAACCATGCATTTCATCCCCTTTGCCTCCCGAGAATACCTTCGCACCCATGGCGCCCCCCAAAGCATGGACGCGCTATCGGGACATCGCATGTTGGATTTGGCCACCTATGTGTACAAGGGATCGTGGGCGAGCTGGTCGCGGAGCGAAGCGAGCGCCCAGGCGCTGCTATTCACAAATCTCACCGGCTGCCTGGCGGAGTCAGTGCGTCATGGGGCCGGAATCGCGCTACTCCCGACCTATGCTGCAACCGTCGACCACAATTTCGTTCCCCTTGACGTGGGTGTTCATTTCACCGCCCCGATTTTCGTGAGCTACCAGCGAGATGCGGTAAAGCGGCGGCCGGTCGGGATCACACTAGATTTTTTGCGCAACCACGTCTTCGATCAAAAGCGCATGCCCTGGTTTAGAGAGACCTATCATGCCAGCGAACTGGATTGGCACAAGCGTTTGTCGGACGCCGTGCACCGCGCAGCGGCCCCTCACGAAACAACCGATTCTATTTCCGCCGACTAAGACCGCGTGAAGCTAGCGTCCGGCGATCCGTCTCGCAGCCGTGAGCCCGAGGATCAGGAACACCACAAAGATTGCCAGGAACAAGAAGAACAGGAACTTGGCGATCGCGATAGAAGCGCCGGCAATGGCGGTAAAACCGAGCACGCCGGCGATCAATCCAAGCACCAAAAAGACGAGCGCCCACCGCAGCATTTCGGACCTCATGGGTAATCTTCGCAAAGGATAACGTTGGCCCTATCGTAGAGTTCCCCAGGGTCAACCCGCCGGTCCCACGACGGCAGTCCTGCTTTCAGTGCGCTGAACTGGAAGAGCTTCGGGCATCTCCTGCTGGATAAAGGCAATGAGCTGCTCTCGGATAAGGGAGGCGAGGTCGCTCGCCGCACCAGAATCCCGCGCGCTGAAGAGAACACGCACCTCGATGGTCGTCTCTCTCGCGTCCGTCACCTGCACCCTTACGATGTTTTTGTCCCACAGATTCGAGCGGGTCACGATTTCGGTGACTTTGGCGCGTATGCGGTCGATGGGAGCAGCATAGTCGAGGTATACCTTCGCGTTGCCCAATAGTGCTGATCCGGAGTGCGTCCAATTCTGAAATGGCTTCTGCAGGAAATAGGTAAGCGGCAGCACCAGCCGGCGCCAGTCCCACAATCGGATGACGATGTAAGTGGAGGTTATCTCCTCGACGAACCCGAACTCATTCTCCACGAACACCGCATCGTCAATCCGGATCGGCTGTGTTACGGCGATCTGCATGCCGGCCAGCAAATTTCCAAGCACCGGCTGCGCCGCAAGGCCAACCACGATTCCCGCCACTCCTGCCGAAGCAAACAGACTGACGCCGAACTGCCGGACGGAGTCGAAGGTCATCAAAGCTAGCGCGGCCGTGACCACAATGATCGCGACGTTCAGCGCCCGCTTGAATATGCGCGCCTGCGTGATTGCCTTACGTGCAAGCAAATTGTCCGCGGTATCCAAATGGAAACCGCCAGTGTAGCGCTCGACGGCAATATTCCCCGCGATCAGCGCGATCCATCCGAACAGCACGATGACCGCGGCCGCAAACACTTTCCGGATGACATCATTGGCAGTGTGCGGCATCGGAAGGAGGGGCAACGCCACAGTGGCTGCAAACAGCACGAAGGCAAAGCGCGCCACCTTTTCGGTCTGCCGGAACACGTGTTGCAGAATGGGTGGCCATTGCCCCGACCGGCGGCCCAATATCCAGACAACCGCCGTCTGCACGATATGCGTGGCAATCAAGATCAGAGCGAACACCAGACTCGCAAAGAGCCACCGTGGCAGGACGTGAATCCAGGTGAGAATCGCAGTGGACATGGAAGCCATATGAAATTATCGCGCCCTGAAGGGGTTTTTCGCAACTACGGCATCACACCGCGTTGTTGGGCTCTCCAGCAGCAAGCCTGAAACTGTGCATCCGCTCATAGTGCGGCCGCGCCGCCAACACGATAGGCTTAAGGTCATCCCGCAACTGCTGTAGGCGAACAGGCGGCTTCGGGCGCACAAACCCGGTGGAGCGCTCAACGGCGTCGTACCAGGCCGGTGCCCAAGCGCCGTCCGTGTGGCGTCTGCCAGGCGGCCAACTGAGCATCTCGTCTACAAAGGGAATTTGAAGCGCCCCGCACAGTGCTCGCAACACCCCCCTTGGATTACCGAGGACATCCGCAGCATCGATTACAGGGGGCACCCTACCCAGGCGATCAGCTTCGCGCTCGAAGATCTCGCGCTGCTGTATGAAGCCGATATCATCGAGCGTCACCTCTCCGCGCTTCTCTGTGTAGGACGCCAGCACATCTTCCGGTGCGCGGATCAAGAAAGCGTTGAGGCACTGCCCCATCCAGTCGCGGCCGAATGGTGGCAGCATGTGATGAGTCATGTGCTTTTGGTACCAAAGGGCCTTGCCGTTCGGCACCGGCCCCAAAAGCTCTTGTACGACCTCGCGCCAATCCGTGGATTGGGACGCCAGCGACTCTTCGCGAAGAGGGTGCCGGATGCCGGTGACCGCAAGATAAGCAGCATAAAATGGTTCGTCGGCCACCCAAGTGTCGGAGCGGTTGTCGAAGCTGCGCATCATGGCGGTGGAGATATTCCGCGGGCCCGACCACATGGCGATGCGAATTGGGCAATCAGCCATGGGAGCGTACCGCTTCGCTGTCCTTGAGCTGTTCGTACAAGGCGCGCAAGCGAGACGTCATCGCTCCTGGCACGCCCCCACGAAGCACGCGGCCATCGATCTCACGGACCTGGGTCACGCCGCCGAACGTGCCGGTGACGAACGCCTCATCCGCTTCGTACACTTCATCCAGGGAAAAGTCGGTGAGATGAATGGGGATTCGGTTGGCGTGACAAAGCGCGATGATATTCCCCCGGGTGACGCCGTTGAAACAGTACTCGCCAGTGGATGTGTACACCTCACCTCGGCGTACCAAAAAGAAGTTCGTTGCATTGCAGCTCGAAACGGAGCCGTGCGGGTCAAGCATAAGGGCCTCGTCGGCTCCCAGCTTTATCACATCAAGAAGCGCCCGGATGAGGTTGAGCCGGCTGTGTGAGTTCAGCCGCATGTCGAACATGCTCGAAGGCGTGCAGCGGATGATCGAAGTCGCGAGCACGAGCCCTCTGCCGACGATCTCCGGGCTCGGCTCCTTGTGCTCGGCAACGATAACTACAGTGGGTTGGCCCACGGCGTTGCGCGGATCTTGGTTGGGAGCCTTCTTGATCCCGCGCGTGACCATGAGCCGGATATGGACGCCGGTTACCATCTCGTTCGCCACGAGCGTCCGGCGCAGCGCAAGACTTACCTCCTCCCGGCTCATGCCGATATCGAGCGCAATTGCGCGGCATCCCTCAAATAGGCGCTGCAAGTGGGCTTCTTCGAAGAGCAGCGCGCCTTTGTGGAGGCGAATGCCCTCCCAGATGCCATCCCCCAAAACAAAGCCGGCGTCGAAGACCGAGACCTTCGCATGCTCACGCGGCAGCATCTCGCCGTTCACATAGATCAGCACGCGCTCGTTGCGCGGATCCGAGGCGAAGTCTTGGCTGCCAGGCATGGTGAGCCGCTGTGCTGTCTGTGCGGCACACACTAAAGGAAGGTTTACGCCCGGCCAAACGCGCTGGAGTACTCCGCGCGCCCGGAGACCGTCACATAAGTTTGCAGCCCCTAAACGCCCTTTACGGCCCATAAATCTGTCCCCGTCATAGTCGCCGCTCAAGGACGGCGATCATGGCGGGGCGTCGTCTGGACACGGATACGGGAAACAGCAGCGGGAGCGCGGCCGTGCCGCTCCGGCGGGAACATATGAACTGCAGGGTTTCCGATCGTCGGCGGCACCACGCACCAAGCTGCGGTTGGCGGCTTGCAAGGTCATTTCGACTTCCGCGCTGGTCATGTGCCTTGGCGGTGCTCGCCTCAGCAATTTGGCTATGCCCGCCAAAGAACGCCACGGCCGCAAGCTCGTCGCAACTCGCAGCACCCCCAAGCTGGTCGAGCTTCGAGACGCTAATCACCAAAGCTCAAAGGGGAATGATGGCCGACCCCCTTGCGGCCCTGCAAAATGCCCGCGCGGCCGAGCAGATCGCGCAGGGGCATCCATCGTCGGCCCGCTACCGCACAGCGCTCGCCACCAGCCTCTGGCTGGAAGCTGAAGCGCTGACGCGCCTCTCTCGCCTGCCGGAAGCGCGTCTGGCTGTGACCAGGGCAACCGACCTTGCCGAGGCGGACCGGTCGCTCGACAAGCTCGACGGCGATTTAGCTCTCGCGCGAGGACGTATCGCGGAAACGGGCGGCAACGTCGCCCTCGCTCTGAAAAGCTATCAGCAGGCGCATGCCATTTTCGCACATCTGGGCCTGCGGCGAAGCCAATCGCTGGCGTTGGTGGGCCTCGGTCTAATCTTCGATCAGGCCCATGATTACAGCACGGCTATTCGATACTATCGGGAGGCTGCTCAAGTGTATTCAGCCGATCCGGCATTGGCGATTTCCGGTGCCAACAATCTCGGCTTCGCGCTGCTGCAAATGGGGCGCTATGAGGACGCGCTGAGGGATTTTAGGCGCGCTCTGAAAACGGCTGCGGACCTGAAGAGCGATCTGTTGCAGGCGCAGATCTTAACGAACATCGCCGGCGCAGAGACGCACCTGCACAGGCTTGGAGAAGCTGACCGGGCAGCGAACGCAGCATTGAGGCTTCTGGGCAAGAGGGACGAAGTCGGACAAACCACCATCATCTGGGGTGTGAAAGCCGAGGTAGACTACCAGCGCGGTGCCTTGGCCAGCGCTGCCGCCGATCTTGCCAAAGCGTTCCGCGGCGTAAATCTCACGACCACAATCGCGCCGTTCCGCGATATGCACGAGATCGCGTACAAGGTTTATCGCGCTCAGGGGAATTTGCCGCTGGCCCTCACGCACCTGGAAGCCTTCAAACGGCTTGACGACCAGGGACGGTCTTTGGCTGCGTCAGCCAATCTGTCGCTGATGAGCGCAAAATTCGATTTCGCCCGCCAGCAATTGGAAATCGAGCACCTGAAATCCGAACAATTGCAGCGCGACATAAGCCTCCGGAAATCGCGCGCCGCCACGCAAAGCCTGGTGTTCGCGGCAATCGTGCTGTCAGCAATTCTTTTCTTGGCATGGATCGCCTGGCGCCACTCCATGCTGGAATCCCATCGCAAGGCAATCACCGCCAAGAACGTAGAGCTCACCAAGACGCTGGCTCAGCGCGACGGAGAGATCGAGCGGCGCACCGTGATTGAATCGCAATTGCGGTTAGCGATGGAGACGGCACAACAAGCCAGCCGCGCCAAAAGTCACTTCCTCGCCAATATGAGCCATGAGCTTCGGACTCCGCTCAATGCGATCATCGGTTTTTCCGAACTGATGGTGAGCGGCAAGTTCAAAGCTGAAAAGCTTCAAGAGTACGCCTCCAGCATCCTTGAAGGAGGCCAGCATCTGCTCTCGATCCTCAATGACATCCTGGACATGGCGCGTATCGAGGCGGGAAGAGTCGCCCTTGATGAGGGCCCGGTGTGCTTGGGCGACATCGTCGACTATTCACTGTCTGTCCTCGGTTGCGACCGTCACATGGACGGCAAGAGAGTAACGGTAGCCGGACGGGATCATGGAATCGTCGTGCATGCCGATGAGTTGCGGCTCCGGCAGGTGCTCATCAACTTGGTGTCCAATGCGCTCAAATTCACAGGAGAGGACGGCAGGATCGAAGTACGGATCGAACCGATGAGCGACGGTGTCGACTTGGTCGTGGCCGATAATGGCAAGGGCATCCCCGCTGAAAAGCTCGACATCATCATGGAACCATTCGGCCAAGCCGAAAGCACCTACACCCGTTCGCATGGCGGCGTTGGACTGGGACTTCCAATCGTGAAGTCGCTGGCTGAACTCCATGGCGGGCGGCTTACGATAACAAGTGAAATTTCCAAGGGCACCGTCGCCCGCGTGCATCTGCCTGCCGACCGCGTGATGAACAACAATCACATCGGGTCATGGCCTGCTGCTGCATTAACCACGACCTCGGCCGCTTAGCATCAACGCGAAATTAATCGCAGTTGGCAAATCGCTTCCGTTCCAGCAGAAATTTACGCCCGATTAACAGGCCCGACCTCAGCCTCCCCCCAGAAGAAGAGCAAGGGGACCTGGGTCATGGTGCGTAAGTGGCTTCTTGCCGGTGTTGCGGCTATTAGCTTGATCGGCGTAGGCGAGCGCGCATTTGCAGCCAAACAGCAGGATCAGGGCGGTCCCATCACCCAGTTCTACGGTGTCGATGGCGGACCGATCGACCCATTCTACGGCCCGATCAATCCGTTTTACGGCGGCATCTACCCGTTCTACGGAACGATCAGCCCGTTCTGGGGAACCATCACGCCGTTCT
>JAFAVP010000249.1 GCA_019242395.1 Alphaproteobacteria bacterium | reverse complement strand
CGCAAACAGACGGCCAGCGCATCAACATGGTCACCGCCATCCGCCGCACCTTGGAGCATGAGATCGTCGTCAATCGGCGCGTGCTGGTGTTCGGCGAGGATGTGGGGCCGAAGGGCGGCGTGCATGCGGTGACGCTGGGCCTGCAGGAGAAATTTGGCGAGGCCCGCGTGTTCGATACCTCCCTGTCGGAAGAAGGCATCATCGGCCGCGCCGTCGGCATGGCGCTGGCAGGGCTGGTGCCGGTGCCCGAAATCCAGTTCCGCAAATACGCCGATCCGGCGGTGGAGCAGCTGAACGATTGCGGCACCATGCGCTGGCGCACCAACAACCGTTTCGCGGCGCCGGTGGTCGTTCGCATGCCGATCGGCTTCTTCAAATGCGGCGACCCGTGGCACAGCCAGACCAACGAGGTGCAGTTCGTGCATTCGCCGGGCTGGAAGGTGGCGGTGCCATCGAATGCGGAAGATGCGGTGGGGTTGCTGCGCGCGAGCTTGCGCGGCAACGATCCGGTGATCTTCTTCGAGCATCGCGCCATGCTGGATGCGACGAGCGCGCGCCGGCCCTATCCGGGCGACGACTACGTGCTGCCGTTCGGGGACGCGCGCGTGGTGCGCGAAGGCAGCGACATCACTGTTGTGACATGGGGCGCGATGGTGGAGCGTTGCGAAGCCGCGGCTGAAAACCATTCTGCCGAGATTCTGGATTTGCGGACGCTGATGCCGTGGGATCGCGAGGCAGTGCTCGCGTCGGTCAGGCGCACGCGCCGCTGCCTCATCGTGCATGAAGATCTGATGACCGGCGGCTTCGGTGCGGAGGTCGCGGCGGTGGTCGCGCAGGAATGCTTCTTCGATCTCGATGCGCCGGTCTCCCGGTTGACCATGCCGGACATCCCGAGCCCCCACAATCCCAAGCTGATGGAATGGGCACTGCCGAGCGTGGAGCAAATTGCGGCGAAAATCGAGGAGCTGATTGGATAAGGAGAAAGGTCGTGGGCGAGGTCGTGCGGTCTTGGTTTGCAGCCTCTTTGGTCTTGCTGCTGGCGATTTCCCCCGTGCGATCAGGCACTGCTGAACCGGAGCAAGTGATTTTTCCTGAACAAGGAGCTGTGCTCGATCCAGCCTCCATCCCAGTACTGGAGCGCGAAGCGATGGGCGGTTCGATCGAGGCAGCACATCGGTTGGCGACGTATTATGGAATGATCAAGCTGGACAACAAACGAAGAATTTTCTGGTCGCAAATCCGAGTGGAAAACGGGGATCGCGATGCACGGTACGATCTCGGTGCCGAATTGGCTGTTGACGACGACCCATTAAGCATAGCCCGTGCGCGATATTGGCTAAAGCAAGTTGAGTCGGATGGCCCTCCAGAATTGGCCAAACTTTCTAAATCTGTGTTTCGTGACATGGATGATCGCGAACGGTACAAAAAGGCAAGCAAGCACTAGCCGCAAGCGCATCAGACCATTGGGTAAACACATGGATATCGTCGCGCCGGAAGAGCAGGAAGGCACCAAGTCCGTCCTCAAGACCTGGCTGAAGAAGGTTGGCGATCCGGTCCGCGTCAACGATCCGGTTGCTGAACTGGAGACGGACAAGGTGGCCGTCGAAATCGCCGCCCCGGCCAACGGCGTGCTGTCGGAAATCGTGCTGGCGGAAGGCGCGGACGTTGAGCCCGGCGCCGTGCTGGGGCGCATCTCCGATGTGGCGGCTCCGTCCATCGACCGCGCGATAGAAAACGCTGCGCAGAAAGCGGCCGCGCCATCTATACCCGCCGCAAAGCCGCAAACGGAGGCACAAATCCCGCCCGGCATTCGCCGCCTGCTGGAAGAGCATGGCCTTGCCGCCGCCGATGTGCCGGTGAGCGGCGCGCGGCTTTCGCGCGAAGACATCCTGGCGGAAGTGGAGCGGCGCGCGAAAGAACCGGCCGCGGGCGTGCGCTCCATCCCGCATGATAACATGCGCAAGCGCATCGCCGAGCATCTCACGCGCTCGCTGCAGACTGCGCCGCATGTCACCGCCGTGTTCGAGGCGGATTTTAGCGCCATTGCGGCGCATCGCGCGGCCCACAAGCAGGCCTTCGCGAATGAAGGCGCCAACCTCACCTTTACGGCTTATTTCATCGCGGCCTGCGTCGCCGCCATGGAGGCCGCGCCCGCGGTGAACGGCCGCTGGTACGAGGACCGCATCGATATCTATGAAGACATCAACGTCGGCATCGGCACGGCGCTGGGCGAGAAGGGGCTGATCGTGCCGGTGATCCACCGCGCGCAGACCTTGTCGCTGCTGCAGACGGCGCGGCAGCTGACCGATCTCACCGAGCGCGCGCGCAACAACAAACTGGCGCAAGCCGATGTGCAGGGCGGCACCTTCTCCATCTCCAACCACGGGGTGTCGGGCTCACTGATTGCCGCGCCGATCATCATCAATCAGCCGCAGTCGGCCATTCTTGGCGTCGGCAAGCTGGAGAAGCGTGCGGTGGTGCGTGGCGATGCCATCGAGATCCGGCCGATGGCGTATGTCTCGCTTACAATCGACCATC
>JAFAVP010000089.1 GCA_019242395.1 Alphaproteobacteria bacterium | reverse complement strand
AACCCGACAAGACCCCGTTCTCGTTGATGCCGGCGGGCCTGGTTCCCCAGCTGGGATCTGCATTTTGGTGATCGACGATCGTGAAGTTCGCCGAATTCGACGGCAATGATTTTTCTACGCGTGCCCGCCCGACCTGGTTCGCTTTCTGTGTCAGTGCCGGCTCACCGAAGCCATGGCCAAAATGCGCCCCGGCTGAACAGCGAGGAAAATGCTGCTGAAGCAGATTTGTCTTCGCAAATGCCGGCAGCCCAAGCGCCGTGCTTAACAGAAGGGAACTCAGTACCGCGATCGTGCTCTTGCTCATGATGGCCCTCCAGGTGCCAAAGTGTTGATCCCAAGAGGCAAAAGCTCTCCGGTTCCCCAATTTGCGATTGGAGATTGAGCCCGGTATCCTTCTGCCGGGCTGGCGATGGGAGCGTGCCAGCCCGCAGTCAGACGAGCATGGGCGGCCGCGGCGCGCAGGACTTCGCTCCGATTTTTGTCTGATGTTTTGCCGATGCCCGGCCGGGAATGACGATGAACGACACCGTCGGGGTTGTCGCGAAATTGGATCTTGCCGCGGAGGGAGACTTTCGTCTCGGCGATCTGTTGGTGCGGCCGTCCGCGTGCCGCGTCATCAACGGTCATGGTGAGACCCGAATTGAACCGCGCGTTATGGAAGTGCTTCTCGTGCTCTGGCGCGCGCACGGCGCAACGGTCACCCGCGAGCAGCTGATCGAAGCCTGCTGGGGCGGGCGCGCCATAAGCGACGACGCCATCGCCCGCGTTATCGCCAAAGTGCGCCAGCTCGCGAATGGCAGCGGCGAGCCCCCCCACTTCTTGCTCGAGACACTGCCGAAGGTGGGATACCGGCTAACGGACGCCGCCGCAGCAATGCCTCAAGCCGCCTTACCTGTTGGAGATGGGCCGGCGGCGAGTATCACCCGTACAATTTCTCCCACGCCCAAACACAGGACGACGTGGCCGTTTCTCTTCGCCGGCATTTTGGCGCTCGCGGCCGTCGTCACCGTGCTCGTTCAGCCGTGGAAGCCCCGGCTTCCAAATGCCAATCCCAACTCTGAAGCCGTTCGCCTGACACAGGCGGCCCGCGCACTGATCCACGAGCGCAACCGCGTGAGTGTCGCTGAAGCCGAGCATCTGCTGCGGGAAGCTGTCGCTGCCGATCCCTCCTACGCGCCCGCTTGGGCCCGGCTGGGGCACGCAACCTTTTTCCCGTGGTGGTACGCAGAGCAAAAAGAACCAGGCGCGAAGCTACGCCTGAAGACCGAGGCCATTGCTTACGTGAAGCGCGCGCTGGCGATTTCGCCGAATCTGGCGGAAGCGCATGCGGTGATGAGCATGATTCAGGCCGACACCAACGAAGCATTCCCGTGGGCGGAGCGCGCCGTCCGGCTCGATCCCAGCAACACGGAAGCCTGGATGTGGCTGGGCGATGCCCGCCGCGAGCAAGGCGATCTGCGCGGTGCTCTTGCCGCCTTCGAGAAAGCCCGCGCACTCGACCCCGCGTGGTACTACACCGCCCGCCCGTATATCGAGATGGTGTTTCGCCTGCGCGGACCGGCGGAAGCCTACCGTGAATTGGATCGGGTGGCCGCGGCCACGAACGATCAGAATTGGGCGCTGCAGGAGCGGGCAGATTTGGAGTACGAAGAAGGCCGCCTGGCCGATTCAGCGGAACTGGCCGCGGCTTCCCTTCGCACGCATCCTCAAAATCCCTTCTGGGCCCGCAGCCGAATTCTAGCGGTCGCAGCGCTCTTGCGTGACACGAATCTGCAAAAGCACATCCTCGCCCAAGATCCGATGCTGGGGCCGAACTTCAATGCCGGCGAGCGCCCAGGCTGGGCCTACGACCGCACAAGAACGGCGCCCGACACGTGGTGGGATGCAGCGTTGATTGGAAGGCAGGCTGCTCAACTGATTTCGGAAAAGAGATCGGCCACCCTCCTCTCTCTTTATGATCGCCGCTTCAGGACGCCGGCCGAGTTCGTCTTCAAATGCCCCTCCTTCTGCGACTCTATCGCCGCAGGGCCAGCGCTGGTCGTCGCTCTTCGCCAGGCGGGCCGACGCACGGATGCGGCTCGCATGCTTGCTCAACTTTCCAAACGTGTGCTGGCGCTGGAAGCGGCAGGAGACAGGTTGTTCAGCACGGGATTGAGCGCAGCACGCATTGCAGCACTGGAAGGAAACCTTGCCGGAGCGAAACGCCGCTTGCGCGATGCCGTACAGCGCGGATGGAAGGGCCAGGACGCCGGCTTCCCGCCACCCGATACGGATCCCGTGTATGCAAATTTGCAGGACGACACGGAGTTTCAATCTGTCGTCACGCTGCTTCGCGCCGCGCAGGCAGAGGAAGCCCGGAAACTCGCCCGCATCGATCTGCACGGCATCTGAACAACAATCGCCAGACCGATCGGGAGCTCGGCAATCTCGCACTCGTGACAGCGCCCGCGCGCGATCGCCCTGTTCGCTGAGCCAGAACTGAGTCACGGTAGATACGGGCCAGCGGGAAAATAGCGATGATCATCCCTGAGAATGGATTGGACCGGCGCCAGTTCATGGCGCGAGCCGCGGCAATGGGTGCGGCGCTGGCCTGGTCGAAAGATTTTGCCTGGGCTTCGGCACGCCGATGGAAAGAACGGCGCGATCTTTATCCGGAAGGCGTGGCCTCCGGCGACCCGACATCCGAAAGCGTGATTCTGTGGACACGGCGGCCGCCTGCCGGGAAGACCGCGCCTAAACTCACGGTGGAAGTTGCAGAAGATGAAAGCTTCCGGCGTGTCGTCGCGACGTCGGCCATCGTGCCGAAGGCGGAGAACGACTGGACGGTGCGCGTCCTGGCTGCGGGCCTGAAACCGGCGCGGGTGTATTGGTACCGCTTCAGCGATGCGGCCGGAAACGGCAGCCGCGTGGGGCGTACCCGCACGGCGCCGGCAGATGACGATCCACGGCCCATCTCTTTCGCTTTCGTGAGTTGCCAGAACCAGAACGTCGGCGCGAACAATGCTTACCGCCGCATGATCTATGAAGATGCGCGCGCGCCGGAAAGCGAGCAGCTCGGCTTCGTGCTGCATCTCGGCGACTTCATTTACGAACTCATCTGGTATCCGGAAGACCGGCCAAAAGGATATTACGGGCGCCGAATCCGTGAAGTGGTGCGCTATACAAAAGGCGCCAAGATTGCCGATTATCACATCCCCATCGATCTCAACGATTACCGCGCCGTATGGCGCGGCTATCTCGCCGATCCCGATCTGCAGGATGCACGCGCGCGATTCCCCTTCATCTGCATGTGGGACAATCACGAGTTTTCGTGGAAGGGATTCCAGGCGCTGACCGACGATGGCAAGGGCGTGGTGGGCGCGCAAACGCGCAAGGTGGCCGCCGCGCAGGCCTGGTTCGAGTACCAGCCCGCACACGCGGTCAAGCGCGGCGATCCGGATTTGAACCGCTTCGATGCGCCGAAGGTGGCGGATGAAAAGGTTGCGCAATTCGATGCGGACGGCCTGGGCGCGGAGCGCAACAACCATATCGCGATCCACGCCTTGAAGCTCTATCGCTCGCTGCGCTGGGGCAAGAATGCCGATCTCATTCTCACCGACAACCGAAGCTTCCGCTCGTATCCGGCTTGGAACGAGGACGCCGCGAGCGCCTTCGACAATGAGGATTTCGCCGGCGCCTTTCCGCAGGAGGCGGTGGAGATTCTCGACGCCGGCAAGACCTACAACAACGGCAACCCGCCGGAGACGATTGCGTTTGGGGAGAAACACATCCCCAATTTCCGCAAGGACAAGCCGGCACAAACGGTTCTCGGCCGCAAGCAGAAGGCGTGGTTCCTCGCGCAGCTGCGTGCTTCGCCCGCGCCCTGGAAAATTTGGGGCAACAGCATCGGCTCGCTCGATGCCCGCCTCGATCTGCAGAATGTGCCGGAGACCTTCGGTAAGTGGCCCGGCCGCGACTATGGCCTGCTGACGCTCGACGATTGGTCCGGCTACCGCAGCGAGCGCGGCGAGATATTGGATTTCGTGAAAGTCAACGGCATCACCGGCGTCGCCTCTGTTTGCGGCGACCGGCATGCCTTCTACGCGGGCGCGTTGTCGAAGAATTTGCCGCCACAGGACTACGAACCCGTGGCACTCGAGTTTGTCGGCGCATCGGTCTCCTCACCGGGGGCATGCGAGGCATTCGCCGCCAATGTAAAGGACGACATGAAGCTGCATGCGCTGCTCGTGCGCAGGCCGAAAGGCGGCGCGGCAGAGCCGATGGTCAATTTTTCGGCGATGCACGGCGTGCGCGCGAGCCTCGCTTACGATTCAAGCGGCGATCTCAAAGCCGCCCGCGCACAATCGAATCCGCAAGTGGCGCCGCATCTGGCCTTCGTGGATATGGGTGGCCATGGCTACAGCGTGGTGCGGATCACGCCGGATACACTGGAAACGGAGTTCGTCTGCATTCCGCCGCCTGCAGAGCGCAGCGGCACAGACGATGGCGGTCCTCTCGCCTATCGCATCCGCTTCACATCGAAGCTTTGGAAGCCGGGCGAAGCCCCGAAGCTCGAAACGCATCTCATGGAAGCCGCGCCCGCCCTCTGGTCCTGAGCTACGGGCCGGTCACCGCCTTGATGGTGGCAAGCCCATTGGGAGAGCCCACGCCGCCCACCAGGTCGTAGCCCTTAACGGCGGGATAAATCGTATTGTCGCCGCCCAACACGTCATGCGTGAGCTGTGAATTGCCTTTGAGCACGCCGTAGAGGGTGGGATTCAGGAACCCAACGGCCGGTTTGCCATGGTCCGCCGCGTACTGGTTCATCAGCGCGTTGAAGCCAGCCCAGATCGGCGACGAGAAGCTGGTGCCTCCCACGCCTCCAAAACATTGGCCCTTGCTGCAGATGTACATGTCGAAGTCGGCATTGGCGGAGATGTCCGCGACGTTGCGGTATTTCTTCGATCCCATGTTCTTTTTCGTGATGTAGGGCAGTTGATATGGCTCGATGAGAATGTTGTGATCGAGCGAGGGACCTGCCGCGCTGTCCTTCCATGCCGATTCTGCTTTCCAAGGGCCGCCCGGCGCCGTGGTTTCCAGATCGGTGCCGCCCACCGCGATGATGTTGGCATCTTCCTCGGGCCACGGACCGCTCTTCTGGAGCGAAGAGAAATCGCCGCTCGCGGTGAAGTAGGATTGACCTTGCGCGGCCATCTCCTGGTAGATTGCATCTTCGGTCTCGAAGTGCTCGCCGTAGCCCCACGACGTCGAGAGCTGCTTGCTTGTGTTGTCGGTGGCCATCTGGTTTTCCACGTCGACCGGTTTGTTGCCGACATACACCTGAACCTGATCCATGCCCGGCGCCATGGAGATCGCATACACAATGTCGAGTATCTGCTCGCCATCGTTGCACGCCGAGCAGTTCACCGTGGCGCCGTCCACGGAAATTCCGTTGACCGGCACGGAGGAAGTTTGTCCAACCTTGCTGAAGTAGAGCGCGATGTCATTCGGATCGTAGGGGCCGAGTTCCATCAGCGCCACAGATTGGCCTTTGCCGTCCAGTTTTGCCTTCGCGCCCGTGCCGTAATAAGCCGCGCGGAAATCGCTGCCGATGAACCATCCACCCGGCCCGGAACCGCCGCCGCCAGCGCGCTGCTGGCCTGGCTCTGGCGGCCGATATTTTGGATGCGACAGCACGAAATCGTCGAGCCCGATGACCTCCTGCAATGGCACTTTCATGCCCAGTGTGGGCTCACGGTCAGGAGCCATGAATTGCCGGTTCTCGAACGGGTGCTGGTACCGGCCCAACGTCACATGCAGCGTGCGCTCGATATCCGCCGCGCTCCCCTCCACCTGGAACAGGTAACGATTGGGCGCCGTGTGGGTGACGGTGAGGCCGTGTGCGCGGAAGAAGCGCATGGCTGCCCGGTAGTCCTTCAGGGTGGGGCCGAATTGCCTGGTGAATTGCGCGACCGTCAGCCAATGGCGGTAAAGCCGGCTCGACGGCGTATAGAGGGCCGTAAGGAGGTCCCGCAGCTTCTCCTTGTTGCGCATGGGCAGCACCACGTCGAGCTGCAGGCGGGTCGATGGATCGACGGCCCCTGCCGCCTGCGCCCGATGCTGCGCCACGATCGGGGGCACAACGGAAACCTGCAACGGACGCGCATCGGCCGGGCTGCACAACAGGGCGGCCGCACCGAGAGCCGCAATCTTCCACCCCGTCCCAAGCATGCACTTCCCCATCGCTGAAGCCGAACGTCTGCACCTAACAGCATCGACCCCGTCGGCTGCAACACGAGGAGTTTTCCAGGCGCAGCAACGGAGGTGCTGCCATTGGTTGCCGCCCGTTTGCGCAACTGAAGCGAGGTGGGCCGATTTGAAAGCGCCCCGGCACTTTGGGCCTGATTGCGGCAGGCGCCGCGGCGTGGGCCAATCGAAGCGCGCGATTAGGCCTTCCGCATAACCATCGAAGCTGCAGCACACTTCTCCCCCAAACCTAAAGCGCCGTTCGCGCCCGGCGTGCAAGTCATTGGGCGCTAGCGCTGATCGGGAATGTGATGTCTTCGCCCAGCGGCAGCTGGGACGCTCAAATTTGTCCGGTGCTACGGACGCGTTCGGCTCGCTGACGCAGGTTGGCGATGAGAGCGTTCACGTCGTTGTTGTGCTGCGCAAGAAAGGCGCTGAAATCATCCTGCTCCGTGATGGCAAGGTCCAGGCCGGCGACCACGATGTCCACCACGCTGTAATGACCTGCGCTGCCGTAGACGCGAAAGTCGACTCCGATGGGTTCCTGTCCGGGCCGGGCATGCGGATCCACGAGTTGCGTCCGCACCAGCTCATCGCCCGGCGCGCGTTCCACTGACCCGGTGACGCGAAGCCCCTGTCCGCCGTATTTCGAGAATTCGGCGCCATAAACCGCGAAGGCATAGTTTCGAAACGCCTCAACGAAGGCGTCCTGCTGCGCTGGGCTCGCCGCCCGCCGGGCCGGCCCAAGCGTGTAGAGGGCAATGCGGCGCAGATCGGTCAGCGTAACCAGGAAATTGCGAAATTGCTCCTGGCGCTGCTGCTTACTGAGCGACGGATTGTTCAGGATCGCTAGCCCGCGCTGCACGTTGGTCTGCACAAATGCTTCTGCGGCCGGGCTCGCAGTGGCGGGGTTACTAATCCACGCAGCGACACCGCAAATGGCAGCGGCGGCGGCGAATTGGCGCGCGACTCGTTTCATCTTCAGCATGGCACATCCTAACTTGTCAGCACACGGATGGTTCCCCATCTCCGGCCGTTCCGCGGCCTAGAGATTGGGAAGGTCACTTACGTCCGGTTTCCCGTTCCTGATCTCGTTGTTCCGGTTCTGCCGGTAAAGACTGCGGATGGACGCGTAGAGATCGATCGATTGCCGCTCGATCTGGTCCAAGGTATCCAGATTCCGCGCGCGCAAATCGATCCCGCTCAGCACCCCGCGGCCCACCGACCACCAGAACTTGTCGCGGATATGGGGCCAATACGTCCACGGATCCATGACGGTATCCCCAATTTGGCCGCCTATATCGCGCGGCGGATCGGGGCCGACGACTGGCAACACCAAATAAGGCCCTTCCTGAACGCCCCACACAGCGAGCGTCTGCCCAAAATCTTCTGTGTGGAACGGGATGTGGAAGTTGGTCGTCGCAACGTCGAACAGCCCGCCTAAGCCGAGGCTTGAGTTGATGGCGAAACGCCAGAACGTCTCGCTGCCGCGTTCCAGATCGCCCTGTAGCAGATCGTTCGCAAAGGTGATGGGCAGGTTCAAATTGACAAGCACATTGTGGACGCCGTCGCGTGCAGGCGCGGGCACCACGTCCACATAGGCCTCGGCGACCGGTTTGATCACCGCCTTGTCGAGCTTGTGGTTGAAATCGAAGACCTGCCGGTTGAAGGACTCATACGGGTCGTTTGCACCCGATGGATCAGGTACCTCCGCGCACCCCGCAAGCAACAATACGGCGACTGCGCCAGCAGCCCTCAACAAACCCCGCATGCACCACCATTACCGATGTCGTTGTCGAAACGCGTGAGCCCATCATTTGGCGCACACGCAACATTTCATACGCGAATCTTTGGAAGAACGATCATGAAATCAAGGATGGGTTAACCCTCCGAGTTCATCGATCCACCCTTTCGGCCCCGTGGTGTCGCGCGCGGGTCACTGTCGCGATTGCATAAGCACATAAAGATATGTTTATATCGGCTGTGGAAACTTTGATCACGCTGCTTCAGGGCGTTGCCGACCCCACGCGGCTTCGTCTGCTGTTCCTGCTTTCCGAAGCCGAGCTCACGGTCAGCGAGCTCACGATGATCCTTGGCCAGAGTCAGCCCCGTGTCTCCCGGCATCTGAAACTTCTCTGCGAAGCGGGACTGCTGCAACGGTTCAAAGAGGGGAGCTGGGTCTTCCACCGGCTGCACGATGCAGGCCTAAGCTCGGCCTTTGCCAGATCGATCGTTGATCTGCCGCTGCAGGACCGAACAGTCTTCGATGCCGACCGCGCACGCCTGGCGCAGGTGCGGGCAGCGCGCGCGGCTGCGGCCGCGGAGTTTTTTCGGACCAACGCTCCAGAGTGGGAGCGAATTCGCTCCCTCCATGCGCCCGACAAGGATGTCGAGAGCGCGGTCTTACGGGTACTCGGGCCCGGCCGGGTCGGCTCCTTCCTCGACGCCGGCACAGGCACAGGCCGGATGTTGGAACTGCTGGCGCAGCACGTCGGCCGCGGCATTGGCATCGACAACAGTGCCGAAATGCTGGCTATCGCGCGGGATCGGCTGGAGCAGGCTCGCGCGCATCACTGCCAGGTGCGTCTGGCCGACATCTACCGCCTGCCTTTCCGCAGTGGGACAGCGGAAAGCGGCTTCGACGCGGTGCTCTTCCATCAGGTGCTGCATTACCTCCACGATCCGCAAGCTGCGGTCGCCGAAGCGGCGCGTGTGCTGAAGCCCGGAGGACGGCTGGTGATCGCCGATTTCGCCCCCCACGATCTGGAATTCCTCCGCACGGAACTCTCGCATCGCCGCCTTGGTTTCGCGGATCGTGAGGTGGAGAGCTGGTTTGCGGCGGCTGGCCTGAAGCCCGAGGCCGGTGAGGCCATTGCGCCATCCGCTACAGACGGAAAGCTGACGGTGAAAATCTGGGCAGCGCGTGCGGCCGAAGCGCGCTCGAAGGCAGCGGCATGAGCCTGCAACGCCTTGCCGCGCACAACCGGCCCCTGAGAGTTTCCTTCGAGTTCTTCCCGCCGCGCACAGCGGACATGGAAGAGCAGCTGTGGCGGGCGATCCGCCGGCTCGAACCCTTGGCGCCAACCTTCGTTTCCGTCACTTATGGCGCCGGTGGGTCCACGCGCGAACGCACGCACGCGACCGTGGAGCGCATCGTCAAGGAGACAGCCCTTACCCCAGCTGCGCACCTCACCTGCGTCGATGCTCCCCGCAGTGAAATCGAGGAGATCGCTGCGAGCTACTGGGCGATCGGCGTTCGTCACATGGTGCTGCTGCGGGGCGACAGGCCGGACAGCTTGTCTTATGCCGCGCATCCGAACGGCTACGCATCGACGCCTGAGATGATCGCAGAGATTCGCCGGATCGCACCTTTCGAAGTCTCGGTCTCCGCCTACCCGGAGTGCCATCCGGATTCGCCATCGCTCGATCACGACATGGAATTGCTACGCGCCAAGGTGGACGCGGGCGCCTCCCGCGCCATCACCCAGTTCGGCTTCGATGCCGGCGTGATTTCGCGCTTTCGCGATCTGGTCCGGCGGCGCGGCATCTCCGCGCCCATCATTCCGGGCATCATGCCCACGACGAACATCAAAGGCGTCCGGCGCATGGCGTCGAAGGCAGGCGTGCGCATCCCGGAATGGCTGAACCGGCTATACGAAGGCCTTGAAGACGATCCAGAGACCCGCAAGCTGATTTCCGCCGCCGTGCTGGCCGAACAAGTGGAAGAACTTCTCGCCGAAGGCTTCGATCAATTCCACTTCTATACGCTCAACCAGGCGGACCTCACCTATGCCGCCTGCCGGTTGCTGGGCATTCAGCCCCGCGATGTTGCTGCGGAAGCCGGAGCATGAGCTGGACGCGTGCATCCCGCCTCGCCTGGCTGAAGGCGGAAGCGCAGCGGCGCATCCTGCTGCTCGACGGCTCGTGGGGCGTGATGATCCAGGGCTATGGCCTGAGCGAAGCGGATTTTCGCGGCGAGCGCTTTGCCGGTCATCACCATGACCTGAAAGGCAACATCGATGTGCTGACGTTGACGCGGCCCGATCTCATTCGGGAGATCGGCCACGCTTATATCGCCGCGGGCGCCGACATTATCGAAACAAACACCTTCACCTCCGCGGAATCCTCACAGGGAGATTACGGGCTTTCGCATCTGGTGGGAGAGTTGTGCGAAACCGGCGCGCAGATCGCCCGCAGCGTTTGCGATGCGGCGAGCACATCCGAGCGTCCGCGCTTCGTTGCCGGCGTGCTCAGCCCCACCAATCGCACCGCCTCGATCTCCCCGGACGTGAACGATCCGGGCATGCGCAACGTCACCTTCGATGAACTGCGCGCCACCTACCGCGATGCGACCCGCGGTCTTGTCAAAGGCGGCGCCGATCTGCTGATGATCGAAACGATTTTCGACACATTGAACGCCAAGGCGGCAATTTATGCCGCGGAGGAAGTGTTCGAGGAACTGGGCGAGCGGCTGCCGTTCTGGATTTCCGGCACCATCACCGATCTGTCGGGCCGCACTCTCACGGGGCAAACTGCAGAGGCCTTCTGGCATTCCGTGCGGCACGCGCGGCCGTTTGCTGTGGGTTTGAACTGCGCGCTCGGCGCCAAGGAACTGCGCGCCTATGTCGATGAATTGAGCCAGCTGGCGGACACCTTGGTGAGCGCACATCCCAATGCCGGTTTGCCGAACGAATTTGGCGGCTATGACGACACGCCGGAATCGATGGCGGCGCGCATCGGCGAGTTCGCCCGCTCCGGCATCGTCAACATCGTGGGCGGCTGCTGCGGCACCACACCAGCACACATCAAAGCCTTCGCCGAAGCGATTGAAGGCGTGGCGCCGCGGCGCGTGCCCAAAAAGACGCGCTATCTGCGCCTGTCAGGATTGGAAGCGTTCACGCTGACGCCTAACACCAATTTCGTGAATGTCGGCGAGCGAACCAACATTACCGGCTCGGCGAAGTTCCGGAAGCTGATCGCGGCGGAGAACTACGAGGCCGCCGTGGAGGTGGCGCGCAGCCAGGTGGAGAACGGCGCCCAAATCCTCGACATCAACATGGACGAAGGGTTGCTCGATTCCGAAGCCGCCATGCGCCGCTTCGTCAACCTCATCAACGCCGAGCCGGACATCGCGCGCGTGCCGTTGATGATCGATTCGTCTAAATGGAGCGTGATCGAAGCGGGGCTGAAGGTTTGCCAGGGCAAGTCCATCGTCAATTCCATCAGCCTGAAGGAAGGCGAAGCGCCGTTCATCGCGCACGCGCGCGAGGTGATGCGCTTCGGCGCCGCCGTGGTGGTAATGGCGTTCGACGAGCAGGGCCAAGCCGATACAGTCGAGCGGAAGGTGGCGATCTGCCGCCGCGCCTACGACATTCTGGTCAACAAGGTGGGCTTCCCGCCGGAAGACATCGTCTTCGATGCCAACATCTTCGCGGTGGCGACCGGCATCGAGGAGCACAACGATTACGGCCGCGCGTTCATCGAGGCGGCCAAGCAAATCCGCGCCGAGCTGCCCTATGTGCACGTGTCCGGCGGCGTTTCCAACTTCTCCTTCTCGTTCCGCGGCAATGAGCGCGTGCGCGAGGCGATGCACTCGGTGTTCCTCTATCACGGCATCAAGGCCGGCATGGACATGGGTATCGTCAACGCCGGCGCGTTGCCGGTGTACGAGGACATTCCGCTCGATCTTCGCGATGCCATCGAGGACGTGTTGTTCAACCGCCGCAGCGACGCCACCGAGCGGCTGCTTGAGCTGGCACAGCGCTTCAAGAACGATGCTTCCAACGTGCAGGCGGAGACCACGCTCGCCTGGCGCAACGCAGCGGTCGAAGAACGGCTGACCTACGCGCTGGTGCATGGCATCGCCGATTTTGTCACAGAAGATGCGGAAGAGGCGCGGCTTGCGGCGGCGCGGCCGCTCGACGTGATCGAAGGGCCGCTGATGGCTGGGATGAACGTCGTCGGCGACCTGTTCGGCTCCGGGAAAATGTTCTTGCCGCAGGTGGTGAAGAGCGCGCGGGTGATGAAGAAGGCCGTGGCGCATCTGCTGCCCTACATGGAAGCCGAGCAGGCGAAGAATGCCGTGAAGGAACCGGCGGGCCGCATCGTGATGGCGACGGTGAAGGGCGACGTTCACGACATCGGCAAGAACATTGTCGGCGTGGTTCTGCAGTGCAACGGCTACGAGGTGATCGATCTCGGCGTGATGACACCAGCGCAGAAGATTCTCGATACCGCGCGGGAAGCCAACGCCAACATCATCGGCCTCTCCGGCCTTATCACGCCGTCGCTGGACGAGATGGTGCATGTGGCGAGCGAAATGGAGCGGCAGGGTTTCGAAATTCCGCTGCTCATCGGCGGCGCCACCACCAGCCGCGTGCACACGGCGGTGAAGATCAGCCCCAGTTACAACAAGGGGGCTGTCATTCATGTGTCGGATGCCTCGCGCGCGGTGGGCGTCGCCTCCAACCTGCTGAGCAAAACGGCGAGCGCCGGCTTCGCAACAAACACACGCAAGGAATACGAAGACATCGCCTCCCGCCACCGCATGGCGCACGCGCAGGGGCGGCGGCTGTCGCTGAAGGACGCGCGCGCCAACAAGCTGAAATTCGATTGGACGAATTACACACCGCCCAAACCAACGTTCTTGGGCTTGCGGGATTTCGGGCCATACGATCTTGGCGAAATCGCCCGTTACATCGATTGGGGGCCGTTCTTCCAGACCTGGGAACTGACCGGCCCGTTCCCGCAAATTCTGGACGATCCGCAACAGGGGGAAGCCGCGCGCGGACTCTATGCCGACGCGCAGGCGATGCTGAAGCGCATCATCGAAGGAAACTGGCTGGCTGCCCGCGCGGGGATCGGCTTCTGGCCCGCCAATGCGGACGGTGACGACATTCTTCTTTATGCGGAAGAAAGCCGCACGGACCTCTTCGCCACGCTGCACACCATTCGCCAGCAGATGAAGCGCGAGAGCGACAGACCCAATCTGGCGTTGGCCGATTTCATCGCGCCCCGCGGCACTCCGGATTACATCGGCGGCTTTGCGGTGACGGCCGGCATCGGCGAAGAAAAACACATCAAGCGTTTCGAAGCGGCGAAGGACGATTACAGCGCCATCCTGCTGCGCGCGCTGGCCGATCGCCTCGCCGAAGCCTTCGCCGAACGCATGCACGAACGGGTGCGCCGCGAGTTCTGGGCGTATGCGCCAGACGAGAACCTCACTTCCGAGCAACTGATCCGTGAGCAATACCGCGGCATCCGACCAGCACCGGGCTATCCAGCGCAACCGGATCACACCGAAAAGGCGACGCTCTTCCGCCTGCTCGATGCCGAAAAACGCACCGGTATCCGCCTCACCGAAAGCTTCGCCATGTGGCCGGGATCATCGGTCAGCGGATTGTATTTCTCGCATCCGGAAGCGCGCTATTTCGGCACCGGCAAGATTGAGCGCGATCAGGTGGAAGACTACGCCCGCCGTAAGGGCTGGAGCATCGCCGAAGCCGAGCGCTGGCTCTCTCCTATCCTCAACTACGACCCCCGCACCGCCGCCGCGGCATAATCAATTGTGCGGCTGAGTCGCGAGCCATGATGCATACACGCGCTTGGTCTTGCGGTCATAAACGGATGCGCAAATGGGCTGCAATGTGAGCATGACTGCGTCTTCGGATGCATCTACTCCGGAGGAAATTGTTGCCGGCGTGTAGGTTCCGTTATCGACCATCAGCCACGGCGCGAGCGTCCGACCAACAAGCAACAGACTCAGACGATTGCGCAGCAACCTTGCCTCAGAGGGACTCACTAATAACCGAACATCTTCCGGCGGAGTAAATACCGGTCCATCCGCACGCCATACCGAAACGGGGTCAGTATCGGATTATCGTAGATCTCTATGGAGGCGGCGACCAAATTCGGAATCAGCTTGCGAATGAGCGTTTCATAGGCTTGCGAAGTTTCATACTCGCTCTTCGCCGCAGACTTTTCGAGTTGGGCTATTTGCCTCTCGGTCAGCAACGGCTTACCATGGATGCTAGTGCAGACATCTTCAGCAGCCGCGGTCCCGAGCGGGTAAAGCAGCACAAATGCAAGAGCACGAATAACTCGCCTCATTCTCTGGCCCCTGTTGATCCATCTCTCTATTAGGCTAGCAATCCAAACCATTGTTGCAAGCTGATTACCACGGCCGTTCGCCGCCGTTCCAGCGGAGGAACTTGCCGCTGTCGGCGAGCGTGAGGCCGCCGATCACCTTGCGC
>JAFAVP010000013.1 GCA_019242395.1 Alphaproteobacteria bacterium | reverse complement strand
TTGGGCCAGGAACACAATGGAGGCAGCCTGCGCCACCGTGCTCATGTTGCGGGAATTGCAGGCATACGCAAAAGCGGTATCCGCCAGCGCGAAGATCATCCCGCCATGGGCGATGGCGTAGCCGTTGAGCATGTTAGCCGTGACCGTCATGGCGATGCGGGCATAGCCTTCGCGTACTTCCTCGATTTCGATGCCCCAGGCGGAGCCAGTGCCTTCGCGCGACAGCAAATGCTCCGTAACGCGCCGGGCGAGTGCATCGGCTTCGGTTTGCGGAGCACCGGTCATGCGACTAGCGTAGCCGCCGGTGAAGCGGGCGCAAAGTTCCGCGGTGGAGGGACGATGGCGTACGAAACCATTCTGTTCGAGGTTCCCAACGGCGCCGCGCGCCTGACCTTGAACCGGCCTGACCGCCTCAACAGCTTCACGGTGCAGATGCATGGCGAAGTGGCCGAAGCGCTGACGCAGGTGGAGCAGGACGACAGAGTGCGCGCGCTGCTCATCACCGGCGCCGGCCGTGGTTTCTGCGCCGGGCAGGATCTGGCTGATCGGGCGGTGGCTCCCGGCGGCGACGGCGTCGATCTGGGGGAATCTCTGGAGAACCGCTACAATCCGCTGATCCGCCGGCTGGTGAATCTGCCCAAGCCCGTGGTGTGTGCGGTCAACGGCGTGGCGGCCGGCGCCGGCGCCAACATCGCCTTCGCGGCCGACATCGTGTTTGCTGCGAAGAGCGCCAAGTTCATCCAGTCCTTCGCCAACATCGGATTGGTGCCGGATTCCGGCGGCACGTGGGTTCTTCCGCGGCTGGTGGGGCAGGCGCGCGCGATGGGGCTGGCGCTCACCGGCCAGCCGATCACCGCAGAGCAGGCGGAAAGCTGGGGCCTCATCTGGCGCGCGGTGGACGATGCCAAGCTGACGGAAGAAGCGAACGCGTTGGTAGAGCAGTTCGCGCGCGGCCCGACGAAAGGCTACGCCGCCATCAAGCGCGCCATCCGCGCCAGTTGGAGCGCGTCGCTCGATCAGCAGCTCAATCACGAGCGCGACAACCAGCGCGAACTCGGCCGCTCCGCCGATTACCGCGATGGCGTCGCCGCCTTCAGCGAAAAACGCAAACCGAATTTTACTGGCCGCTAACAACTTTGATGCCGAGCAAGCTGCTCTTGTTCCTATTGGGATTACTAGCTTTCGCTATGCCAGCCAGAGTGACTGGCCGGCATTATTTGGAGCAGCAACTAGAAGGATATGGCATTCCACGTGGGACCTTGCCCAGAGCATGTCTACAGGCGCTGGTCGACAAGCTGATAGAGCGACGAAAGCTTATTGCGGCGTACATGCCTAGCTCACGGCCCTTCAAAGCCGATCTGGTTTTACTAATCGATTCGCTCGCGTGGGGAGTAGCTTCCATCTTGCGACCTGAAAACAATAAGTGGGGAAAGGAAATCAATGGCGAGACCGAACTGCGCCATCTATTACTCGGATTTGGGATAGACCTTCCGCCCCGGCCTGGCACTTGGCGGGGTCCTTTTTCTTAGCGCGCTATTTCCTGGACGCGCTGGTGGCATGACAGACACCGCCTTCACCGAAAAGCGCAAACCGAATTTTACTGGTAAGTAGCCTTGGGTGAATGGGCGAGCAGAATGCTAGACATCAGGCCGAGGTAACAAATGGACCTTTTCTACGCATTTCTGATCATGGCGGCGCTAGTTCTCGCCATAGCGATCTACCTGGGTCGCGAGAAGGGCGCAGAGACACCCGCCAAAGCTGCCTGGACGCGCGAGCAAAAGACCGGCGCGGCAGTCGCGCTAGCGGTGGGTGCCGTAACAGGAGCGATTGTGGGCTACGGCCACCGCGAAGATCGGTATCTTGAACTCTCAGGTTGGTTGGCAAATGACGGCGGCGAGGCGGTCCTGTGGGCTGTCATAGGCGCGTTCCTGGCCGGAGCTGCTATCTACGCTTACAGAGTTTTTTCGAAGACGACCTGAAGTTCTGGGTGCTCTTTGTCGTGAATTCGCTTTTCATCACAAAGCACACCAAAAGCACCAAAGGCGCAGGAGCTTGCAAAATGAAGCCATTGAAGTTGATGAGCTATGCGGAAGGGCAGTGGCTCGAACCATCGGGCGCGCTGAACGACATCGTCTCCGCGGTGACCGACGAGCCGGTGGCGCAGGTGGGCAGCGGCGCGCGCGATTTCCGCGCGATACTGAATTATGCGCGCACCGCCGGCGGACTGGCGTTGCGCGCGATGACCTTCCATCAGCGCGCACGCATGCTGAAGGCACTGGCCGAAGCCGTCATGGCGCGCAAGGAGGAGCTGTACGAACTCTCCTACGAGACGGGCGCCACGCGCGCTGACGGCTGGATCGATATCGAAGGGGGCGCGGGCACCCTGTTCGCCTATTCCTCGAAGGGACGCCGCGAGCTGCCGAACGACACCATCCTCATCGACGGCACCGTGGAGGGACTATCGAAGCGCGGCAGCTTCGTCGGCCAGCATGTGCTGACGCCGCTGCAAGGCTGCGCGGTGCACATCAACGCCTTCAATTTTCCGGTGTGGGGGATGCTGGAGAAGCTCGCGCCCACCTTGCTCGCCGGCGTACCCGCCATTGTGAAGCCGGCTTCCGCGTCCGCTTACGTTGCGGAAGCCGCATTCCGCATTCTGATTGAAGCGAACCTGCTACCGGACGGTGCTATCCAGCTGATCGTGGGGCCGACAGGCGACCTGTTCGACCACCTGACCGGCCAGGACATCGTCTCGTTCACCGGCTCCGCGGATACCGCGCAGAAGCTGCAGCGCCATCCGGTGATCGCACGAGAAAGCGTGCGCTTCATTGCCGAGCGGGATTCGCTCAACGCCGCCGTGCTGGGGCCCGATGCCACGCCAGAACAGCCGGAATTCGAGCTGTTCGTGAAGGAAGTGGTGCGCGAGATGACGGCCAAGGCGGGCCAGAAGTGCACCGCGATCCGCCGCGCGCTGGTTCCGGCCGCTCTCATCGATGCGGCGGAAGCCGCGCTGAAGGAACGGTTGTCGAAAGTTCTAGTGGGAAATCCGCGCGACGAGAAAACCCAGATGGGTGCGCTGGTCAGCGCCTCGCAACGCGACGACGTGCGAAGCCAGATCGAAAAACTTTCACGCGAAGCCCGCATTGTTTGCGGCGATCCAAATAGGAGCAACGGCAAAGGCGCCTTCCTCGAACCCGTTTTGCTGCGTTGCGATTCGCCGCAAGCCGCCACCGCCGTGCACGAAGTGGAAGCCTTCGGTCCCGTCGCCACCTTGATGCCCTACAGCGACATAAACGATGCCGTGCGGCTGGTGAACAAGGGCAACGGCTCGCTGGTGATGTCGCTGTTCACCCACGATCCGAATGTCACGCGCGCGGTCCTCACCGGCGCCGGCGCGTTTCACGGGAGGCTGCTGATCGTGGATCGCGATTGCGCGCGCGAATCCACCGGACACGGCTCGCCGCTGCCGATGCTGGTGCATGGCGGCCCGGGGCGCGCCGGTGGCGGCGAAGAGCTCGGCGGCATTCGCGGCGTGATGCACTACATGCAGCGCACGGCGCTGCAGGGTTCACCCCGCATGCTCGCCTCCGTGACCAACAGCTGGATCAAGGGCGCGCCCGAAAATCGCGAGCCGCCGCATCCCTTCCGGCTCAAATTCGGCGAGCTGGAATTGGGCAAGACGTTCGTGAGCGAACCAAGAACGGTGACGCTGGAGGAGATCGAGCAGTTCGCGCATTTCACCGGCGATACCTTCTACGCGCATATGGACGAGGACGCCGCCGCCGCCAATCCGTTCTTCGGCGGCCGCGTGGCGCATGGATATTTGTTGCTCTCCTTCGCCGCAGGACTGTTTGTCGATCCGGCTCCCGGCCCGGTGCTGGCGAATTACGGCCTCGACAATCTGCGATTCCTCAAGCCCGTGAAGCCCGGCGACAGCATGAAGGTGCAGCTCACGGCGAAATCCAAAACGTTACGGAAAGACGAGTACGGCGAAGTGCGCTGGGCGGTGACCATCACCAATCAGACCGACGAAACTGTCGCCACCTACGAACTTCTGACGATGAACGCGGTATGAGGCTCGCGGTCGACCGCGCCGGCGAAGGCGACCGATTGCTCGTGCTGCTCCATGGGCTTGGCGCCACGCGGCAGGTGTGGCAACCGATGCTCCAAAATGCTGATGCAAAATGGAACGGCCGCTGGATCGCACCCGACCTGCGCGGACACGGCGCTTCGCAGGGCGCGCCGCCGGCGCATTCGCTCGGCTTCCATGCCGCCGATGTCGCGGAACTCGTGCTGGTATCCGGAAGCTGGAGCGAGATCGCCGTTCTTGGCCACTCGATGGGTGGGGCAGTGGCGCTGGCGCTCGCCTCCGGCTGGTTCGGCTTTACGCCCACGCGGGTGTTTGGCCTCGGCATCAAGGTGAATTGGAGCGCGGAAGAACTCGCGAAGATGCGCGAATTCGCGGCTTCGCCCGCGCGCACGTTTTCTTCGAAGAAAGAGGCTGTTGCGCGCTACCTCAAGGTGTCGGGCCTGCATG
>JAFAVP010000216.1 GCA_019242395.1 Alphaproteobacteria bacterium | reverse complement strand
GGGCAGCTTTTGGAGCATTCTTCTACAACGTCGTACGCCAGGACGGCGAAGCCTACGTTCTCTATACGCTATCTGGCGCGCCGAGAGAGGCATTCTCGAAATTCCCTATGCCTCGCAATACTGCCATATTCGAACCAACTTTCCGGGGCGCGCCGCCGGTACGCATGCACGACGTGCTCGCGGACTCCCGATACGGGAACAACCCTCCTTACCAAGGCATGCCAGAAGGACACCTGCCTGTGAGGAGCTATCTGGCAGCCTCGGTCACTTCCCGGTCGGACGAAGTTTTGGGCGGGTTGTTCTTCGGTCACCCCGAGCCCGGCGTTTTTACGGAGCATGCCGAGCGCCTGGTAACCGCCCTAGCAGCCCAGGCTGCAGTTGCGATTGATAATTCCAGACTTCATCAAGCAAGCCAACGTGAACTTAACGCCCGCGTGCAAGCGGAAAAGGAGTTGCAGGAACTTAATCGGTCGCTTGAGCAGCGTGCAGAGGAACGCGCCAAGGAGCTGTCCGCGAATATCGTCAAGCTGGAGGAAAGCGAACGGCGCTTCGGCATCTTGGTCGAGGGCGTGACCGACTATGCCATTTTCATGCTTGACCCGCAAGGCAATATCATAAACTGGAATTCAGGAGCAGAGCGCATCAAGGGCTACTCCCGCGAAGAGATTCTAGGGCAGCACTTTTCCAGCTTTTACACTCCGGAAGATCGCGCCGCGGAACTTCCGGCAAAGGCTCTCGCGGTTGCTGCTGAAACCGGAAAATACGAAATGGAAGGCTGGCGCGTGCGGAAGGATGGCACGCGGTTTTGGGCCGGTATGGTTATAAATCGTGTCCTGGACAAGGATGGAAAGCTGCTTGGATACGCCAAAATAACTCGCGATCTGACGGAAAGGCGGTTGGCGGAACAACGTAGCCGTCAAAAGCAGAAGATGGAGGGTATTGGGCAGCTCACTGGAGGGGTGGCCCACGATTTCAACAATCTGCTCACGATCATCATCGGAAATCTGGAAACACTGCAGCGCAATTTGCAAAGCAGCGAAGTCAGCAAGGACCGGCTCCTGCGTTCCGCAGAGAACGCTTTGCACGGCGCCCGGCGAGCTGCTTCCCTTACACAGCGGTTGCTCGCATTTTCTCGCCAGCAGCCCCTCGATCCCAAGCCCGTCGATTTGGGCCGCCTGGTGACAGGGATGTCGGACCTCCTCAGGCGCACTCTTGGTGAGCAAGTGGTAATCGAAACCGTGTTGGGCGGCGGGTTATGGCCGGCGTTCGCTGATTCTACTCAGGTAGAACTCGCCATTCTGAACCTCGCCGTGAACGCCAGAGACGCTATGCCGGACGGCGGCAAGCTGACGCTGGAAACTGCGAACGTATATCTCGACGATAACTATGCCGCTGCGCAAGCTGAAGTCGTGCCAGGACAGTATGTCATGGTTGCGGTCACTGACACCGGCTGCGGGATGACGTCCGAGGTAAGGGCACGCGCATTCGATCCCTTCTTCACGACAAAAGATATCGGCCAAGGCACTGGCTTGGGTCTCTCACAAGTTTACGGTTTCGTGAAGCAGTCCGGTGGACACGTGAAAATTTACAGCGAGATCGGCGAAGGTACGACCATCAAGCTTTATTTGCCACGTGTGCACTCGGCAGCGGATTCGGTTGACAACGCCGCGAAATCGCAATTGTCTACGGCGGTGAGTGGCGAAACCATTCTCGTTGTCGAGGACGACCCGGATGTCCGTAGCTACAGTTGCGAAACCCTCGCCGAGTTGGGCTACAGTGTTCTCTTCGCGGAGAATGCAAAAGAGGGCCTTCGCGTACTGGAACACCACCCCGAAGTGAGTTTGCTGTTCACCGATGTAGGCTTGCCAGGTGGTATGAATGGACGCCAATTGGCGGACGAAGCCCGTGTCCGCCGTCCGAAGTTAAAGGTGCTCTTTACCACGGGATACGCACGCAATGCCATCGTTCACAACGCCCGCCTTGATCCGGGCGTTGAACTAATCACCAAGCCGTTTGCTCAGGCGACCCTCGCTGCCAAGCTTCGTGACATTCTCGATGCCGCCAGAATACCCGGCAGAATTCTCGTTGTGGAGGATGAGCCACTCATACAGATGCTCGCGACTGAATATCTCGAAGCGGCGGGATTCGAAGTCGATACTGCCGGTACGGCGATTGAGGCGATCAATCGGCTGCGGATAGTGCCGCGTGGAGTAGATGCTGTGATCATCGATATGGGCCTGCCGGACCGAAAAGGGGACTATCTGGTGCGCGAGATAAGAGCGATAGACGCAGCTATGCCTATTGTGGTTGCAACCGGTCAAAGCACGGCGGACATTCGCAATACCTTTGAATCGCTAAAGGGCATAGCATTCGTTCGAAAACCATATGCCGCGAGCGACCTGCTCAATGCTTTTCGCGAGCTAGGGGTGTGGTCCGAAAAGGCATAGCAGCCGTAGCAGCTGATGTGAGAGCGCAACACTCTCTCCTCTGGCGCGGTGCGCCCGCCACGTGCGGCCTTCCGATCGGCTCAGCCGCTTTAAGCCACACTGTTCTTATGTGTGGCGGAATCAAATATGCTCTCGGCCAGGCTACTCAGCCACGATACCGAACTCCCGGACTATCGTAAGGAACAGCCGTTTGTCTGCACAAGGATCGCTTGGAAATGTCCTCTGCCAACAGCCGCTTGGCTATAATTCTCACGGGAGGGCTCATTACAGGCTTTCTGGCGCTGCTCGCCATCGTTGGGATGACAGTGTGGTTAGGAGATCGTGCCGATGTCTTTTTCGCGCAGGCTACGGTTCAACGCGATAGACGCATTGCAGCGGTGGAATTACGAGACGCTCTTCGGACCGCGGAATCAAGCCAGCGCGGATTTCTGCTCACCGGCAACGAGATCTATCTGGCTCCCTATGACACGGCGAAAACGCGCGCTCAACAAGAACTGTCCGATTTGACCTGGCTGTCCAGCGAGGCTGCGCAGCAAACGCCGATGCTGCGTCACCTGGAAGAGGCAATCAATAGTAAACTCGGGGAAATGGATAGAAGTATCAACCTGAAAAGCGCCGGAAGGGACGACGCTGCGTTGGCGGTCGTCAGAACAAATCGGGGGAAGTCGCTGATGGATGAAATCAACGTCTTCCTGTACGGCGCGATACTGAGCGCGGACGACAAGGTCGCTACTTACAGCGCCGAGCAGAAACGTAACGCATTCATGCTGCGGCTGGTCTCGATCATCTCGGCCGTCATCATCATCTTGGTCGTTGCGGCAGTGGCGGTTACTGTCTACCGCAACAGACAGGAAATCGCCCGAGCCAGAGATGAAGTGCGCGCGATCAACCAGGACCTTGAGGAACGCGTAAAGCGTCGAACTGCCGACTTGGCTCTAGCTCGCGAGCGGGCCGAGGTGTTGCTTTCGGAAGTCAACCACCGGGTTGCGAATAGCCTTCAGCTCGTGGCGGCCCTGGTAAACATGCAGCACAAAGCCGTTCGAGACGAAGCAGTTAAATCAGTTCTTACTGAAACCCAAGCGCGCATTCACGCGATATCCTCCATACATAAACGGCTCTATACGTCTGGTGACGTGAAGTCCGTTGCATTGGAGGATTATCTCGGCAGCATGCTGAATAATCTTGAGACGGCGATGCGTAAGGAGGGGCATACGGCCAATCTTAAATGTGAGCTGGAGCCAGTGTCCTTGCCAACCGACGAGAGCGTCAGTCTGGGGGTGGCGCTGACCGAATTGGTAACGAATGCATTCAAGTATGCGTATCCCGCAGGCCGCTCTGGAGAAATTCGAGTCAGCCTCAAGCAGCTGTCGCAAGGGACGGCCGAACTTGCTGTGGAAGACGACGGCGTGGGGCTCGCCGAGAAATCCCATAATGCTGGAACGGGTGTTGGTACGAAGATCATAAAGGCCATGGCGGCTGCACTCAGAACCCAGGTGGAATACATCAGCCGTCAGCCTGGCACATTGGCGCGATTGATATTTTCGACAGAGATTTCGTGATGACGTTCGCTGTCTCTTGGCTTATCCGAAAAAGGGCGAAGCTTTATGCCATCCAGAAGGCAGCTCATGCGATTATTGGCGCGATTCTAGCTGTAGGCCCGGCGTGGCCGTCACTTGCGAGCGAGCCAAGTCAGGGACTAACAAAGCCTGTCAGACTTGCCCCCTTCGATCCGACAAGAGCGTCTTGCACCAAACCCAGCCACCTTCAACGAAAGCTCGTTTTTGTTCAGGATAACGGGCGCGAATTCATGGTGGGCGTAGGAAGAGGTTTAGCACTAGCCGCCAGTAAGCGCGGACTTCCGTACAGCGTATCCTTCTCGGCCAACGATCCTGCCCTGATGATCAGGCAGGTCGACGGCTTGCGCTCCGAAAAGGTGGGCGCGATTGTTGTCGCCCCAATCGATCCCCCGTCGCTGAGTAAAAGCTTGCAAAAAATGATCTGGGCAGGAGCTTACGTTGGAGCGGTCGTTCCTCCTCCGGCGACTTCGCTGTTGAATGCGCCACAGTATTTGACCGGAAAAGTGCTCGCAGATGCAGCAGCCGCCTACATCCGCACGCGACTGAATGGCCAAGCAAAGGTCGTTTTGCTGACGCACGACAATTTACAATTTCTTGCACCCCGCTTTGCGGCGATGCGAGACACGTTTAGGAGGATGCCCGGCGTCACGATTGTGGCCGATATTTCGCCCACAACGGTCGATAAGGCAGGTGGATATCGCACCATGAAGACGATCTTGTTGGCTCAACCGAATATTGATGTGGTGCTGGGGGCAGATACGGTCGTTCTCGGCGCTCTTGCGGCCTTACGCGACGCTGGCAAAGCGCGCGCAAATCAGTTTCTTGGTGGGATCGACGGTGAGCACGAAGCAGTAGAGGAGCTGGAGAAGAGGGGCAGCCCTTATAAGGCGAGCATCAGCTTGGCCTCTCCCATTTTTGGCTACGCGATGGCTCAGCACGCTGCCGATTGGTTGGAGGGAAAAAGCATCCCGCAGGCGATGGATATTCTTCCGAAAGCACTCACTGCCCAAAATATAAGGCAGTATGAACAAGATGTCGCTGACCCTGGAGCGGTGTATGCGGATCCTGTCCGTCGAGGCTCCTACTTGCACATGTATGGGAACATCTGTTTTGATTCTCGCAACCAGTACATAAATTTTCCCTGGTCATCTGAAGGTAGATAGAAGGGTCCCTTCGTCCGGGACCGTGTGCCATTCTGGCAGGTTCCACGCTACCTACTGTGTAGGTTTGCAGCTTTTGAATTGAGCGGCGGCGTGAAGATTCAAGTGCATTTTCAATCATACCGATAGCTGCTGACACGATTTAATTACAATTTTGCACTTACACATTGATCGGCTTAGTTGTCGGTGACCCGACAAACCGCAGGAGACGTTTTTGATGGGACATCGCGCCGCCGGCTTAGCCATCTTTGTCGCTGCAATCGGTGCGGCATCTCTGGATGCCGTGGCAGCAAATGCCGCGCCCGGCAACGACGACAAGGCACTCGCTGCTGTTGTGGCGAGTCCCACACGTTCATCGCAGAACGTTGCGCGCGATGTTTATCGCCACCCCCAGCAGAGCCTCTCGTTTTGGGGGCTGAAGCCGGGCATGGCGATTCTGGAAATCTGGCCTGGTACGGGCTACCAGCACATAGGTGATCTGCGAGCCGGTCGAACCAACGTTGCAATCGTACCTTGGGAGGCGCACATGGCGAGGAAGCCACTGAAGGGGATTATGGAGCCGCCTTAATCCCGGACACATTCCATTGAATCGAGCGATGAAGCGCGTCTCGCGGAACTTCTCCTTAGGCTGAGGGTTTCATCACCACCTCACCGACTATTTGGAGACTGTTTATGCACAAAGCCGCGCTGGTCGCGATAACGCTTGCGCTTGTCCTGAATGGGGCCTCTGCCTTCGCCCAAGGCCCCTCGCAGTCCGGACCCCAAAATCCGGCCATGAAATCTCAGGACGCCAATAATTCAGGCATGCCGGTTAAGGGGGCCAACAGCTTCACCATGTCGGAAGCGCGGTCGCACATCGAGGGCAAGGGCTACACCCATGTGACGATGCTGAAGAAAGACAATGCCGGAGTATGGCGAGGCATGGCGATGAAGGACGGTCAGAAAGTCCATGTCAGCCTGGATTATCAAGGCAACGTCAACACCGACTAACCTTCCAATCACCACCAACCCAAAGAGTATCATCAATGACAAAGACGATTTCCCACCTCTACAACGATTATCCTTCCGCGCAGGTTGCCGTTCGTGAATTGGAAGCAGCAGGGCTCGATGGCGGCGACATCAGCATCGTCGCGAGCAATGCGGACAACTGGTATAAAGACGACAAGAGCGACGCAACCGTCGTTGATGCCAAGCACGACAAGGATCGTGACGGGGTTGATGATCGCAAGGAAGGCGCTGCAAAAGGCGCGACGATTGGCGGCGTCGCCGCAGGTGCTGCTGGTTTGGCGGCGGGGCTTGGCCTTCTCGCAATACCGGGAATTGGACCGATCGTTGCTGCCGGCTGGGCTGCCTCGACGCTTGCAGGCGTGGTGGCTGGCGGCGTGACCGGCGGTGTCGTCGGTGCACTCGTTGAATCCGGCGTGAGCAAAGACGATGCCGATGTTTATGCCGAGGCTATCCGGCGCGGCGGGGCTCTGGTTGTCGCACGAGTGAACAACAGCGATGTCAGCCGATATCAGGCCATTCTGGATCGATCGGGCGTAAGTGTCGCAGCCAGAGCCACTGCTTATCGAACGGCGGGCTGGAAAGGATTCGATCCCGCAGCCACGCCATACACCGCAGAGCAGATTCGACAGGAACGCGCGCTTTATCGCTGAAGAAGAGGGGTTCAATATCGCTGACTGCGCAACAGCTCTGGTGAGCCCACGATTATCACCATCGAGAGAGTGAGTTGACAGAACAGTCTGACGGATCAGATGGGGGGAACGGCCGCGAGAGCCGTGACGCGAGGGCTCCGGTTTGTAGGCTGGTGGTGTCGCCGCGCGCTCAGGCCCGATACGCTCGTTCATCGAGCGCTATCCTTCTGAGCGGACCAGTTCGATTCAAGAGGACGTTAATATCCGATCAGGCTTGCGATCAGGCCAATGGGGGGGTTGCGAAAGGCAAGCGGCGCTTCGGTCACCGCGAGGACAATGCAGTCTTCGCCCTGATCTGCTACCGGCCTGTGCAAAAGGTCCGGCGTGGCGGTGTGGAAATCGCCGCGCCGGTACTGCCCCGAGCAGTCGCTATATCCGCCCGCTAGCACCACCGAGAATTCCTCGCCCTTATGAGTGTGCAAGCCGATGCTGCTGCCAGGCTTGCTCCGTACCAGCTTGGCGCTGAAGGGGCCCGGCAGGAGGGGCCGAAAAGCTAACCCGGGGAGAACAAAATTCCACCGGATTTTATCCAGCCCGTCCGCTCCCAAATAGCTGCGCAGCGGTTCTGGAATTGTCGGCGTTCCCCCGCTCCGGGCGACGATTGAAGGAGCCGCGGCTTCTGCTTCATCCAAGCGGGCTGCGAGATGCTCCCATGCCCCCGTGGTCAATGGTTCGGGTGTCAAGTTTTCCAGGAGAATTCCGCCGGCATGTTCGGCAAGCTTCACGACCCGCCGGCAAGCTGGACAAAGGGCAAGATGCGTCGCGACAATGAGCGAGACCGCCTCATGCGCGGCCCCCGCCGCGTGTTTCAGCAGCAGACTGTCCGCCGGATGGTGGGTGATCATTTCAACAGGCCTTCCCGAATACGCCTCATGGCGGCCCGCATTCGCGACTTGACCGTGCCAAGGGGCAGCCTCAGTTCACGAGCAATTGCCGAATGCGGCTTCTCGGCAAAGTACGACAGCTCCAAAATGTTTCGTTCGCCGGGGGGAAGACTTTCTAGAGCTTTGCGCAAGCGCTCATCGTCGTCCATTCGTTGCAGCCCGGCGTCTGCCTCTGGCTCCTGTTCGGGAATGAGAGCGGGATCGTTCGGGTCGAAATCCGGATGCTTCTGCCGGCGGACGGCATCGATGTGGAGGTTTCGAGCAACGGTGAATATCCAACTTGCCGCCGAACCCCTTTTGGGATCGAAAAGATGCGCCTTGTTCCAGACGTTCAACAGCGCTTCCTGCGCCAGATCTTCGGCTGCCATAGCTGCTACCCCGCGCCGCAAAAGGTAGGCTTTCACGCGCGGAGCGAAATAAAGAAACAAAGTCTCGAACGCTGCGCGATCTCGGCTCTTGCCCACGGCGAAAAGCAAAGAGGTCATGTCATGGAGGTCTGGGATCGGCACGAACCACAGTATCACTGGCAGCCGCGGCTGCCCTGACACAATTGCCGGACCGTAAAGCGGCCGTTGGGCCGGTTTAATAGTAGAGGCAGTGACGGACATAACATTTCATACGTCTGGGTGGGGAGTGTGGATCGGTCATATCAGAGAAATTTTTTTCGCCGGCAGCGATCCGGGAAGCGCATCTTCACGTAACAGCCCGGTCGACAGGGGTGTCCCACGGAGAAATCCCACATGAAGCATATCGGTCGAGGAACACTGGCATGTGCTGCCCTCGGATTAGCCGCAATCATCGGCTCCGCCGCAGCATCCAACGCTGCGCCCCCGCCACAGGACCATGGCAAGAATCAAACCGAAGGGTTCGGCGCCGGCAAGTTGCTAAGGTTCGGCTACAAACAGAATTATGATTGTGTCGAGCAGCCAGGAAATGACCTCGACTTCGACAAGAAGAGGGCGGAGGTTGATCCCGATGAATTGCAAATTCCGATCTGCCAGGCAGGCATAGACCCAAGCATCAATCCGCCGGGAGCTGTGGGACCAGCCACTGCCACGACAGACCCTCTGTACGTGCTGGTGCCAATGTTTTCGTCAGATAACGACCAGAATCCCAATGACGCAATTTCCTGCAAAGATGCGACGCCGGGCACGCTTTGCGGCCCAGATTTGGGCAAGGCTCTGATCAATCTGTTCGGAGCTTTGCCGGAGGGATTCAAAGCCAAACCGTCGGTATTTGCTCAGTGCCCAGAGCC
>JAFAVP010000082.1 GCA_019242395.1 Alphaproteobacteria bacterium | reverse complement strand
CGCTCTTCTCGACGCCTGCGAGTTTGAGCTGCTCGAGAATGGGCGCCATACCCTCGCGTACCTTGGCTGCAAGCTCACGCCGCGCGCCGCTCTCAGCGCCGCGCAATACGGCTGCACACAGTTTCAGCCGATCGGCGATCCCCTGCTCGGCTGTGCGCCGCGGTGCCGGCGCCATCACAAGACTGACGACGAACGAGATCCCCGCGGGGATGGCGATACAAAGCCATAGATACAGGAGCGCGCGGGTGGCGAGCTCACCGGTCTGAATTCTGCCCAGCAAGTCGAGTACATAGCCAATGATCATGGCCATGGTGCCCGCGATCGGCTGCAGGCGGCTGGCGGAGGCGAGGAACAGAAACCCGAAAGATATCAGGCCGATGCTGATCACCCGCCACATCGCATCATCCAACACGACATTTGCGACCAGGAAGACCAGAGCAATCACAACCGCGATGATGAGCGTGAACGCAACGCTCAGGATGAGGCTCGTGGTCCGCTCGGGCCGGTTGTAAAAGAAGGGAACGTAGGCCGCGAGCGCCGCATCGGGCGTCTCATAGATTCCCGTCACCAAGGTGGTCAGGCTGCAGGTAAGGGCCAACCGAGTGGCAAATGCCACCCGCTCGGGGTTTGGCGCGAGCAGCTTCAGCCAGTTCGTGCGCAGAACCGCATGCCGCTCAACGGCATTGACGGCCATGGTTGACCTCCACTACGGCGCTCGCTCCCAGTCGCATGACCTGTGGAGGCGGACTTACCAAGCGGATGCGCACGGGAAAGCGCTGTGCCACGCGCACCCAGTTGAGCGAGCGCTCCACGTAGGGAACCGAGCGAGGCAGATTGAGCCGATCCTGATCGAGCACGCCCCAGCCAATGCTGTCGACGACCCCGCGGATCGCCAGGTGGCGATCGATCATCGAATAGACCGTCACGCACTCACCCGTGTGCACCGAATCCAGATCAGTCTCTCGCAGGTTGGCGGACGCGAACCATTCTTCGGTGTTGATCAAAGTGAACAGGGACTGCCCGGGCGCGACGAATTCTCCGCTGGAGACAACCAGCGCGACGACCAAGCCATCGTGTGGCGCGCGCACAGTGGTGTCCTCCAGATGGCGCTGCGCCAGTGCGAGCGCCGCTCGGCGGGCTGCGACGAGGGACTCGCCGGCCTGGATAGTGTCAATGGCCTGTACGGCCGCAAGCTGTTGGACCTGGGCCTGCTGCAACCGCGTGGCCGCATCATGCGCAGTCACGTCGGCCTGGTCGAGCTGCTGGTTGGGTACGTAGCCTTTGGCAGTCAACGGTTTCAGGCGTTCTACGGTGCGAGTTGCGAGCTAATAGTTAGCTTTTGCGTTTGTTATCTGATCCTGTGCAATCGTCGCGGTGGAGCGCTGCGTGGCGACGTACTTTCGTTGGGTCTCCAACTGTGCTTCGGCCAATGCCAGGTCGGCCTGGGCCTGTGAGCGGAGCAGTTGGTAGGGTAACGGGTCGATCTGGAACAGAATGTCACCCCGGTGGACGGAGGAGTTCTCGTGCACCCGGATCTCGATGATCCGCCCTCCGACCTCAGGCGCGACGTGCACCACATCCGCATCGATGGATGCATCGCTCGAGGAGCGATGTTGACTGACCCAGGATTGCGATCGAAGCGCGATGAGCACTGCCAGCGCGACGATGGCCAGCACGATAAGCTTGCCGCGTGAGATGAGGTGGCGCAGGCGCTGCCCCTGCAAGCGTGTCACCGGAATAGGATCATCCATACCAGCAGCCCGACGATGAAACCCGCGGCCTTACAGGTCGCAAGTGGAAACGGGATCAGGTCCCGGAAAGTTGGATTCGTCAGAACGACTCGGGTGCCGGCCGCGCCGATGACACCAATCAGCGCACATAACATCCAGGCCGGAAAGAAAGCGCCGAACAGTTGGAACGAGGGTGCTCCCGCGAGTGAGCAACCCGTCAGCGTGCAGCTAGCGACAACCAGGGGAGTCACTCTCGGCAGCACCGTGAAGCACCTCATCGGTTCACTCATTTGGCGGATTGGACGGTGCGTCGGATAACCGACGCGCCGTCGGATGCCACTCTTTGGTGGCGATACTACGAGCCTTACTTCCTGTCCGGCAAGGCGTACGCGATCAGAGAGCCGCCCGGGGGGGTCATAAACCCGACTTGCGCGCACGGTATCCCACCGGCTGATCGAGTCGGGGAGCGACCAAGATCGCGAGCACGAGGAACATCTTCACGTGGAGTTTCAGCGATTGATCGTCAGCCGCCCATCAGCATGCGGTGCAGGGCCGGAACTGCGCAGAGGGCGACGAACACCCAAGGCACCGCCGCCCATACGTACTCGACGGCGGCCGTAGAATCGGTCATGCGTAATCGGTGAGAGCGGATCGCCAGCAGCACCGCGACGCAGAGGGCGCCGCTGGCGATCAATGAGTTCAAGAAAAGAAAAATCCCCATGACATCCTCACGCCGTTCATCTCTGCTTCGGCAGCGCTTGTTGCATACGAGTTGGCAGGTCAGCTTTTGAGCTTGATCCTCACACCTTCACTGGAAAAGTTGAAGCGCAGCCCCGCGCTTCTCTCGTGCAGCTTGATGATCACCCCGTGCTCGTTCCTGAGTACCGCGACGGCGCCGCCGCCTGCCACTGTCAGACCTGCCGAAGCGATCGTGTAATGGCCGCTGAAGTCCTGGAGATTCTGCAGGTGATAAACATCGCCGGTGGCACTGATGTGTGCCCCGCCCACATCGACCACCGAGACGCCGGAGAATGTGAACGCGCGCTCCGCGCCTGCATACTTCAACGCGCCATCTCCCCAGACGAGTCCCACACCCAGGGCGAAACTACCGCCAGTAATATCCAGGGTC
>JAFAVP010000050.1 GCA_019242395.1 Alphaproteobacteria bacterium | reverse complement strand
AAAATCATAGCCCGCCGTAACAAGCTGTTGGGCCTCTGGGCGGCCGAGCAGATGGGGATCAGCGGGCCAGAGGCGGACGAATATGCCAAGGCGGTGGTGCGGGCCGATTTCGAAGAGCCGGGCGAGGAGGACGTGGTCCGCAAGGTGCGGAAGGATTTCGAGGCAAAGAGCATCGCCCGCTCCGACCACGCCATTCGAACGAAGATGGAAGAGCTGCTGGCCACCGCCGCCGACCAGATCCTGCACGAAGCCGGAAAGTAGCAGGGCACCGCTCGCGTAGCGGCGAAGGAGCATCCATGCGCAGACGGGATTTGCTCAAAACGGCCGCTGCAGCTGCGGCGCTGTCCCCCGGAGTGCTTGCCGCTTCACCTGCGCCGCTGCTTCGCCGCGTGCGGCTGGGGGACCCGGGCTGGCCAGTACCGGCAGAGTGGCAGAAGCTGAAGCGCGCGGTCGGCGGGAATCTGATCGAGGTGCATCCCCTCTTCGCCGGATGCACGCCCGATCCCAGAGGCGCGGCCTGCCAGGATGTGCTGCAGCATATCCGAAACCCATTTTACATCGGCGATCAGCCCGCGGGCACGCAGGTTTCCGGCTGGCTGGATGCCTGGACACCGGCCGCGAGCGCCTATGCCGTAAAGGCCCGCAACGCCGCGGACGTCGCGGCCGCCGTGAATTTCGGGCGCATCCACAATTTGAGGCTGGTGGTGAAAGGCGGCGGGCACAGTTACCTGGGGACCTCGAACGCCCCAGATTCGCTGCTTATCTGGACCCGCGCCATGGATGCCGTGACCTTGCATGACACTTTCGTGCCGCAAGGCTGCGAAGGCAGGATCCCGCCCCAGCCGGCGGTGACCGCGGAAGCGGGTGCCATGTGGATCGATCTCTACACCGCCGTGACCGGCAAGGCGGGACGCTACGTGCAGGGCGGCGGTTGCACGACCGTGGGCGTGGCGGGGCTGGTGCAAAGCGGCGGCTTTGGCAGCTTCTCGAAAGGCTTCGGCACGGCGGCCGCATCGTTGCTGGAAGCCGAGATCGTTACCGCCGACGGCGCGGTGCGGATCGCGAACCCCTGCATCAATCCCGATCTCTTCTGGGCCATGAAGGGCGGTGGCGGCGGCAGCTGGGGCGTGGTGACCAAGCTCACCTTGAAGACGCACGATCTGCCGGAAAATTTCGGCGGGGCCGCCGGCAAGATCCAGGCGCATTCCGACGAGGCATACCGCAAGCTCATCGCGCAGTTCGTGCGCTTCTATGCGGCGGCGCTGCTTAATCCGCATTGGGGCGAGCAGGTGGCGCTTGCACCGGAGAACACGCTGAAGATCTCGATGGTGTGCCAAGGCCTCACGCGCGCGGAAACGAAGGCGGTGTGGCAGCCCTTCTTTGATTGGGTGAGCGCAGCGCCGAAGGAATACACCATCGTCGACCGCCTGCGCGCCGGCGACGGCGAGGCGCGTCACTGGTGGGATGTCTCCGGCAACGACTCGATGATCCGCGATTCGCGCCCTGGCGCGCCGGACGATCACGGCTGGTGGCAAGGTGATCAAGATCAGGTCGGTGCGTATCTGCACGGCTACGATTCGCTCTGGCTGCCGGTTTCCTTGCTCGCGCCAACGCAACAGCAACGCTTGTGCGACGCGCTGTTTGCCGCGAGCCGCTACAAAGAGGTTGAGCTGCATTTCAACAAGGGCTTGGCGGGCGCAGCGGCAGAAGCGATTGCAGCGGTAAAGAATACGGCCACCAGCCCCGCTGTGGCGGAGGCGTTCGCGCTCGCCATCATCGCCGATGGCGAGATGCCGGCTTACCCGGGATTCCCGCGCCCCGCCATCGACCTGCGGGCGGCGCACAAGGACGCCCGTCTCATCGATCTGGCGGCGGCCGAGCTGCGCAAGATCGCGCCAGAGGCCGGTTCGTATGTTTCGGAAAGCAACTACTTCAACGCACGCTGGCAGCAGGACTACTGGTGCGCGAACTATTCACGCTTGCGGGCGATTAAGGATCGGTACGATCCGGAAGGGCTCTTCTTCGTTCACCACGGCGCGGGCAGCGAAGACTGGAGCACTGACGGCTTTACCCGGACGGCTGCACGATAGGTTCTCTTACTGCGGCGTCGGCAGCAGCGGGGCAGTCACAGAACGCCTCGCCGGAAAGCGGCGTGCATCGCCGTAAGACCTCCGGTCCCGCTGGAGCCGGGTTTCGGCCCCGCAGCGATGCACGCCTTCCCGGGAAAAGGAAAGGCGGCCGCGGAATTCGCGGCCGCCCCATCTCACGGATTGCGGATGAAGCCGTGGCGGATGCCATTTTCGTCGTGGAAACTGCCGACGATCTGATGCTGGCGGTTGCTGCTCAGCACGTTGAAGGTATCGACGGCGCCGGGCGCATCGAACTCCACGATCTTGCGCTCAGCGGTCTCGCATTTCTTGCAGAGGAAGCCGTGCAGCACGTCGTCCTGGTCGATGTACTCGCCGACCGCCCATCCTTTTTCGAGATGTTCGACGCCGACTACGCCCTGGAACGGATTGGTGCCCATATCCGGCGGATCGATGGGGGCCAGAATGTTGCCGTCCGGGTCTCTCAGGAACCCATGCGAGACGTTGTTCGCATCGACGTAGGCACCGGTGATCCAGCCATCGTTCTCGATTTCCAGACCGAGGGTGCCCTGGCCGGGTGCAGAGCCCGCGTCCGGAACGTCATATTCGACAAAACTGCCGTCGCCGGCGTGGCGAATAAATCCGTGCGCGACGTCGTTGCTGTCGAAGACGATACCGCTGATTTCTCCGCTGTCGTTGATGCCGATCGGATTTGTGCCCTGGTTTTCGCCGCTGCCCGCCAGCGGATCGTCGAAATCGGTGACATGGCCCTGCTTGTCGCGCAGGAAGCCGCGGAAGGCACCATTCGCATCGAAATAGTTGCCGGTCGCGACGCCCTTGTTGTTGAGGCCCTGGATGATGGTGCCTCCCGGACCTTCGGGAAGGGCGACGATTTCGAGTTTCCCGTTGGGCTGCCGAATCCAGCTGTTTTCGATGCCGGAATGCTTTTCGTCATAGGAACCGAACATCGCACCTTTCTCGTTCAGGAGGAAACCGAACGTGTCGTTCCGCTTCACCGTAATAGGTGTGTAGGTGAAGCTGTTCCCATTCGGCGTGGCGATAAACGCGTGAAAGGCGCCGCTGCTGTCTACATACTGGCCCGAAAGCTGCCCGGTGTCGTTGGTCCCGCGCACGCGAGTCCCATAGAGTGTCGGATCGGCATCGGGCTCGTCGATGATGGTGGAGCTCGTGTCGAGGAGCGGCCGCTGATGCGCGGTCTTTCCGCGGCGCGGCTGATGCCGGGCAGGCACTGTGACTTCCGAGAAGCGATCGGCAAGCCGAAGCGCCAGGGTGCTGCCCCGTGCGTGGTGGAACGATTGCGGGCGCGCATCCGCGCCGATCGGCAAGGCGAGCGCGCTGCCCAGCAGCAAGGTGAGAATTGACTTCGTGGTGTTGCTCATTTTGGCCCTCCAGGTGCCAAAGGTTGCGAGTGAGGGCCCGAGCTTCCGCGAACGCCGATTGAAGCGGCAGGCGCGTTGAGAACCGCGCCGTTGCGACGCGAGCCCGCGTGGTTGCATTCGGTTGCGCGCGGGCAGAAATGCGCCAAAATGGGCTTGGGTGTGTGGACGGCGATTGGGGCTGCCCCTGGTAACGGTTGAGTACAGTGACGAGTTCGCGGCGCGGCTATCGCTCGCGCTGCAGGCTTGCAATTTGAGCCGGGCGCAGCTCTCCGCGCAGCTGGGTGTGCACAAGTCGATGGTGAGCCGGTGGCTATCGGGCGAGATGAAGCCCTCCGGCTACAATCTCGCGCGCCTGAGCGCCGCCATCGCCGGATTGAAGCCGGGTTTCAACATGAGCCTCTGGACCGCGCCCCGGCACGAGTTCGAGGCTGTACTGGGCATACCCTCCCGGCAGCCCTCCCCTACAACCGCCGAGAGCCCTGCTGGCGAGCCGGGCGATCTTGAAGCTCCACCCCCTGCGGCGGACCTCACGCGCCGGCGCCGCTGGCCTGTTTACGCCGCTGTTGGTGCCGGACTCATGCTACTTGCTGTTGCACTCGGTGCGCTCTGGCTCGACGGGCAGCGAACGCGGGAGAGTGCGGCCACAGGCGGCCTCTCGCCATCCCTGGCGGTGATGCCCTTCGTCAACATGAGCGGCGATCCTTCCAAGGAATATCTGGGGGATGGCATCGCCGAGGAGATCCTCAACAATCTCGCGAACACGCCAGCCTTGCGCGTGGCAGCGCGCACCTCCTCTTTCTCCTTCAAGGGCAAGCACGCCGATATCGGAGAGATTGCGGGCAAGCTGCACGTGCGCACGGTCCTGGAAGGAAGCGTTCGCCAGGAGGGGAACCGCCTTCGCATTGTGGCGCAGCTGATCGATGCCTCGAATGGCTTTCACCTCTGGTCCGCACGGTATGACCGGAAGCTGGACGATGTTCTGGCCGTTGAGGGGGAGATCGCCAATGCCATTGCGGGCGCGCTGTCACAGAAGCTGGTCCGCAAGCGCGCACGGCGGATCGCACCAGCGGCATACCAAGCCTACTTGCAGGCTCAGTATTTTTTCCGGCAGCGTACAGTGACCGGATTTCAACGGGCCGATGAATTGTCCAAGGTGGCAATTAAGCTCCAGCCGGATTTCGCCGCCTCTTATGCATTGCGCGGGCACCTGTTGATGCTGATGGCTGGCAACGATCGCGGGACTGTCGCCGAAGCCCAACGCATGACCGCCCAGGCCCTTCGCTTCGAACCTGACAACGAGGAAGCACTCGACACAACAGTGGAGTTGTCTCTGCGCAGCTGGAATTGGGAGACAGCGTATCGCGCTGCTCAGCAGCTTCTCGCCCGGCCGAAGCACCGCGCGAGCTCGTACAACGGACTAGGCTTCTTTTACCAGTATATGGGCTTTCCAAAATTGGCGCTGGATGCTCGCAGGCGGGCAACGCAACTCGATCCCCTCTCGTTTTCCTACCGGAACAATCTTGCGGCCGCTCTCTGGCATGTCGGTCTTCGCCAGGAAGCCATTGAATCCGCGCGCACGGCTCTGGAACTGCAGCCCAACCATTTGGCCGTCCTTTTGGGCCTATGTGAATCGAACGCCGCGATCGGCAATCTCTCCGCCGCAAGGGATTATCTTAGAAGAATCGGTGGCTTGCAGAACTTGCACTTCGCATGGGTCAAGGATGCCTGCTCGATAGAAATCGCGATCGGCGAGCATAACTTCTCTCAGGCACGTGAGCTTATGGACCGCATGAACAAAAAGGGCTTCGATATTGCAGAACTTGGAGTGCTGCGGACTCGCGCCGGCCAGATGGATGAGGGGATGAGACTTTTTGCGCGAGCCTATGATGCCCGCGATGAATGGCTTGTCTGGGTGCGGTATGATGCGGATACGCCCAAAGCCATTCTGCAAGATCCGCGCTGGAAGGAGCTATGGCGGCGCCCACTACTCGTGGAGTGGCAACGCTATCACGATCGCATTGCGCGCGAGCTGGCCCCACACACCACCAACTGAGCTAATCTGGCAAAGATTGGGCATCCGGGAAACTACCATAGGCCGAGAAATCGACCTGAAAAGTGATGAGCTTGGCCTGCAGCAGCGTATAAAGCGGCAGACGCCAGGTGACGGTCTGACCCAAATCGCTGGCACGGATCTGCGGCTTGGAAACAGAGCGGCCGATGCGCAACGGCGAAGCATAGTCCACCGACCCCGGCACGCTAACGGTGAAAACATAACTGTGATCGCCGAACATGGTCTGCGCCAGGTCGCTGCCGAAGCGGTCGGCCTCGCCGCTTTTCGGGATGTTCTCGCGCCGCGCGCGGTCCACCAGGACGGTACGTCGAAAAGTGACATGACTTGGACCGAGGCCAAACCAGCTGGCGCCGCGATCAGTCAGACTGATGGACTCGTTCGACAGGTGCAGATCGGATAAAGATTTGAACCGGATTGCCGTCGTTTGCGTCACGTGATCGCCGCGCGACAGCACCTGAGTCTTCGCCGCGTTGTGCTTCGGCGCGATGGCAGCGCGGTTGTTCTTCAATGCTTCGCCCAACAACCCGTTTGCCGTGATGGCTATCTCGTAACCGCCTGCCCCGCTGCGATCGATGGAGAGCCTTTGTGCAAGATCGAAGCAGCCCGACAGCGGCAGCAACAAAAACAGCGCAAGCGCGGCGCCGCTCCAACGTTTCGCAAGTGATATGCGTTCGGTCATGAATGGCGCTGCTGCTGCCCGCCCACAATAGCTGTCACCGGCGGCTGGCGCGACCGGGATCGCAACCACCGCGCTCCCAGGTCACCTCCGCCTTAGCCCAGCTTCTCGGCAAGCCAGGTCTTGATAAGGGATTGATACGGCACGTCCCGCTTGTTCGCCTCTATTTTGATCCGCTCCAGGAGCGATAAAGGCAACCGCAACGAAATGGCCTGGGTACTGGGCTTCAGGTTTGGAAAGCGCACCCGCTGCGCGGTGCTCCAGTCCAGGTAGCCGGTTGTATCGTGTGCCTCCCAAAATTTGCGTTCTTCCCCTTCACTGCGAAATTTTGGCATCTGCTTGAGCTTCGGCATAGCGCAACCGCTCCTTTCGACTCATTGGCCGGGCGGATATCACCCGGATCGCTTTGCCGTTGCGGCGCAGCGTGAACGACACATGCAACAGCCGGCCGGAATGGGTTTCGCCAAATGCATGCAAACGGATTTCCCCCTTGCTGTGACGGGAATCTTCGAGCACCAGCGGTTCATTCAGGAAGACTTCTTCCGCTTCCCGCTGCGAGACTCCATGTTTACCGGCATTCTTGACGGCGTTTCCATCATCCCACTCAAAGCCTTCTACCCCGGTAAGGCTCAACATGGATGTATATTGTTGACATATACAAAAACGTCAAGGGGAAGTAACCGCACCTTTGAAAAACCAGCGTGTGACAGAAGGCGGCACTTAGCGCCATGCGCCGCTGCGATCGAGGGACAGCTTCTGCGCAAGATCGAAGCAGCCTGACAGCGCAACCGCGCAGGCCAGGACGGGAAGCTTCGCAGCGAAGCGTCGGAGCAGCTTCACAGCGTCAGGCCGCCTTCGCCAAAGACGCGGGCGAAGATCGTGTCCACGTGCTTCAGGTGAAATTCGAGGTCGAACAGCTGATCGAGCTGGTCGGGTTTGAGCGCCCGGGTGACATCGGCATCGGCTTTAAGGAGTGACAATAGATCACCCTCGCCGTTCCAGGCGCGCATGGCGTTCCGCTGCACCAGCCGGTACGCCTCTTCGCGGCCAATGCCTGCCTGCGTCAGGGCCAGCAGCACCCGCTGGCTGTGCACCAGCCCGCGCGTGCGCTCCAAATTTTCCTTCATGCGTTCCGGGTAGACGATCAACTTTTCGATCACCCCCGCAGCGCGCGCCAGGGCGAAATCGAGCGTGACGGTGGCGTCCGGCCCGATGTAGCGCTCCACCGAGGAATGCGAAATATCGCGCTCGTGCCACAGCGCCACGTTCTCCAGCGCGGGACTCACATAGCCGCGCACCATGCGCGCCAGGCCGGTGATATTCTCCGTCAGCACCGGGTTGCGCTTGTGCGGCATGGCGGAAGAACCTTTCTGCCCGGCGGAGAAATACTCTTCCGCCTCGAGAACCTCCGTGCGCTGAAGATGCCGGATCTCTGTCGCCAGCCGCTCCAGCGAACTGGCGATCACGCCCAAGGTGGCGAAGTAGGCGGCATGGCGGTCGCGCGGGATTACCTGGGTGGATATCGGTTCTGTGCGCAGTCCCAGCTTCGCCGCCACATGGGCCTCCACCCGCGGATCGATGTTGGCGAAGGTGCCGACCGCGCCGGAGATGGCGCAGACCGAAATTTCTTCCCGCGCCGCGATGAGCCGCCGCTTCGCGCGCTCGAATTCCGCATAGAAGCTCGCGAGCTTGACGCCGAAGGTGGTGGGCTCGGCATGGATGCCATGGCTGCGGCCGATGGTGACGGTGCGCTTGTGCTCCAGCGCGCGTTTCTTCAGCGCGGCGAGCAGCCGATCGATGTCGTCGAGGAGAATGCCCGCGGCCCGTTGAAGCTGCACGGAAAGGCAGGTGTCGAGCACGTCGGATGATGTCATGCCCTGATGCACGAAGCGGGCTTCAGGACCCACGATCTCGGAAAGGTGGGTGAGGAAGGCGATCACATCGTGCTTCACCTCGCGCTCGATCTCGTCGATGCGTTCGATGTCGAATTGCGCCCTGCGGCCCTTCTCCCAAACCTTCGCCGCCGCCTCCTTCGGCACCACGCCAAGTTCCGCCAGCCCATCGGTGGCGTAAGCCTCGATTTCGAACCAGATGCGGAACTTGGTTTCCGGCGACCAGATGGCCGCCATCGCGGGGCGGGCGTAGCGTGGAATCATAGCTGCGTCATACTACATCAGGCCCAGCGCCTTGAAGCTGGCGGTGCCGCCGCGGCCAACCACCAGATGATCGTGCACGGTAATGCGCAGTGCCTTGGCGGCGGACACAATCTCACGGGTCATTTCGATATCGGCACGGGACGGCGTGGGATCGCCGCTCGGATGATTGTGCACCAGGATGATGGCGGACGCCGACAGCTCAAGCGCACGCTTCACGATTTCCCGAGGATACACCGGCGTGTGATCGACCGTGCCCTGCCCCTGCACTTCGTCCGCGATCAGCGCATTCTTTTTATCCAGGAAGAGCACCCGGAATTCCTCCTGCGGGTTGCGGGCCATGGCGGCGGTGCAATAGTCCAAGAGGGCCTGCCAGGAGGTGAGCGCCGGCCGCTTCAGCACCTTCGTTCTCGACAGGCGCAGCGCCGCGGCTTCGATGATTTTGAGATGGGTAACGGCGTTCGCGCCGATACCTTCGACTTCCAGCAACCGCTCGCGCGGTGCGGCGATCGTCTCCGCGAAACTGCCGAATTTCGAGAGCAACGCCTTCGCCAGCGGCTTCACATCGCGCCGCGGAATGGCGGCGAACAGCGCCAGTTCCAGCAATTCATAATCCGGCAGCATATTGGGACCGCCAGCCAGAAATCGCTCCCGCAAACGTTCGCGGTGGCCAACGTAGTGCGGCTGTTCCACCGCTTCTGCAGGCTGAAATTCGCACGAAACGTCCGAAACAGCGTCAACCGTAGGACGGCTTGTCATAGCCCTTGGGCGACCGCGTGAAGATTTCGACACCTGTTTCCGTCACCCCCACGGTATGTTCGAATTGCGCCGACAGGGAACGGTCCCGCGTGACCGCCGTCCATCCGTCGTTCAGAACCTTTACCCCATAGCCCCCAAGATTGATCATAGGCTCCACGGTGAAGAACATGCCGGGCCTTAGCGCCAGCCCGTAACCGGGGCGGCCGTAATGCACGATATTGGGCAGCGCGTGAAACACACGGCCCACGCCATGGCCGCAGAAATCGCGCACAACCGAGCAGCGCTCTTGGTTTTCCGCATAGGACTGGATGGCATGCCCGATGTCCCCCGTGGTGGCGCCAGGCTTTACCGTGGCGATGCCGCGCATCATGGCTTCGTAGGTGACGTCCACCAGGCGCCGGGCTTTCAGCTTCACGTCGCCCACCAAATACATGCGGCTCGTGTCGCCATGCCAGCCATCGACGATCACGGTGACATCGATATTGACAATGTCGCCGTCACGAAGCGGCTTGTCGTTCGGGATACCATGGCAAACCACGTGGTTGAGCGAGGTGCACAGCGTGTGCCGGTACCCCCGATAGCCAAGGCACGCCGGCACGGCGCCGTGATCGGCGATGTATTCGAAGGCCACCCGGTCGAGATGGGCCGTAGTAACGCCCGGCTGCACTTCTGGAACCATGAGGTCCAGCACTTCGGCCGCCAACCTGCCGGCGCGACGCATGCCTACGAACGCTTCCGGCCCATGAAGCACGGCGCCCATATTGAAGGGCCCAGCCTCTTCAAAGGTCTGTTGATCAGGCATCTGGGACATGTGGCCGATGTACTCCTGCCGCCGCGGCTCGCAAGGGTCTTACACCGCTGCCTGTGTCATTTCACCCCTGAACGATCACGGCTAGGCTTCCGGGATGGAAAGCGTACCGCCCACCGCCGGCATGATCGTCATAGGGGACGAGATCCTCTCCGGCCGCACGCAGGATACGAACACGCATTATCTGGCGCGCTTTCTGGGTGCCTTCGGCATCGACCTGAAGGAAGCCCGCGTGGTGCCGGATGTGGAGGCCGAGATCATCGCCGCTGTGAACGCGCTGCGGAGCCGTTACGATTACGTCTTCACGACCGGCGGCATCGGACCCACCCACGACGATATCACGGCGGGCGCCATCGCCCACGCCTTCGAGGTACCGATCGATTATAACGCCGAGGCGCTCGCCCTGCTCGCCTCCCGTTACAAGGGGGGCGAACTCAACGACATGCGCAAGCGCATGGCGCGCATACCGGCCGGCGCCACCCTGATCCACAACAGCGTTTCTGCGGCTCCCGGCTTCCAGATCGAGAACGTCTTTGTGATGGCAGGCGTGCCTCTGATCATGCATGCGATGCTCGAAAATATCGCGCCGCGGCTCCGGCGTGGCAAACCGGTTCACACCCGGACGCTTTCCACTGCGGTGGCGGAGGGACGGATCGCGGCCTCTTTGGCAGCAATCCAGGCTGCCCATCCGTCGGTGTCCATAGGCAGTTACCCGTACTTCAACGAGAACGGCGTAGGAGTAAATGTGGTGGTGCGCGGCCGGAACCCGCAGGATGTGGAGGCCGCAACAGACCGGATTCAAGAGGCCCTGATGGCGCAAGAAATCGGGTCAAAACCGGATGACCGGTAAACGATTCGTTCTCTAAATCTTTGAGGGCACTGGAAAAACTGGATGACAACCCCCACCCCATGGGGTAGCCTTCCCTGCAAGCACGCCCTGTCGTCGCGCGCTTTTCGGGGGAAAGGGGGAGAAATCCCTGCAAAGCGGGGAATGCAGAAGGTACCGGAAGGTTCCAAAACCAAAGGCCGATGAGAGCCAAAAGGTGGAGCAGAGAGATGACAGTTAAGCGGATTACGGCGGCCGTCGCAGGGGGTATCCTTGTCGGCCTCGCGGGGGCGGCGGTGGCCTCGAACTTCACCGCAAGCCGGCAGAGCGATTTCTTCGCGCCGGGCAAGCATCAATTCTATGTCTGGTGCGCTGGGTCTTCGGACTATGTCGCGACGGCCTCCGGCCGAAACGCGGAAGACGCCCAAATGCGCCTCTACAACGCCAATAAGGCACACGGGCGGGCAACCTGCTGGCCCGTTTGGCAGAGTCGCGTCCCGGCGTAGGCCTGCACGGCCCGGCAAAAAGCAACGGCGGCCATTGGGCCGCCGTTTTCATTTCTCCAGCTTCAGCTCCGTCGCCTCCTGGGCCAACCTGGCCTGTGCTGACCGGTCAGCCTTGAGCGCGGAGCGGGCATCGATCAGCGCCTGCTGTGCCTTCCGGCGCTCCCCCAAGACAGAATAGGCGCGTATCAGCCTGGACCACCCCTCCACGTCCCCCGGAGTTTCTTTCAGCCTGCGCGCGAGCGAAGCCACCATGGCACCCACATCCGGTGGCGCTTCCCCGCTCCTTCTTAGCCCCGCCAAACGATCGATGAGATCGGCGCGCCATGGTGCATTGGCAGGAGCATCGGCAAGCAAGCTGGCCCAAAGTGCGAGCGCACGTCCTTTATCGCCGCGTGCAGCATAGGCCAGCCCCAAATAGTATCGCGCAGCGAAATCCTTCGGGTCCCGCCGCACGGCTTCCTGAAACGCGCGTTCCGCATCGGGCGTCACCGCCCCCCCGGCCGCTTCTGCCAGAGCCTCGCCATAAGCTGAGTATAGCGTGGGCGGCGCTGTTGCCGGCGCAACCTCAAGGGCCCGCCGGAAGGCAGCAGCAGCGTCATTGGGGTCCTGAACTGTCAGGTAGCCGCGGCCCAGTAAGGTCCAGCCGCGAACGTCATGAGGCCGCTCGCGCACCCGGGCGGCGAGCACGGCGATAAGTCCCGAAAGATCATTCGGGGACGGTCCAGAGAGAGATCTAACTGCCAGCCGAGGCTGACCCAAGAGCAGGTAGGCGCCCCCGCCAATACCAAGGATCAGAGCGCCGAGCGCGCCGGCAAGCGTCATGCGGGCCGCGGCGCTACCGCCACCCATGCGCCACAAAGGCCAGCAGGCGAAGCCCACTGCCATGAGCGCCAAAGCGCCGAAGACGAAAAACAATCCGGCAAACACGTCCTCGCCCTACCACGCGAGGTTCGCTCCACGAAGGTGGCAAGGAGCAAAAAAACGGCTGCGGGGTTTGTTCTCCGCAGCCGATGTGAGTGATCCTTGACGAACGCTTATAGGATGCTGCCAGGCAACCTTGGTTTCGGTCCGTTGCGGCCCATGCGTACACCCTTCCCGGAATGCAGGGAATTTGCCGTGCGAACTTCGTGAACCTTCACTGCCGCGCCGCCCGACGGACATTGGTTCTTGGACTTGGGGCAATAGATGTAAGAGACGTAGCCGCCGCTCTGCTGCGTGTTCACGGCAACCAAGCCCGCGTTGTTAATCCCCCAAACCTGCTGGAAGGTTGAGCCGTCCCCGCCATCGATGAGCGTCCAGGTATCGGTCGCGATATCCAGCACGAAGCCATGACGGTTGCTCGCAGAGTCCGCCCATAGACCCGATGCCTGCCCCTTATCGTTGACGCCCTCGATCACGGTGTACTGCACACCGGAATCCGGATAATCGTACGACTTGAACTGGCGATTGTTTATGGCGAACGCGTGCTGAACGTTGTTCTGATCGTTGTAGCCGCCGCCGAGAAGGCCGTTGTTGCTGTGATCGCGCGGATTTGTGGATGTTCGAACGATCGGTAGCTTGATGCGATGTTTGTACTGTCCGTCGATGCCTTTGTAGCCAACGCGTACTCCAAGATCGCCGTAGAAGTCCCCGACGAAGCCATCCTGGTCGTCGATCCCCTGAGCAACGCCATCGAAAGTGCGATAGGGATTGTGAAGAATGGTGTAGCTCCCGTCGGGATGGCGGAAGAATTCCTGAGCAATCACGAAGCCGCTTCCTTTTGCCAGACCCGTGATGCTTCCGTCGTTTCCGATGCCACGCGGCTCCGTGCCCGTCGTTCCCTCCGGAATGTCCAGGACCGTATAGTTGCTGCCGTCGAGCGGCCCGAAGAAGCCGTGCTCGACGCCGGCGGAGTCGTTGAAGCTGCCAGCGATGATATTGCTGTCGTTGATATCGAAGACCGTCACGGAGGCGGCTCCGGGCGGCGGAACGACAGGTATGTAGGTCGCAGCGCCTGCCGCTGAATTCATAAGCAGAGCAACGCCAACCAGAGCGCTACCCGATAACAGTGCTTTTCGCATGCTAATCCCCACTGTGGAAGTGAGGGGATATTGTAGCGCATGATCTTGGGGCCGCCGCAATAGCCGCGAGCAGCGGGCGTGGAAAGAGATGGGAGGCCGGTGCCACGTCACTGGCGACGCCTAGCTCTCGCGTGGCGCGATGGAACAAGGATAGCTGCGGCGGTATCAGCGCCGCAGCTATCCAGAAAGCACCTATAGCTTGTTGGCCAGCCTGCTCAGCGGTCTGGCCTGTTCCGGATGAACGGAAGCTGCAGCTCCGCCCTTAGGACACTTGCTCTTCTTCAGGGGGCAATAAATGAAATAGCTCCCGGCATTCGTATCGCCGACAACCAAGCCCTTGTTGTTGATGCCCCAGGCTTCCTGGGCTGTGGACCCGTCGCCCGGGTCGATAGCCGTGTACTTGCCGGTCGAGAAATCCAACAGGAAGCCATGCCGGTTGCCGGAGGTGTCCTGGTAGAGGCCGACGATCTGCTCGGCATCGTTGATTCCCTCCGCCACCGTCACCCCAACAGCCTTGGGATGGTCGAAGGACGTGAGCTTTTTGCCATCGAGCACAAAGCCATGCTGGACGCCCGACGAGTCGATGTAGCCGCCGGCAATCACGTTGTTGTTGTTGATCTGCCGCGGGTTGGTTGAGGTCACCCCTTTGACCTTCGGCAGCGTGACCTGAGACAGGAATTTTCCTGCTTTCCCTTCGAAGCCGATGCGGGTTGAGCCATCGGTGTCGAGATAGTCACCCACATAGACACCGGCATCGTTGCCGCCCTGAGCGACACCATCCTGGATCGCCTTGTCCGGGTTCTTAAGGATGGTGATCTTGCCGCCCGGAGAACGGTAGAATTCCTCGCCGAAGGTGAACCCGCTCGCCAGCGCAAGCCCGGTGATGCTCAGATCATTGCGAATGCCGCGAGGCTGCGTACCCGTTACCCCCTTGAGATCGAAGGTCTTGTAGTTGCTGCCATCCGGCGGCCCATAGAACCCGTGCTGGACCCCGGCAGAGTCGGTGTAGCTGCCTGCCACGATATTGTCGTCGTTAATCCCGAAAGGCGCCAGGCTCACCGCACCATTCGGGAGCGCTATGGGGACGTATGTGGCCCCCTTGGCGTTTGCTCCCGTATTCGCAAGCAGCGCCACGCCGACAAGGGCGCTCGCCGCCAAGAGTGATGTACGCATGTTATCTCCCACCGTTGATTGGAGCGCGGACTATAGCGAAAGAATTTGCGCTTGCACCAAGAAATCACCATCCGCGCACGCCCGCTCTAGGGAACGCCGTTCACAAGAGGAAGAGCAGGAAAGAAAACGGCCGCGGACCCTCCGCAGCCGTTTTCAGCAAGCACTCTTAAGGTGAATAGCTCCGCCGCTGACGGCAGCTATTTCCTCCAGCCTATGGCCTGGCGATCATCCCGTTGACCGGTTGGGCGTGCTCCGGATGGACCGAGGCTGCCGCGCCGCCCTTCGGGCACTTACTCTTCTTCAACGGGCAGTAAATGAAAGGAAATGCACCGCTGTTGGTATCGCCGACGACCAAGCCATGGTTGTTGATGCCCCACGCCTCTTGGGCGGTAGAGCCGTCACCGGGATCGATGGCCGTGTACTTGCCGGTCGAGAAATCCAGCAGGAAGCCATGCCGGTTGCCTGAGGTGTCCTGATAAAGACCAGCGATCTGCTCGGCATCGTTGATGCCTTCGGCTATCGTGACGCCCACCGCTTTCGGATGATCGAAGGAAGTCAGCTTCTTGCCGTCCAGCACAAAGCCGTGCTGAACGCCCGACGAATCGATATAACCGCCCGCAATCACGTTGTTGTTGTTGATCTGCCTTGGGTTGGTTGAGGTCACGCCCTTAACCTTCGGCAGCGTGATCTGGGACAGGAACTTTGCTCCTTTCCCTTGGTAACCAACGCGGGTTGCGCCATCGGTGTCCAGATAATCGCCCACATACACGTCGGCGTCATTGCCACCTTGAGCAACGCCGTCCAGGACATTCTTATTTGGACCTTTGATGAGCGAGATCGTGCCGCTCGGCGAGCGGAAGAATTCCTCGCCGAAGGTGAAGCCGCTGGCGAGGGCTAGCCCGGTAATGCTTCCGTCGTTCCGGATGCCGCGCGCCTCCGGCTGCGAGCCATCCTTCATCTCGAAAGTGGTGTACTTGCTGCCGTCGGGCGGACCATAGAAGCCGTGCAGGATGCCCGATGAATCCGTATAGCCGCCAGCCACGATGTTGTCGTCGTTAATTCCGAAAGGAAGCACCGTCACGGCACCCTTCGGCAGCGCTATCGGCACATATGTGGCCCCTTTAGCCAGTACTCCTGTATTCGCAAGCAGCGCTACGCCGACAAGGGCGCTCGCCGCCAGTAGTGTCTTTCGCATTTTTGGTGTCCCCACTGTGGAATTGAGGGAGCATTCTAGCGCATGAGTACGCGGTTTCCGCAATAGGCTAAGGACGGAACCGGGGACTGCACACGAGGCCAGTTGATGCTTACCGCATGGTTAATTCTATGATCCCCTTTTCCGGAAATCCGCTGAACCGGGCGAGTGAGCGGCGCATCGATCAGGAGTGGATTGGCGCCAAACAGCACGAACCCACCACCCGCATTTGGCCTCTCTGGCGCCTGAAGCCGTTCTTGCTAGGTGGCGAGGATGGGGAAGCCGCTTCGGTGGAAGCCGGTTACCTGCAGACGCCGCTTGCCTGTGACCTCGCGCCAGTTACCGCCTTCTCGATCTTCCTCGGACTGGACGAAGATGGCGCAGCTCTGTTCGCGCTCGACGTTGCTTCAGACGTTGATCCGTCAGCGGAGGGCCCGCTTGCCGGGCTCGGCCACTTCCGC
>JAFAVP010000058.1 GCA_019242395.1 Alphaproteobacteria bacterium | reverse complement strand
GGATATCCTGGCGGTCAGGCGGAATACCTGCGGGTGCCGTTCGCCGACACCACGCATATTAAGGTGCCAGACTCCCTCTCCGACGAACAGTTGCTGTTCCTCAGCGATATTTTGCCGACAGGATGGCAGGCTGCGGTCCAGTGCGACCTCGAGCCGACGGACACGGTTGCCATCTGGGGCTGCGGTCCGGTTGGCCAGATGGCCATCCGCAGCGCGGTTTTGCTTGGCGCCAAGCAGGTGATCGCCATCGACTGCCTGCCGGAGCGGCTCAGCATGGCGGAAGCGGGCGGTGCCATTCCCATCAATTTTCTCGAAGAAAGCGTGGTGGGGCGGCTTAACGACCTGACAGACGGCAAAGGGCCGGAGAAGTGCATCGATTCCGTGGGCACGGAGTCTCACGTCAGCTTTTCGCAGCCGGACACTATCCTCGATCGCGCGAAGCAGATGATGCTGATGGAGAACGACCGGCCGCATGTGTTGCGCGAGATGGCGTATGTGTGCCGGCCGGGCGGCACGCTTTCGATTCCGGGCGTGTACCTCGGCTTGGATGACAAGATCCCGCTCGGTCACATCATGAACAAGGGGCTCACGATCCGCACCGGCCAGACGCATGTGAACCGCTGGACCGACGATCTCACCCGCCGCATCGAGGAAGGACAAATCGATCCCTCCTTCGTGATCACCCACACCGTCAGCCTCGAGGACGGACCGGAGATGTACAAGGTGTTCCGCGACAAGCAGGACAGCTGCATCAAGGTTGTGCTCAAGCCCTAACTTGGAGGAAGCTCATGCCTGCTCTCACCAATCTCACATCCAAGATCGCGCGCTCCGAAGGCGATCCCAAAATCATCAGCACAGGACCGGGTTCGCTGTCGGGCGCGGACCGGCTGGGCAAGGCGCTCGGTTGGTTCAGCTTCGGGCTGGGACTGGCGGAAATGATCGCGCCTAAGACGATCACCCGCGCCCTTGGAATGGAAGGCAAAGAAACTCTCGTCCGCGCCTACGGCGCCCGCGAGATCGGCGCAGGCATGCTGTGCTTATCCATCGATAAGCCCATGGGCCTCTGGAACCGCGTTGCGGGCGACGGCGTCGACATCGCCACGCTGCTGACCGGCATGCGGAGCAGCAACCCCAAACGTGACAATGTCATGATCGCGCTTGCGGTGGTGCTTGGCGTCACGGCGCTGGATATCTTGGCGGCGCAAGCGACCACGACCCGGCACAGCCGCAACAGTGCGGAACCGCGCCGCTACGCTGACCGCAGCGGATACCCAAAGGGCATTCAGCACTCCCGTGGCGCGGCCAAGGAGATGGCGCATGCCTTCCTGCCCACGTCCGTCCCAGCGTTGACGCAGGCCACGGCCACGCAGGGCACGGCGTAAGTACCGGTCCGCTGACTAACTCCGCGCTGCTAGATCGCGTTGCGTTCGATCCAGCTGGCGAAGCGCTCAAGGAACTGCGCCAAGAACTTCCGCGTGCTATCGTTGATGAGCTTGCCCTGTTCGTCGAACAGCGCCGTACAATTGCCGATGTACATCTCGGGCTGCTGCAGCGTCGGCATGTTGAGGAACACCAGCGACTGCCGCAGATGATGGTTGGCGCCGAAGCCGCCGATCGCGCCGGGCGAAACGGTGACCACGGCGGCGGGCTTTTTGTCCCACGCGCTCTGCCCATATGGGCGCGATGCAATGTCGATCGCGTTCTTGAGCACGCCCGGGACTGAGCGGTTGTATTCCGGCGTGACGAAGATCGCGGCCTCGGCCTGCGCGATGCGCTGCTTGAAGGATGCGGACTGCGCAGGCGGCGCGGCATCGTCATCCTGGTTGTAGAGCGGGAGATCGCGAATCTCCACGAGCTCAAGCTTCAGCGATTCCGGCGCCAGCTCTATGAGCGCGTTGGCCGTCATTCGATTGAACGAGGCTTTGCGCAGGCTCCCCACCAGAACCGCAACGTCTTTCACCCTGCCCATCCGTCCCTCCAAATATGCCGTGAGCCAGCCAACACAGCAGATTGTCGGCCAGCAGAAAAGCGAGAGCCGCCGTTCGCGTTCCGGCGGCTCCCCAGGCCGGACGCAGCCTAGAAGGGTTTTAGGTCACCCCAGCCGCATCGGCATGCAGCTATTAACACTACTAACTTGACAAATCTAGTAGAGAATGATGAAAGCGGAGCACATAGTGGAATCCCCTCTGGTTAGGTGACTGGGCGGCCCGCACCTCCCCCACTCCTCCCTCAACGCGGGCCGCCCGCCTTTTTCATGAGAGCGATTTCTTCAACGCCCCAAGCGGTTGAGGAGTCGCCTTCAGGCTACATTGCGGGGGCTCCATGTTTGAAGTCCGCCAGACAGATGAGTTTCGCGCCTGGCTGGCGGCTCAAAGAGACGATAAGGCCGTTGCGCGCATCGGCGTGCGCATCAGGCGCATGGAGCAAAGCAATCCGGGCGACGTGAAATCGCTCGGCCGAGGCTTGTTCGAAATGCGTGTCGATTATGGGCCGGGATACCGCGTCTACTATGTCCGGCGTGGCAAAGTTGTCGTCGTGCTGCTGTGCGCCGACGAAAAGCGCGGGCAGCAGCAGGACATCAAGCGCGCGCGAGCCTTGGCAACTACGCTGGAGGAATAAATGGTGAAGACAACGCGCTTCGATGTGGCTGAATATCTGGATACACCTGAGCGGCAAGCCGAGTACATTTCTGCTGCGCTGGAAACAGGGGACACCGCGTTCGTTCGCGACGCCGTTGGAATTGTCGCGCGGGCGCGCGGCATGGCGGAGGTCGCCCGGGCCGCTGGACTCAATCGAGAAAGCCTCTACCGGGCACTGAGCGAGAACGGCAATCCAGAGTTCGGAACGATGCTGGGCGTTTTGCGGGCGCTTGGATTGGAACTGGCGGCCCGGCCCTCGAAGGCGAAACCAGCCCGGCGGAAGGTCGCGCAAGGCGGCATAATGCACACTCTGCACTACTACCGCAGCGCCTGATCGAGGTCGGCGATCAGGTCGTCGGCGTCTTC
>JAFAVP010000179.1 GCA_019242395.1 Alphaproteobacteria bacterium | reverse complement strand
CGTCCGTGATGCCGAGGGCTCTCTTCCTCAGCCGCAGATAACGCCGGAGGGTCGGGAGGTTCTTGTTCGCTTCCGCCACCAGCTGCCGGTACACCGCTTCCGGCATGTTATCCGCGAATGTGGCGTCAGCTAGTGAGTCAGGGAAATGGCGGACCTTGGCATCGAATATCTCTGATTGTACTTGGGTAGTAAGGGTTGCGCCGAATGTCCCTTTGAACGCGCTAAAGGAGGGCCAGAAGGCGTCGAACACCCTCCTTCGGTCCTCGCGATTGCTGGCGGTCCGGTATTTTGTATATGCGGCTTGGTCGAGCTTCACCTTCGTGCCGTCCGACAAGGTTACTTCCGGCCGCGGCAATTCACCGTTCGCCAACTGGCTGTAGATCGCATTCGGTTGGGCCAGCACATCGCCCGCCGCCGCCATCACGCCTTCGGATTCCAGGCTCAATGTGTGCGGCGAGTACCGGAGTGCATTGTCCAGCTGGAAGGCGAAGCGTCGCTTCAGTTCAGGTGATTGCGCTTCGAACACAAGCCCCTTCTTCCTGCCGATGTGGATGATCTCCGGCGTCAGCCACGCTGTCTTTTCCTGAATGAGCGTGCCCAGTTGCTGCGCGGACTGCAGCCGCTCTTGGTTGGCGGCAATGCGCACGTCTTCGTCGCCTTTGAGAGAGGCGTAGACCGCAAGCCGCGCCGCCTCCTTCTTCACATCGCTGATGGCCGACAGCGCCTTCAGCATGACGCCGGCGCTTTTCCCCAAGGTGCCCTTGTAGCGATCGAGGGTTTGCGTCTGCGCCTTCACCTTGTCCCGCGCGGCGCTCCATGCCTCCGGCGTGGGATACAGGTCGCGCAAATCCCACATGCCCGCTTCCGGCGCGCCGGTTGGTGCATCGGCGCCGAGCCCCGGGAAAGAGAAGGTGAGGAGCGCGAGCGCGCCTGCCGCGGCGAGAAACGGGTGCATGCAAATCCCCTTCGAAACCGGGGCCGACCCTATCCTGCTTGCCTCGCCAACCCAAGGGCGAGGGTTTCACGGCGCTGTGAGACAATCCATTGGGCTGGCGCGTTGCCGCCGCATCCGCGGCTGACTAGGTTTGGGATTGCAGTTTGCGCACGGCGGAGATGCATGTGAGGCTTTGGATAGCAATAGTGGTAACGGGCCTGCTTGCCGGGTCTGGCGCTGCATCTCCCTCGCTGAAGATCACCAGCATCGAGCGACTGTCACAGCTTTCGACCCCGCTGCCTTACCCCTACGACGAAAAGGCCAATGCGGATGCGCAAGTGAATGCCGCGCTTGCCACCGCCAAGGCGCAACATAAGCTCGCCTTCATCGATCTGGGCGGCAATTGGTGCGGCGATTGCCGCGTGCTCGCCTCGCTAATGGAATTGCCGGAGGTGAAGAAGTTCGTCGACGCCCATTATGTAGTCGTCGACGTGGACGTCGGCCGCTTTAACAAGAACCTGCAAATCCCTGCGCGCTGGGGAATCACCGCGCGGCTCGAAGGCGTGCCGGCCGTGCTGATTGTCGATCCCAACACAAATGCGCTGGTGGACAAGGGCCATATCGCGGCGCTCGCCGACGCCCGGCACATGACGCCACAGGGAATCGCGGATTGGATCGCGCATTGGTCCAGATAGATTTCGAGGTCAGAATGTCCGCTGAACGCTGAAGACCAGAAAGTCGCGATCCGCGAGCCGCTGCTCGGCAGGCGAGCCGATAAAATGCGTAAAGTTGAGCTGCGCCTGCCACACGGCCCGGTAAGTGGCTGCAAGACCGATCGTAAAACTCCCGGCCCCGGCATTCTGCGTTTCGTCAGTACTGGAATTTCCTACGAACCCGTATCCGAGCGTCAGCGGAATGCTAACGTCGAGCGCGGGGAGCACTTCAAAATATTGAGGCGTGAAGCTCGCCTGAAGGGCCGCCGCAAAGTGATCCCGACCACGGTCAAGCGCCGGGGAGTTCTTGGAGACTGAGAAGCGATCATTCGCGGCGACCTCGAGATTCGCGTCGGCGCGCTGCCACAAGGATGAGTTTGTGAACGTTCTCCCGGTGGAGACCTGCGCATGCAGCGTGTCGCCTATCGCATACAGCGGATGTCTACTGCCATCGGCGGCCGTTCCCGGGAAGACAATCTGGGGCAGGCTCACCAGCGGCATGTTACGCCGAACGGAAGCCTCGCCCGCAAGATTGCTGTCTCCCAGGTAGGTGCTGAAGCTTGCCCCGTATAGTTCTATGCCACTGGGATACACGAGCCGGTAAACACCGTCTTGCCGCAGGAGGCGGCCGGGATACATATACAATTGCGGCTCTTTCGCGTTGAACCGAAGCGCATAAAGGCCGTAGTTGAACTCAGTCCCGGTCACCATCAGTGCTACACCGTACTGTCCGGAATCCGGACCGCGCAGATCATCCGCGCGCAAGAGAGCACCGTAGAACGGGTTGCCGGGAACAGGCAGAATCCGCTCGCCACCGGTGTCTTGATAGTCGGCATAGCTGAAGTAGCTGCCGGACCCGGGGAGGCGGTTCTTCCGCCACTGGAACTGATAATAGCCGCTCAGGGACACGTCTTCCCAGGGTTGGAGTGAGATCGAGCCTTGCCATACCGGCAGGAAGTTTTCTTTGGCGTACGCCCCAGGCTGGCCCAACTCTCTGATTACATCCGTCGGCGCCTGGCCAGCAGCGATGGCATTGTTACCGAAGAACAAGCTCTCACCCCATAGCAGCACATAGCGGCCCAAGCGGAACGAGGCAGGAATGGTGCCGAGGTCGAAACTGCCGTGCACAAAAGCATCGTCCAGCTGCGCGTCGGTGCCGTGCAGCATACGGACATCCTTGGTGAATTCATCGTGGGGTACCGACACTGGATTGAAGGTGGCGGGAGAGTCGTTGTCGGTGTGGTGATGATAGACGTCGTCATACCAGCCGGAGGCGCTCAGCCGCAGGCCGAAATTCCCGTCTGTCACGTCGAATTCGGACAGGAGGTCAAGCCGATTCGATATAAGGCCAGGGGAGAAATTGCGGTCGCCATCATCCCAGTTGGGGTTGGAAACCAGCTCCCCATCGCGCGGCAACAGCCGAACTGCGGCAGTGTAGCGGAGCGTGTTGTCCCACCTCACATCCAGGTCGCCGTCATGGTAAAGCTCCGCCGCCATCGCTGCGCGCATGCTGAGGCAGACAAGCGAAGAGGCGAATAAAAAGGCGGCGCGTCTGGAGCCGCGCACAGGAGTAGCCTGGATGCTGACGTTCTTTGGTTTCATGGCCCCACAGAGGCGGCACCCCGGCTCATCGATACCGAGCATAAAACGCCATGAACTACCGTCGAACAACCCAGCGTGTTCGCAGACTTGCCCCTTCCTGCTGGTTCTAGCGTGTTCACTGGGCCTTGGTGCTTCCGTCTTGCCCGAGGAAGCGGCGCGGCTAAAGACAACGTTGACGCCCGTGGGAGCCGAGCGAGGTGGTAATGAGGCAGGAACAATCCCCGCCTGGACGGGTGGGTTCACCGCCGCCTCGCCAGGGTATCGTAGCAGCACGCCACGGGCCGATCCCTTCGTGGATGAGAAGCCCCTTTTTTCGATAACCGCAACCAACGTCGAAAAGTATGCGGATAAGCTGCCTGAAGGCGCCAAAGCGCTGTTCCACAGATACACAGATTACCGAATGGACGTTTATCCGGCGCACCGTTCGGCAGCTTTTCCGTCCTCTGTTTACGAGAACGTGTCTAGAAATGCGGGATTGGCGCGCGCGGCGCCTGAAGGCATTGCTTACGGGGTCGATGGGGCTGTCGGAGGTATCCCATTCCCCATTCCCAAAGAGGGTGCGGAAGTCGTCTGGAATCACCTTCTCGCCTACTGGGGAGCTGCAAGAGAACTGCACGTCAGTACCTATGTTGTGTCGCCTGACGGTACGGTGCAGCTGGGTAGTGGCTATAAGGAAGTGGCAGATTTCCCTTTTTACTATCCGAACGCGACGCCTGCGTCATATGGGGGCTACTACTTCAAAACGCGGCACATTCAGGACGCTCCCGCTGGGAGCGCGGGCCAAGGCTATTTGGACTGGCAGCCGATAAATACAGCGCGGTACAAGTTCGCGGCGTGGCGTCTGGTGCCTGGCGAACGGCGCGTGCGGCGCGGGCCATCCCTGTCCTACGACGTCCCCGATCCGGATGCCTCAGGCTTCGAAAACCTCGACGAGTACTACATTTTTTTCGGTGGCCCCGACCGTTACGACTGGAAGCTGCTCGGCAAGCGGGAGATGTATATCCCCTACAACAACAACCGGCTATACCAGCGCCCTGTATCTGAGCTGCTTGGAACGAAACATGCCAACGCGAGCGCTCTGCGATATGAACTACATCGCGTATGGGTGGTGGAAGGCCAACTCGCGCCTGGCAAACGCCACATTGTACCCAAACGGCGGCTTTACATGGACGAGGACACCTGGCTCGCCGTCTACAGCGATTCCTGGGATGAAGCCGGAAAGCTGTGGAAATTCGCCCACGCCACAATGTACCTGATGCCCGATGTTCCGGCGGTAATCCTCGGCAGTCAGTTCGTGTATGATCTTGAGCTGGGTGGCTACGTCTACGGCTTCTCGTTCAATGGTGAGCCACAAGGCTATCGCATCACGGGACCGCATCCCCCCAGCACCTTTTCGCCTGAAGCTTTGGCGGCGCAGGCGGTTCGCTAGGCTTCCAAGCCGGTGTACGCCAGGCTCGCGAGCCTCTGCATCTCTGCGGCCGACATTTCCCCCGTCATCACCGCGCCGATAACCTCGTCTTGCCAGATACAAACCCGCAGATTGCCCTGCTTGTACTGATCGAAACGCGGCGCGCCGGAAGGCCGTCGCACATAGAGCGCGAAGGTACGGCCTTTAGCCGTCCGATAGAGAAGCTCCGCAGCCTTTCCATTATGTGCATCGCCATAGATGCGCAATGCGGAGAGTCGGTATCCCATGCGCGATAGATCAGGTGTGCTCGCATGCATTGCAAGCGCGGCCGCAAGTGCATGGCTTGCCGCATTCGCCGCGGATGCTGAATTCACCGGGACAATTTTGTTAGGCCTCAGCGAATCGCTTCGGGCTGCCAACGCTTCCTGGACGATGGATTCCTCGTGTGGCGTCATCTGGCGGTACACGAGCGAACCGCCGAGTAGAATCATCAAGCTCGCGGCGAGTGCGGTAAACATTTCAGATTGGAAAACGCGGCGCGGTTTTCGCTCGTGATCCCGGATCATCTCGACCCATCGCTGGGGCACAGCAAGGTCGGCGACGCGCCCATAAACTTCTTGCAGCCTGGCTTTATCAGCGCGAAGTAAGGCGACCTGCTCACTCAGGAGCGGACTGCTGGCAATTTGCGTTTCTAGGGATTCACGCTCTTGCTCCGGCAGTTCACCGTCGAGCCATGCGTGCAGCCTGGGATCCAGAATGTCCAGTTGCTCGCTCATTGTTTCATCTTCCGGCGGGCATCCAGCGAGGCGACGTTGTCTGCCGGCTCACGCTCGAGCCCGTTCTCTAAGGCGTTGCGCAATCGCTCGCGGGCGCGCGCGAGCCGCGACATCACTGTGCCGATGGGAATTTGCAGTTCTTCCGCGATCTGCCGGTAATTCAGACCTTCCACGCCAACGAGCAGCAAAATCTGACGATGTTCCGCCGTCAGGCTCCCCATAGCCGCCGTGAATTCGTGCAGGGGCACGCCGTCTCGCGGGAGCGTACCGATGACGAGGTCGTCGGCCATGCCGGTTATGTCCTCCTCGATTCCGCGGCTGCGTTTGCGCCGTAATTCGTCGATGTACAGGTTGTGGAGGATCGACCGTAGCCAGGCACCGAGGCTTTGCGGGTCTTTAAGATGGTCTGATTGGCGGAGCGCCCGCTCCAGACAGTCCTGAACAAGGTCGTCTCCCATCACTAGGCTTCCAGAGAGCGCCGCCGCGTATCGCCGCAAGCCGGGTAGCTGCGCGATCAAAGCGGTCGTGAATTCGCGCCTTTCGTCCCGCTTCAGCACCAACCCTCTCACGTTAGCGTTCAACCGCAGATTGCGACGAAACCCGTCGCCGCTCCATTTTCCGACCCTCCGGACCTCTTGTTCCATCATCTCCCACTCGGCCGCTATGGGTTAGGACGGCTGCTACCCGACTTTATTCCCGTCCCCTTCGGCAGCGAACGCCTAGGCTAGGCTACCTCGGGGACGGCCCATGTCTTTCTTGTTCTAGCGGCCCCGTCCGTTAGTCGCGGGTCCCCAGCGATATAAAAGAGGCCAATCAGGGCGGCCATATCCAGAAAATAAAGGTAGCGGTAATCACAGGCGATCGAAACGAAAAGGAAGCTTGCCGTAACCGCCATGCCGCCAGCCAACAAGCAGGCCAGCACGCCATCGGCAATCCGCCTGCGGTAGAGCAGGAAAGCGAATTCCAGAAGAGCAAGAGTGAGGTAGATCGGGTGTGAAAACACGGGCGTACCGATCAACCTTGTGCCATAGCTGCTGGCGAATTCGTCCCGCGAATCGACACGCTCCTGCATCCCCAAGGCCCTGAGCGCCGGCGCGGGGCCACGTAAGCCAACCACGTACGGCACGCACCGGGAAAGGTCCGGCGTCAGGAAAACCCATTGGAAAACTGCGGCGCGCTCCCGCAGATACAATCCGGTATGATGCAGGACCAAGCCCCGCCAAGGGCCATGCAGAACGTCGTCGGGGGCATGGATCAGCGCCGATTGTAGGGTCTGGGCGCGTGCAAGCGTGTCACTACGCACTGGAGAATAGTAGGAGCGCGCGCTGCGCATCGCGTCGAGCAGAGATGGATCACTTCTCCTTAGTTCCGGCAGCTGCAGACCCGGATCGAGCGTCAGAGCGCCAACGAGATCATACGCTTCCAGCACTCTCAGCTGCTTGGCTGCGCCTCTAGCCGGCAGCGTTCGCATGTGGAGAAGAGCGCTGGCCGCGCCAAAGACACTCAACGCGATCAACAGAGCTGCGCCGCCGGCCTGAAGTGCGCGCGTGGCAGCCGCTCCCTGATCTCTCGAAATCCAGGCGAACGAGACCGCAGCAGCCACCAACATGATGGGGCCGTTCTGGCGCGCCAGGGCCGCGATTATCAAAAGTACCAGCGCTGTAGCCAGCAACGCAACCCGCCAGAGCAGTTCGGGCCATCGCACGGCTGCCTGCGCGAGAGCGATGAAGCCCGCAATCGCCGCGTTCGCGAACAGGACGTCCTTCCAAACAATCCCTTGATAGATGGCGAACTGAGGCAACAGAATACAGCCGAGAGCGACGACGGGAGCCGCCCACGACGTGTAAGGCGAAAGCCGCAGAAGGGACAGCATCGAGACAAGCATCATCGCGGCGTTCGCAAGTACGAACAGTGCCGCCCCCGGCCATGCAGCATCGGCCAATCCCAATAGCCAGGACATGACTGGGGGGTGCCAGCCGCTATAGGCCGCTGTCCGGCCCTCCAGAAGCTGGATCACAGAATCGTAGGAAAGCTCGCCCGGCAGGGTCATCGCCATCGAAAAGACAAACCCGCCGACCAGAACCCCTGCCGTAAGAACGGCAGGCGCTCGCCTAAACTCCTTTTGGTATGGCTGGCTGAGCAAAATTGCCTCGCGAGTGGGCTCTGTAGTATTGCGGAGTACTGAAGGGATCACGTGACAAAAGCCGTTTTTCAAGACCGCACCGGACGGCGGGCGGCCCGAGTGTCTATGGCTGGGTGGCTGACGGCCGCCTTGGCTGTTGTGATCGGTATTTTGTTCGCCGTCACGTTACTGGCACCGTCCAGAATGGAAGCAGCGAGGCTCCCAGGGGAAATCAGCGCGCTTAAGGTGCAGAAACTTGTAAAGGAGGCCGCAGCACCGGGGCTCATGCGTCAGGCGATGCAGCTCGCGTCCGAGGCCCGCGCCAAGAGGCTAAGGCTACTGCTGAAAAAGCTCGCCCTGAGAGAACACAGCGTGCGGACTGTTGCCAGTGCCAAGCTACGAAGGCCCGGGCGCCCCCTCTCGGTCGCCTTCTACCCCAACTGGGAGCCCTCAGCCTACGATTCGCTTCGTGTGGCTCTTCCGTCGCTCGATTGGGTGGTGCCGACATGGCTCAGTCTGCAGGGGCCGGATCTGAAGCTGAAGGACGCGTATAGCCGGAAAGTCGATCAGCTGATCCGGCGCCGCCCGAAGGTGGCCATCCTCCCCGTCATCCAGAACTCAACCCTCGGCAAATGGGACGGTCCGGGGATGGCGGCGCTCCTGGCGGACTCCGCCCGCCGCGCGGGATTGGTGAACCAGCTCCGGTCGTACATATCCTCAAGGCGGCTGCAAGGAGTAGTCGTGGACTTCGAGGCGCTGCCAGACACCACCTATCCCGACTTGGCGCTTTTCCTCCGCCAGCTCCGGGCGGCTTTTACCCCGCACGGCTGGACAGTGGTCATTGCGGCACCGTTTGCGAACGATAAATGGCCCTTGGCGAGCTTCGCTGCCGATGTCGATTACACGCTTTTGATGGCCTACGACGAGCACGCTTCGTCCCACGCGCCGGGCAGCATCGCGGGCCAAACCTGGTTTGAAAATCTGCTGGACAAGCGGATGGAGGTGCTGTCCCCCGAACGCACCATCGTAGCTCTGGGCAGCTACGCTTACGATTGGAATTCAGACGATGTGGACAGCATCTCCTTCGAAGAGGCTGTCATCGCTGCGAACGACGCGGACGCAACCGTTCAGTTCGACCCGACCAGCAATAACCCACACTTCTCATACGTGGAGGACGACCAGGATCGCACTCGCCACGATGTGTGGCTGCTGGATGGTGTGACCGCCTATAACCAAATCCATGCGGCCGACCTGTATCGGCCGGCCGGTTACGCCGTCTGGCGGCTCGGAAGCGAAGATCCTTCTATATGGTCTGTTGTCGGCCGGCCCTACGGCGCCACCGCTCCGCGAGCGTTGCAGCAGATCCCGATCATAGAGGACATCGATTTCGAAGGTGCCGGTGAATTGTTGCGCGTGGAAGCGCAGCCGCAATCCGGCGCACGGAAATTCGAGGTCGAGAGGTCCACAGGCGACATCGACGACGAGACATACACGAAACTGCCGACTGGTTATGTAATCCGGCAGTTCGGTGCAGCACGTAAGGAAGTCGCGCTAACGTTCGACGATGGTCCAGATCCCGAGTGGACGCCACAGATCCTGGATATCCTGCGATCCGAGCACGTGCCTGCAACCTTTTTCATTATTGGCAGCAACGCGGAAGCGTATCCCGAGCTCGTGCAGCAGATCGTGGCGGACGGGAATGAGGTGGGGAATCACACCTTCACACATCCCAACCTTTCGGAAACACCGAATGGCGTCGTCGCGGTGGAATTGAACGCGACGCAGCGCCTGTTTCAGGCGCTGACAGGCCGCTCAATGCGGCTCTTCCGTCCGCCTTACCTAGGCGATGCAGAACCCACGGACGAGGACCAGATCGCGCCGGTTCAGGTGGCGCAGGATCTGGGTTATCTAACAGTCGGAGAGCATGTCGACCCCGTGGATTGGGAGCTGCCAGGCGCGGAGACGATTGTCTCGCGCGCGCTCCGGATGATTCACGATGCGAAGTCCAATTCACCACGTAATATTATCCTTTTTCACGATGCGGGTGGCGACCGCTCGCAGACCATCGCTGCTCTAGTACCACTCATTGAAAAACTGAAAGCGCAGGGCTACCGCTTCGTGCCGGTGTCGGCTCTTGTGGGCTTGAGCCGGGACCAGGCGATGCCGCCGCTCTCGGGCAGCATGTCCCTTTTCGCCGACAGAATCGTCTTCTATGCAATCAGCCGGTTCGGGCGCCTGCTGCATTTGTGCTTCCTCGCGGCAATTTGGCTCGGCCTTGGACGCGTGCTTTTCCTGATCGTGCTCGCCTTGCGCAACTTCCGCAATGAACAGCACCAGGCACATACGCCACCGCCGCTGCGGGCTCCGCCGGTTTCCGTCATTATTCCCGCGTACAATGAGGAGCGGGTGATTGTTCGCTCCGTGCGGCGCATTCTGGAAAGTCATCACGCCGATCTCGAAGTCATTGTGGTGGACGATGGCTCCAAGGACGACACCTATGGCGTGGTAGCGGGAGCATTCGGTGGAGATTCTCGCGTGAGCCTCGTCCGCGTCGCAAATGGCGGAAAGGCCAATGCACTCAACGTCGGCCTGTCCCACGCCCGGGGAGAGGTCATCGTCGCCCTGGATGCCGACACCATCTTCAAGCGGGACGCCATCGCGCGTCTGGTGCGGTGGTTCGCCGACTCCACCATCGGCGCCGTGGCCGGCAATGCGAAGGTCGGCAATCGCATCAACATGATCACACGATGGCAGGCGCTGGAGTATATTGGGGCGCAGAATCTTGAGCGGCGGGCGCTCGCCGCGCTTGGAACCTTGACGGTGGTGCCCGGTGCAATCGGCGCGTGGCGGCGGAGCGCCATTGAACAGCTGGGGGGCTTCTCTAGCGACACGGTCGCCGAGGACCAGGATCTTACCATCGCGCTGCAGCGAGGCGGCTATCGGGTGTTGTTCGATAGCTCAGCGATCGCCTGGACCGAAGCGCCTACCACGTTCCGGGGATTGGCTCGGCAGCGGTTCCGCTGGGCCTATGGAACGCTGCAATGCCTCTGGAAGCATCGGGCGCTGACATTCAACCGCGAGTATGGCGCGTTGGGGCTTATTGCGCTGCCGCAAGTCTGGCTATTCCAAATCCTGCTGACGGCCCTCGCGCCCGTGGCCGACCTTCTGCTCCTATGGCAGCTGACATGGCAGGGCGCGGCGTACTTGGAGCACGGAGCAGAGTTCAACAACGATAGCCTGATCAAGGTCGGTATCTATTATGGCTTGTTTGTGCTGCTGGACATGGCGGCGGCAGGTTTTGGGTTCCTTGTTGAAGGCAAGGAGCAGAAGGGGCTGCTGATCAGCCTGCCACTACAGCGTTTCGGCTATCGGCAACTTATGTATTACGTGGTTGTCCGCTCGATCTTCACGGCACTGAAAGGAGCGGTGGTGGGGTGGGGCAAGCTGGAACGCACCGCCACGGTGATCGCTGTGGAGGCGCAGGAGGTAGCCTGATCGTCTCATTGGCGAACGCCGCCAATCCATGTCCCAACAAGCTGTAGGTCTTGGTTCAAAGCGATCATATCGGCACGAGCTCCTGTTACCAGAGTGCCGCGTTCCCTATCGAGGCCAAGCGAACGGGCCGGCGTGTGCCCTGCCGATATGAGTGCATCTTCCAACGAAATTCCGGCCAGTTGAATGGCGTTGCGTAAGGCTGACGTCATATCAAGATGCGCGCCGGCCAATATTCCTTCGCCTGTGACGAGGCGCCCGCCCTGAAGGTAAATGCTGCGCTTCATGAGATCGAACTGCTGAGTATTCGCACCCACAGTCGGCATGGCGTCCGTGACCAGGGCGATGCGATCCGAACCTTTCGCCGCGAAGGCCGCGCGCACTGAAATCGGACTGACATGTAGACCATCCATAATGATTCCCGCGGTGAGACGCGGGTCCGCCAAGGTTGTTCCAATGATACCCGGTTCGCGGCCACGAAGTGGCGGCATCGCATTGAAAAGGTGGGTTACGCCGCTCAGCCCCTCATCGATTGCACGATGCATCTGCTCGGCCGTCGCCTCGCTATGGCCAGCCCACACGCGAATGCCTAATGACACCAGCGTTCGAATGAACCCGGCGGGCACACACTCGGGCGCCAGGGTAATGACCGCGCATCCCACGTTGGCCAGCAGACGGACCCATTCCAGATCACCGTCGCTCGGACAGCGGATGTACTCCGTAGGATGAACACCGGCGCGCGCGGGATTGATGAAGGGCCCTTCGAGATGCAGCCCCATCACCCCGTCACGTCCGACCGCGGATTTCGCGGCGGCGATGATCTGTTTGGTCTTCTCCTGCGTATCGGTGATGAAGGTCGGAAGCAGCGCCGTGGTCCCGAACGGCCGATGGGCGCGGGCTATCGCCACCATGCCCTCCGCCGTGGGGGTCGCGTTGAGCAGCACTCCACCGCCGCCGTTCACCTGAATGTCAATGAAGCCAGGCGCGATGAAAACCCCAGCTGGCAGCCGCTCAACCTCGCAACTTTCGTGGATATTATTGAATGTGGTGAAGCCCAGTATCCGGCAATTTTGGATCAGAACGGCGGCAGCGTGGTGCCATTGCTGGCCGTCGAAAATTCGCTCTGCGAGAATTGCCTTCACGGATGCGGGAATGTTGCCCATTTCGCGGCCTGGTTGGAACCCGTAGTCTAGAGCATGGAACCATGCCGCCATACCCTTTGAGCGGCGTTACCAGAATCCCATCAGCTGGAGGAAAGCTAAGCCCGAATGCTCACCGAGCAGATCAGCCCCCGATATGCCGGAATGGATTCATGGCACACCGCTGAAATCTTGAACGCCATGTATGAAGGTCAACTCGCGGCCGTGGCTGCCGTAGGGCCTGCGCTTCCGCGGCTTGCCGCCGCTGTTGAAGGCACTGTGCCAGCACTGCAGCGAGGTGGGCGGCTGATATATGTGGGCGCGGGAACCTCCGGGCGGATCGGCGTGCAGGATGGAGTCGAGTTGACTCCCACCTTCGATTGGCCAACCGGACGAACAGCATTCCTCCTCGCAGGTGGCCCCGGCGCCCTGCTGAACAGCATAGAGGGCGCCGAAGACAACGAAGCAGCTGGTGCGATGGCAGTAGAAGAAACCGGTGTGGGGCCGCATGATGTGGTCATTGCAGTCGCCGCCAGTGGCAAGACCCCTTACACCCTTGGAGCATTGCGTGCTTCGCGTGAAAGAGGCGCGCTGACGATTGCCATCGCGAACAATACGGGAGCGCCCCTCCTGTCCATCGCGCATCATCCTATCGCGGTTCCAACAGGAGGAGAGGTGATCGCCGGCTCAACGCGCATGAAGGCAGGCACTGCACAAAAGATTGTGCTCAATCTGTTCTCCACCGCCGTCATGGTGAAACTGAACCGGGTCTATCGCGGCCTGATGGTTCATATGCGGGCGACCAATGACAAGCTTCGGCGCAGGGCAGAAGGTATTGTCCACGAAATTGCTGGTTGCGGCGAGGCTGAAGCTGCGCGTTGCCTCTACCAGGCGAACGGTGATGTGAAGACCGCCATACTGCTCGGGTTCGGCGTACAAATGGCGGAAGCATCCGCGCTACTTGCGCGGCATGGGGACAATCTCCGCGAGGCCATAGCGGAACTCTCCCGGAGATGACGGCGCAAAGCGCAATGTTCTCAGAGATCGGGGAGGTGCCCGCCAAGGCGGACGCACTGTTGTCGCGTTTTGATGCGGTAGAAAATGCCGCGCGAGTTATCGCCGGGTTTGGGCCCCGCCTAGTTTTGATGTGCGGCCGCGGCAGCTCCGGGCATGTTGGCGTTTATCTTCGATATCTTTTCGAAACTAGGCTCGGAGTTCTGACAGCGCCAGCTGCGCCATCCGTATTCAGCGTGTACGGATCGCGGCCTCGCATGGAGGAGGTGCTGTTCCTGGTGATCTCACAATCCGGGCGCAGCCCCGACTTGGTGAGCGCGGCGCAGGCGGCGCGCCAAGCGGGCGCGCTTACAGTTGCCCTGGTCAATCAAGAGAACTCTCCCGTGGCGGCCGCAGCGGAATTGGTGCTGTCCATCGGAGCGGGGCCGGAGCGCGCGGTGGCGGCGACAAAGACGGTCGCGCTTTCGATGATGGCGGGTGCACAGCTTGTGTCGGCTTTGGCCAGTGACCATGAGCTGCGAAAGGCAGTCCACCAATTGCCTGAACGGTTTGCTGCGGCGCTCCAATGTCAGTGGCTCGACTTCGCGCAAGCGCTCAGCAAGGCTCCGGCGGCTTTCAGCGCCGGCCGAGGCTATGGGCTTGGCCCAGCGCGGGAGATTGCACTCAAGTTGACTGAAACGTTGCGCCTTCCGGCCCTCGGCTTCAGCACAGCGGAATTGCAGCATGGACCGCGCGCTGCAATTGCACGCACCGCCCCGGTGCTTGTCCTTCGACAGAATGATCAAGCGGCTGCGGGGATTGACGACCTGGTTCGGGACTTGCGTACCGCCGGTGAAACCGTCTTTTGCGCGGGCGGCCCGAAAGGCAATTTACCCTGGATCGGGGCCGATCACCCAATCCTCGATCCGGTGGCAATGCTGCTGCCCGCATACCTCGCCATCGAAGGTGCAGCGCGTGCGCGCGGTTTTGATCCTGACCGGCCGCCGCATCTGAGCAAGGTTACCGAGACCGTCTGAGACCCGCTGAATAGTGGGAATGAAAAGTGGAGCGCCCGAAGGCGCTCCACTGCACATTTGAGATTGTGACTTAGCGCTTGTGGCGCGCCCCGTCCTGGCTGTGAACCAGTTCGTACACTGTGTTGTCGCCGTGCTGCTGCGTGAAGAAGCCGCGCGCGCCGATCAGATTGGCAGGCTTTCCATAGAAGTCGGATACAGCGTGGCCGCCGTTGGACACGTAAATACCGGTTGGTTCGTTGTCCTCTTGACCGGTGCCGGAGGCGCTTTGATCCCGGCCCTGCGCAAGCACGCGCAGCGGCGAGCCGAAATTGTCCAAGGGATACGCCCAGATGGAGTCCAACGTATCCAGCTGGTCGTGGAGCGTGTCGCCGCGATCTTCGGCGGCCAGAATCGTGTTGCTGTCACCGAAAGTGATGTTGTCGAACGAGTTGTGAATCGCGTCGCCCAGCACGTCTAGCTTTATCGTGCCGTTCTCCTGCTTGTTGTCGAGATCGAGTTCAAAGATGCCACCCCAGGCGCCGCGCTGGGCCAACCCGTCGACAGAACCGGAGCGGTTGTCGGTATCGCCGGTGGTCAAAAAGAAGAACGTGCGATAGCTGCCATCAGGCTTGAACGCGCCGTTTTCTGGCCGCTTGAACGGCGTTCCTCCACCAGCGCGTGCAGTCGCGTTGCAGTCAAAGTCCGCCGTGCCGTCCGTAGCCGTGTCGTGGATGGTCACCCAAATCGTCGGGAAGGAGGCACCGCTGTGCAGTTCGACCTGCTTTGCCGACCAAACGTCGTCAAAGATCTGTTGGTCGGTCGTGCCGCCGAACACAAGCGGCTGGCCGTCGACCGACACCTGAAGAACCTGAAGTTTGCCACCGGCATTCAGGTCCCGTTTGTCGTACGGCAGGAAACGATACACATAGGAATTCGGCTGTTTCGCGAACTTTGGTCCATTAATGTTGTTTGGTCGGTGCTTGCCGCCTTACCGCCCGTGTCCTCGACCAGGTAGATGCGGCCCTTGTTGTCGGTATGGATGCCTTCTACGCCGCAGCGCCCCATCAGCCCGTAGCGCGTGGTAACCGTCGCCGGCCATTTGCTGGAAATTTCGAAGACGCCGCCGTCCGTGGGCCCCCCTTCCTGGGTAATGAGGTAGGATTTGGTGAACGGATCGTAGGTGGAGCCATCGACGCGGTTAAAATGCGTGAGGTTGTCGCCGCCGACCGGCGTGAGCAGGGTAATGCGATGCGCGGGATCGCTCACATCAAGATTGATGCGGGTGACGTAGCCGAGATTGCCCGAGTTTTCGTGACCCTGGATCAGAAAGTGGTGGCCGTAATCATACCTTGGCGTGGGCCCGCCCGTCTTCCCATCAAAGGTCACATAGGTATTCTGGTCCGGCTCGGTGTGAGTGCTGCCGTCCGACAGATACCCAAAATTCGTAATGCTACCCGATGGATTTTCCAGCGGGTCGGTGCCGGTTACAACGGCGCCCGCGGTGAAGTCCGAGCTGTAAACATTGGCGGGGGCGCCTTCCGCCGGATTGGCCGCCGGAACGCCATTGGTGAAGGGTCCAATGCCGTCGGCCGCAAACGTCGTTACTGGAAATGTGCAGAGCAATAGCGCCGCCGTTAGGTGTCTTAGGTGTAGGCCTTTCATCAAGCTCTCCTTGCGTTAGTGATCGAGCGCTTGGGCTGCTGGGTGGCGGCACTGTCCGCCGCTATTCAATGGCGATGTGAACCCTTGCGCTCGCGCGCTGGGTAGTTTGAGCCGGTGACAGCGCTGCTAAGGACGGATGACGCAACCGTAATAGTTTCGTTGCGGATTTTGGTACGACAGAAGGGAGAAGCGCGGCTCCGAAAAATACAAAAGCCGCCCGGAGGGCGGCTTTGCGTGACTTGGATTTATTCTCGACGATTAACGCGGCAGCACGCCTTCGCGTTGCAGCTTCTTGCGCTGCAGTTTGCGGTAGCGGCGAACCGCCTCGGCGCGCTCGCGGGCTCGCTTCTCGCTCGGCTTCTCGTAATGGCCCCGGAGCTTCATTTCGCGGAAGATGCCTTCCCTTTGCATCTTCTTTTTCAGCGCCTTCAGCGCCTGGTCGATGTTGTTGTCGCGAACGATGATCTGCAAAGCCTGCTCCTGATGGTGCCGGGAAGGCGGCGCTCATATCAGAGCGGCCCCTGCCTGTCTACCACCCACCCCCATTTCCGGCGGATTCCCGGTCCTCGGCCATGACCCAATAGGAACTTGCCACCGAGGCCAGAGCTTCCCCCCGCCGGCAACTGCGCTAGGATGGCGCCGCAATCCGAGGGGACGATCGGCAGATGTGCCGGGCCATCAAGAGACTGCACAACTTTGCTCCGCCGGCGACGGAGGACGAAATCCGCGCCAGCGCGCTGCAGTTCGTCCGCAAGATTTCTGGCTTCACGCGGCCTTCTAAGGTGAACGCGGCGGCCTTCAACCAGGCCGTCGAAGATGTCACCCACGCAGCGCACCATCTGCTCGCCGGCCTGGTGACGAACGCGGCACCGCGCGATCGAACGGCCGAAGCCGCCAAGGCCAAGCTACGCTCGGCCCATCGTTACGCACACCACCAGCGTGCCTGATGCCTTTAGCCATGTCCGCCTGATCCTCGGCTTTGTGATCAGCCTCAGCCTTGCGCGGCTGCTCACCGGGCTCGCGCGTTTCGTGCAACATCCGGACGTGCGCCGGGACCCCATTCATCTCGTGTGGGCGGTCAGCATTCTATTGCTCCTGGTACTGTTCTGGTGGTGGGAGTTCTGGCTGGGGACGCTGACGGTATGGAGCTTTCCAGTCTACGTTTTCCTCATCGCATTCGTATTCCAGCTGTATCTGCTCACCACCTTGTTGTTTCCCGATAACATCGCCGAGTACGAGAGCTACGGCGATTACTTCATGAGCCGGCGAAAATGGTTCTTCGGGCTGTTCGCCTGCGTCAACGCGTTCGATGCCGTGGACACCTTGATCAAGGGGCCAGCGCATGCCAGCCAGTACGAACTCGATTATTGGCTGCAGGCGCCGGTCTATTGCCTGCTATGTGCGATAGCCATGTTCACCGCCAAGCGGAAATTCCACTATGGCTTTGCCGTGCTGAACCTCGTTTACCAGAGCTTCTATGCGGTGCGCGCCTTTACGGTGCTGGGTTAACGGCAGAAACGCCCCATAGAAGGCGCGTCTTCCCAGACGAGCGTCACTCCACCTTGATAATGGTGAGCTTCGCCGGCGGCGAGGTCATCTCGACCGCGTCACCCGCCTCGGCGCCGAGCAGCGCCTGCGCCAACGGCGAGCGAAAGTTTACGAGTCCCGATTTCGGATCCGCCTCGTCCTCGCCCACGATGCGGATGGTCTGCGGCTTGGCTGCATTCCGCGAAAAGGTGACTGTGGACCCGAAGGCGACGACGCCGTCCTCTTTGTGCGGCTTCACCACCTCTGCGCTGGACAGCGAATGCCGCCAGTAGCGCAGGTCGCGCTCCAAGGTTTCGCGCAAAAGGATATTGTTTTCGGACGCGAGCGCAGCCTCGAGGCGCTCCACCTCGGCCGCGATCTTGGCCCGGCCCTCCTCTGTCACGAGATTGGGGCCAGATGAAACCATCCGCTCAGGCGGCGGTGCGGCTTGTGTCGTTTCCTTTACGAACGCGCGAGACATGCGCTCCTCTCTCTACGGACGAAACGCCCGCCACGAGATTTGGTGCTCGCGTCTTGCGGGTGCTGATCAGCTTGTTTCATTCCGGCGAGATTGGGCGCGCCCCCTCCCCTCGCAATGGAAGGGCAAAGCGTTCGATTGTAGAAACAGGGAGTCGGAGCGGCCCACCTGAGTTTACGGGCACGTATCGCTTTCTGTCAGGACTCAGCCGCCTTTGTCCTTGCCTAGAAGCGCAAAGGCGAGATCGACCGGCCCCGCCGCGTTCCAGCAATCCTGAATGCCCTCGAACTGCTGCAGACACTGTGGATCGGACACGCTGTTGCCGCCGCCGTAATAGTATCCGGCACCCTGCTTGTTGGCGACGTTCACATTCTGCATCCACGCCCAGTAGCCGCTGGTATTGACGCCATCCATGTTGGCCTGCACCGTCAGCCAGTAGCGGGTGCCCCTTTTGCCGCTTCCGTCCAGGCTGACCTTGCAGGATTTCGGCAGCGTGATCTGGAACGCCCCCGTATCGAGCCCGGATTTTGGTTTGAGATCGTCGCATTCCGCAACTTTCGAGCCCTTGTCCGGCAACCCCTTCTTGTCACCCCAGAACAGGACGTTGACGCTGTGCGCGGGGCCGCCGGTGCCCTGGTAATAGAAGCCCGTGGTATCGACCTCCTTCACCTTCCAGGTGTGCCCGGCGGGAACCACAAAGTCGTCCGCCAGGTATTCATCGTATTGCGGATACGAGCTGAGGGTTTGCGAGAACCAGCCGTAACCGGCGTCGCCGATGTTCTGGTCGTAGAGCGCGGTGAGGCCCTTCGGCGGCGCATGGATGGCACGATGCGCGGCGCCGCGCGCGCCGCCTGCGGCGAGCATGGGATTGCCGGCGGCAAAGGCTGCGGCGGTGAGCGCCAGCGTGGCGGCGGTGGCAAGAAGCACGGTCTTCATCGTCTCTGATCCTTGGTGCGTTCGTGTTTGTCTTTTCTTCCGCGGTAGGAAGCCTGCGACGAACAGCCTAATGCCGGAATGTTGCAGCAGGCAATTCGGAATTGGCTGCCGTAGCCCCCCTGCTCGTTCAGCCGCCGCTATCCTTGCCGAAGAGCGCGAAGGCCACGTCCGCTTCCACGCGGCCGTTGCAATCTTGGATTGTCTCGAACCTCTTCAGGCATTTGGGATCTTGCACGGGAAGCCCGCCGCCGTAGTACCAGGACGCACCCTGGTTGCCGGCGACGTTGTTGTTGCCTTCCCACGACCAGTAGCCGCTGGTCGCGAGGCTCTCCATGTTCGCCTGCACCGTCAGCCAATAGACCGTGCCACTCTTGCCGCTGCCGGCAAGAGCGACCTTGCAGGATTTCGGGAGCTTGATCTGGAAGGCGCCGGTATCGAGGCCTTGCGGCGTGAGGTTGTCGCACTTGATGGCGGGGCCCTTCTTCTTTGACGGGAGGCCGGCATCGTCCGTCCAGAACAGGAGATTGACGTAGGACGCCGGGCCATTGCCGCCCGCGTAATAGCCGGAGACGTCGACTTCCTTGATCGCCCACCGGTGGCCAGCGGGAACCACGAAGTCATCCGCGATGTACTCGTCCTCCTCGGGATTGGCGCTGAGCGTCTGCGAATACCAGCCATAGATGCTGTCGCCGACGTTCTGGTCATAGAGGGTGGAGAGGCCCGGCGGCGGAACATGAACGCCATGCTGCGCCGCGCTGCCTGCGCGCATAGAAGACATGGCGCCGGTACCGGCGGCATAGGCGGTTGCGGTGAGCGCGAGCATCGTTGCGCTTGCGAGGCACAGCATCTTCATGGCCGGAATCCCCCTGTTTGCTGCGAGCCGCCTGCGAAATGTGGGCGCCGCAAAAACTCTAACGCGCGATTTTCAACTTGGGCAATGCGGAACCCGGCCTGAGACGAACACAAATGCTTGTGTGTGCAGGTGCAGCGCGACGCAGGCGAGTCGCCAAATTCGCGTTTTGGCGCCACCGCGGGCAGAGTCCAACCTGTCACCGGGATCAGGGTTTCGATTTTCATCCCGTCTCATGATCCGCGCGGCAACGGGAATCGCACATCTCGCGAGCATGCCGGGGCGTGGCTTTGGGGCTCGCGTTTTTTTCGCGATCGAGAAGGCTGGTCTCTTCGCCGCCGAAGCCGGTTCCGGAGTTTGCTCCGGCGACGCAACAGCAGGCGAAAGGACGCGCGGAAGGGCGAGGCCTCACGGCCCCGCGCGGATGCATGCAGACATTGGTGTGGTTCCTTTTGTGTAGAGGGCTCTCCCCTTGCGTACGAGGGCAGTGCCGCCGAAGCGGAGGGGGCGCAAGCGTGGCGCCGCGCGCGCTTTTCGCGGCTGGCGTTGCCTCGGATGCAATTAGGGAGGATGGCGGCAGTATGCAGGACCAGCGTCACGCTCGGCAAGTACAAAGTGTGAACGAATATGGCGAATTCAAGCCTCGCCGCGCAGCTTTATGAGCGGTAATCGCTGCCCACCGGGTTCAGCAGCAGCCTCCCATCGCGTCCGGACCGCGTTTACAACAGATCAAGGAACTCTTCGACCGTGAAACCCGCCTGGCGAATGATCGAGCGCAGCGTTCCGGGTTTCAGATCGCGATTGCCGTGCAGCGGCACGGTGACTGTGCGCGACAGATCGCCGGGGTGAACAAGAACATGGTGGCTGCCGACAATCCGCTCAATTACAAAGCCTGCTCGCTGAAGAACTTGGATAACGCGCTTGCCTGAAATGACGGGCAGCTTTCCGCCCATCAGGCAGCGACAGTCACTTTACGAACTTCCGGACGCGCGTCTGCGGGAATGGAGATGCCGTTGTCGCGCCGGTAGGCCAGCACGGCGCGGATCGCTTCTTCGGCATTGGCCAGCGCCTCGCTCTCGGTATCGCCTTCTGTCACCACTTCCGGCAGCGCCGGCACGAGCACGGTGAAGCCCCCGCCTTCCTGCGGCTCGAGTATGATCGAGTAGCTGTGTTGTCCGTCCATATCGTATTCTCCCTCAGCGCGGGCAGTATGGCAAGAAATACGACAGGATCGATCGGGAACCGTGTGATGAAAACGAAGACAAAGGCCGAAGCGTGGGTTGCGCCGATCCGCAACGAGCGCGACTACGATCGCGCGCTGAAGGCGATTGCACCGTATTTCGAGCGGCAGCCCCGGCGCGGCACCCCGGACGCGGACCGCTTCGATGTGCTGGCGGCGCTGATCGAATCCTACGAGGCGAAGCGCTGGCCGATCGATCCGCCGGATGCGGTCTCGGCCATCCGCTTTCGCATGGAACAGCCGGGGTTCGGTCAGGCCGATCTGGCGCGGCTTCTGGGCTCGCGCTCGCGGGCTTCGGAAATCCTGCGCGGCAAGCGGCCGCTGACCTTGGAGCAGGCGTGGAAGCTCCACCGCGAATGGCACATCCCGGCCGAAGCGCTCCTACGCCCGCCCCGCGCGCCGTCGTAGAATGCCGATATGATTTGCGGCCTCGAAAGGGTGTCCGTTGCCCCAAAGGGAGAGAAGCGCCAGGGGAGCCGCAAGGCTCCCCTTGGTTTTTGTGCCGCCCCGAAGGGCCGTATCTGGAGCTGTTCGCGCGCGGCCGCCGCGAGGGCTGGACCTCCTGGGGCGCGCAAGCCG
>JAFAVP010000003.1 GCA_019242395.1 Alphaproteobacteria bacterium | reverse complement strand
CGACGCACGGAAGGAGCGCGGCCAGAAAAGCAATCGTCGAATAGCGGTTCATTGCGACGTTGTCCGTTCGATCAGCCGGGTTGGATTAGTATCCGTCGCGGTCAAAAATGCCGCGATGTCGCCGATGCCCTTGCCCAGTCCGCAACGCTTCACCAGCAGCTGCACCACATATACGCAATGCGTTTCCAGCACCGCGCCGTTGGTGAGATCGATCTCATGCATGGCAACGGCATCGCTTTTCGCGCACCGTGGCATTCGGGCCGGGCAGGAAACCCGCACGAACGCGCCATGCCAATGGTCCCAGCCACAAGTCCAGCGAGGCCGGTTGTATCTGTGCGTCCTCGATCTCTTCCGCCGCCAGCACTTCGCGCCGCGCGCGAATCAGCCGCTTCAGGACGTGACTCGGCAGGATGCCGGGAGAGTGGCGGCCGTACCCTTCACCGGTTTCCACCTCACCTTCGCCGAACAGATTTTCCGCCGCTTCCGCCATTGCCGTTCTTATAGAGCGGCGAAAGCGGCTTCGTCTCTGCTCTCGCACAAGAATCCACGAATTTCTGCAATTGCCTCGGCCAAACCGCAGCGGCGGATGGGCGTGTTGGGTGGAAACGCCGTGAGCAGGCGCGAAGGCGTGGCGGGCTCCAGAATGACGAAGCAACCCTTGTCCTCCTGCGACCGGATGAGGCGGCCGAACGCCTGCTTCAGGCGGAGCCGCGTGAGCAGATCGTCATAGGTCTTCCCGAAGCGGGCGCGGCGCGCCCTGTGCAGGATGCTGGGCTTTGGCCACGGCACCTTGTCGAACACGACGAGGCGCAGGGAACGGCCGGGCACATCCACGCCATCCCGCAATGCATCGGTGCCGAGCAGGCAGGCATTTTCTTCCGCGCGAAACAGATCGACCAGCGCGCCGGTATCCAACCGGTCCACGTGCTGCGCGTAAAGGTTGATACCGGCTGCGCCCAGCGGCACTGAAATGCGGCTCTGCACCGCGCGCAACGCTTGCACAGCCGTAAACAGCCCCAACGCACCGCCCCCGCTCGCCAGAAACAGCTCGCGGTACGCAGCAGCCAGTTGATCGGGTTCGCGACGGTTCACGTCGCGCACGATGAACACACGCGCCTGCTCGGCATAGCGGAACGGGGAGCCGAAGCTGGCGCGTTTCGGCGGTTCGGGCAGATGCGCGGCGCCGGTGCGCACTTCCGCCGATTGCCAGTCGTCCGCGCCGTTCGGCGCATCACGCAAGGTGGCGGACGTGATCAAGGCGCCATGCGCCGGCAGCAGCACCTCTTGCGCGAGCGGAATTGTGGGATCAATCCAGTGCCGCCTCAGGCCCACATCGAAATCGCGGCCGTCCTCGCGCACGATCTCGAACCAACCGGCGAACTCCTCGCGCCGCTCTTCGCTTTCCAGCGCGTCCAGCATGCGGATCCAGGCCGGCAGCATGAGTTTGGCGCGGCGCTCCAGCCCTCGTGCGGCCGCTTCCAATCGCGCGCGTTCGTAAGTTTCGAGCTTGGCGGCTTCATCATCAAGCTGCTTGCGTAGGGTTTGTGCGAGCCGCTGCAACGGCGCGATCAACCGCTTGAGCGCCGCGCCAAGCCTACGCGCGGAATCGATCACCGCATCGCTCAGCTGTACTGTTTCGGCTTCGAGCGCATAGAGCCGTTCCGCGGAATCGTTTTGCCCCAGGACATGCTGGTACGCTTCCGCCAAAAAAACCTCACCCGATCCGCGCGGACCGCCGCCGTGCAATCGCGAGAGCCAGCCCTCGCCGGCCAGTGCGCTCGACGCGGCGATGCACTCGCCCAGTGCGGATTGCGCCTCTTCGTCCCCCCCGATGATGTCCTTCAAGCGCTCTTCCAAACCGCGCATGCGCGTGCGCGCGCGCCCCTCCGGTCCGCGGATCCAGCGGCGCAAATCCACCATCTCCTGCCCGGAGAGAAAAGCGGAGAAGCCGCTGTCTGCGGCATCGAACAGATGATGGCCTTCGTCGAATACGTAACGCGCGCGACGTTCGGCGGGCGTGTCCTCCTGCTCGCCACCAAGCCAATCCTGTGCCGCCTGCGCGATCACCAGCGCATGATTGGCGATGACGATGGGCGCATGCCGCGCGCGCCGGACCACCCGTTCGATGAAACAGGTACGGTAGTGCGGACACGCAGCGTAAACGCATTCGCCGCGCCGGTCGGTGATCTCGCTCATGGGAAACGAGGCGGCAAGAAAGGCGGGGAAGCCGGCACCGGACATGTCGCCATCCGCCGTGGCGGCGACCCAGCGCGCGATCAGGCCTAGCACCACGGCGCGCTGCCCCGGCGCCAGCGCAATCCGTTTCGCTGCTTCTTCGAAATTGAGCAGGCAGAGGTAATTCTCGCGACCTTTGCGCACCACCGTTTTGTCCTCGCGTTCTGCGGGGTCGGGATAGAGGTGCGCCATCTCCTGCACGATCTGGCGCTGCAGATTGCGCGTGTAGGTGGCGATCCAGAGCCCCGGCCCGTTTTTCTCTGCCCACAGGCTCGCCGGCGCGAGATAGCCGAGCGTCTTGCCCACGCCGGTACCCGCTTCGATGAGCGCGATCTTCGGCGCCTCCGCGCGTTCGCGGGATGCGAAGGCGTAGGTGGCTTCTTCCGCATAGGCCGATTGCTCTGGCCGCGCTTCGCGGCCGCCGATGAGCGCCTCCAATCGTGCACGCGATTCATTCGCCGTAACAGCGTGCAGTCCCGGTTTGCCAGGCGGCGCCTCGTCTTCCCATTTCGGCAGCTCGCGCCAGACATCGAAACCGGCGAGCGGCGGCAGCGCGCGTTCGGAACTTCCGATCGCCTCCAGCACCAGCGGCGCCCAGCGCCATCCGGCTTTCAGCATGGAGGAGACGAGCGGTTGCTGCCGCTGTTTCGCTGCCGGAGATAGCAGACGCAACTCGTTCAGGAGCGCGTTCGCTGCCCGATGCAGCGTGATCGCGGCCTCTTCGGGCGTGCTCGGCCGCGGGAGCATCAGCGTGCGCGAAAGCCCCAGCGGACTCGGAATGCAGGGCTGCGCCGGCCGCACGAAGGCAAACAACTCCAGCGCATCGAACAAGGGGCGATTGGGCGCAACCTTTAGCCGCCCGGCGACGAAAATGGCGTGCGCAACGAGCACCTCACCAGAGCGGAACAGTGCGCGCGCCTCCTCAGCGCTGACACGTCGAACCTCGCCCGAGGCGAACGCGAGCACCGCCCCGCCTGCCGCAGGAACCAGCGCCTGCACCTCTCCCATGTTCGTCATTTGTACCTATTTTGACGCACCGGTTTGGACTGACAAGTCCGTCGCGCGTCATCACAAGGAGTTGCGTGTAAGGCTTTTTTGCCTTACGTACAATCGGCTAAAAGGTTCGCTATGAGCACTCTCACGGTTACTTCCAAAGGGCAGGTCACCCTACGCAAGGACATCCTGAACCATCTCGGCGTGCATCCGGGAGAAACAGTGAGTGTCAACAAGCTTCCCGACGGGGCCATCGAAGTCCGCGCCGCCCGTCCGGCCGGCAAGATTTCCGATGTGTTTGGTTCCCTGAAGCGAAAAGGGCAGCGGCGCCTCTCGATTGAAGAGATTGGACAGATTTCCATCGAAGGGTGGGCAGGAAAACGGTGAAGATCACGCCGGACACCAATGTTCTCGTCCGGGTGCTGGTCTCAGACGATCCCAAACAAAGCCGTTCGGCGGAAGCGATGCTCGAAAATGCAGAATTGGTCGCGCTGACCCTGCCTGCGCTGTGCGAATGCGTGTGGGTGCTTTCACGAGGCTATACGATCGAGTCAGAAGCCATAGCAGACAGAATTCGCAAGATGACAACGAGTGCGAACGTCGTTGCAAATCGAGCTGCTGTCGATGCGGGTCTGCAAATGATGGCGGATGGAGGCGACTTTGCCGACGGCGTGATTGCATATGAGGGCCGCTGGTCCGGAGGCGAGACTTTCGTCACATTCGACAAGCGCGCAGCGAAGCTCCTGGAAGCGCACGGCAGGAAAACACGCGTTCCAGTCTGAGTTCTCTTTCCGCTGGCGCGTTTCCTTCTGCGACGCTAAGGAAATCGAATGTCCCTTGCTGACGCGGCACTATCATCATCCTTGCGCAAATTGGCGCTCGGGTCCCATGCGTGGCCGTTCGAGGAGGCGCGGAAGGTGCTGGCGCGGCTGGAGCGCTTCGCGGCGGCCGGCAAGCCGAAGGATTTCGTGCTGTTCGAAACCGGCTACGGCCCCTCCGGACTGCCGCACATCGGCACCTTTGGGGAAGTGGCGCGGACCACCTGGGTGCGTCATGCCTTTCAGCAGCTGAGCGATGTGAAGACGCGGCTCATCGCCTTCTCCGACGATATGGACGGGTTGCGCAAGGTTCCCGGCAACGTACCGAACCGCGAGATGTTGGCTGCCAATCTCGGCAAACCGCTCACCGCGATCCCCGATCCCTTTGGCACGCATGACAGCTACGGCGCGCACAACAATGCGCGGCTCCGCGCGTTCCTCGATCGCTTCGGCTTCGAATACGAATTCCTGAGCTCGACGGAGTGCTACAAATCCGGCCGCTTCGATGCGGCGCTGCTCACCGTGCTCGCGAATTACGAGAAGGTGCGCGATACCGTGCTGCCGACATTGGGCGCGGGGCGCCGCGCCACCTATTCGCCCTTCCTGCCGGTCTCGCCGCAAACGGGACAGGTGCTGCAGGTGCCGGTCCTCGAATGGAACGCGGAGCGCGGCACGGTTGTGTACGAAGAGAACGGCAAGCGCGGCGAAGTTCCGGTCACCGGCGGGCATTGCAAGCTGCAATGGAAGGCTGACTGGGCGATGCGCTGGCTGGCGCTCGGCGTCGATTACGAAATGTCAGGCAAGGACCTGATTTCATCCGTGGAGCTCTCGTCCAAGATTGTTCGCGCGCTGGGCGGCAC